>NZ_NFIO01000004.1:0-206498 GCF_002159425.1 Alistipes sp. An31A
TAAGCTCACTTACGCCGATGGTACTGCGGTTCTCCCGTGGGAGAGTAGGTAGCCGCCTCTTCAAGGTCAGACTCACAAGGTCTGACCTTTTTTTGTGCCCATAGGCGAACGGCGCGCGGAAGGCGGGCGTTGGTCTTCGGTCTTCGGTTTCGGTGTAAAGTGTAAAATGCTATCTTTGCACTCTGTTTCTATCAGTTTTTAGACTTGTATTGATTTAGCATACATGAGCATGAAGCCTATTTTCTATGCGGCGGTGCTGCTTGCGTTCACAACGCTCAGACTGAACGCGCAAAGCTTTTCTGATGTGGCAGATAGCTGCTATTTTTATCTTGAACAGGGCGATACTGCTTCGTTTGGCAGAACCTGCGACCGATTGCCCGATGCGTATGAGAGAACCTATAATGCCGAATTATATTCCATCGCCATGGAGTTGACCGGGATAAGAAACATGGACCAGGGAATTCGGTTGCTGCTGCTCGATGCCCGGAAGAAGGACAGGGATGTCTCCCAAATCAGGCGGATGATGGAGCAGATAGACTGCCGAAATGCCAGCCGTGTCGCTGAAATTATTGACCGATACGGTTGGCTTGCCCCTGAGGAGGTCGGCTATGAAGCCAACGAGGCTCTGTTCCTGTGTATACAGCACACTCAGGACTCGTTGATTCAAAATAAGTACCTGCCGGTTCTGAGAGATGCGGTCCAAAGCGGTGCGGCCGAGGGGTGGCAATACGCCTTTCTCACGGACCGATGTCTCATGAATCGGGGCGAGCGGCAAATCTATGGTACTCAACGGATAGCCAAAGGTGGGGGCGATTATCTGGTGCCGTTGCAGGATGCAGAGCGGGTTGATTCACTGCGTGCGAGCTTAGGTATGGAGCCCTTGCAGGTGTATATGTCGGATTGCGGCTTGGAGCAGGGCTGGAGTATGGAGTACTACAAAACCCATTTGCAACTGCACGAGTCAATCTTTGACTCATGGTACAGGCACCGGCGCGATGCTGTGCGGACTGATAAATAGTCTGCTTTGTGGCTCGTTTTCGGGGGGGCGTTCGGCTGAATTTGTTGCTGGAACCGCTCTGGAACGAGGAGTCGAGCCGGGGAGTGGTGCAGCTAGCTGGCAGGCGAACGGATGGTCACTGGCCTTTAGGTGCAATTGCTGCTTGACCTTGAAGAATTAATGTGCCACCATGTGTGTAGATAGCCACACCAAACAAGGAGGAGTTTCCGAATAACCGGAGACGAACCGCAGGTCAGATTCACAAGGTCTGATTTCTTGAGGCCAGACATGGGTGCCTCGGTATTTGTTTTGATGATAAAATATCCGTAATTTTACACTTTATTCTTAGAATATGCGAAGCCTTATGCCATGGGCTTGAGCACTTGTCCGTTGTAGTTGTGCTTTGCTTAACAGATATTTGATGAAAGTAATAGAGTTATTCGCTGGAGTTGGTGGTTTCAGAGTCGGTTTGAATCGGGTAGATGAGAACTTTTTTGATACGGTGTGGAGCAATCAGTTTGAACCTGCAACGAAAAGGCAGCATGCATCGGAGGTTTATGTAGCTCGTTTTGGCTCTAAGGGCCATGTAAATGCGGATATTGCAACGGTAAAGACAGAGGATATCCCTGACCATGATATGTTGTGTGGAGGTTTCCCCTGTCAGGATTATTCCGTTGCTCGAAATCTTGGACAGGCTGCAGGACTTGTGGGTAAGAAAGGTGTTCTCTGGTGGGAAATTGAACGGATTGTGCGAGAGAAGGGGGAGCGCGCTCCGCAGATATTATTTTTGGAGAATGTCGATCGCTTGCTGATTTCTCCAGCAATGCAGCGCGGGAGAGACTTTGCCGTGATATTGCAATCTTTGGCGGATAATGGCTACGTAGTTGAGTGGCGAGTGATTAATGCTGCGGATTATGGAATGCCTCAGCGGCGTCGGAGAACCTATATTTTGGCATACAGAAAAGGCAGTCCGATAGCTTCATCTATTGTTGATTCTGCGTCCTGGCTTTTTCGCGATGGAGTATTTGCTTCGGCTTTTCCGGTTGTGAATAAGGATGTTAACGGGTTGTTTGGGGCGCAGCTATTCCCGTTTCGACTGAAAAAGGATGGTGATGATTTGGCTGATTTGAGTCAGAAATTTAATGCGGAGAATAAACTCAGACCATTTGAAAATGCTGGGATTATGATTGATGGTCAAGTATGGTCTGTCAGAGTGGAGAGCAGTTATTCAGGGCCGTATACGACTTTGGGGGATATTTTGGCGTTGGGAAAGGAACACGCTTTGGTAAAGGACGAGTTCTACATTCCTGAGCAGGAATTGTCCAAATGGGAATACCTGAAAGGCGCAAAACATGAAGTTCGCAGGACCAAGGAGGGGTTTGAATTTACTTATAATGAGGGGGGGATGGCTTTCCCAGATGCTTTGGATAAGCCTTCGCGAACTATTATAACGAGTGAGGGCGGTGCTACGGCTTCCCGTTTCAAACATGTAATTCGCGACCCTGAAAATGGACGGCTGAGGAGGCTGATTCCTCTGGAATTGGAGCGATTGAACATGTTCCCCGATGGCCATACCGAAGGTCAGAACGATACAAAGAGAGCATTCCTTATGGGAAATGCTCTCGTGTGTGGAATTGTTACAAGGATAGGAGCAGAAATTTATCGTCGATTGAAATAGAATGAGTTGTGCTGTGTGGTGGTCGTATTTGCCCTATAAGTATTGGTCGATAATTTGGGTAATGGATATTGGCGTCGATGCTGCTGACCTGACTCTTCTCCGACGCTCATTGCATTCAATACCCAATTCAGGGAAAAAGGATGCCATCTCCTGATTGGATATGGGTGATACGCCATAGCTCCTTATTAGTTTGTATATGAAATCAGCCCAGGATGTGTGACCGAGCAGACAACATGCATCGTGTGTATAGGTCTTCATGTTGTTTTCTCGCCCAATGCCGGTCTTCTTTTGTAATTTTCCCTGAGTGAAATATTTGACATCCTCATTGAATCCTATGGCATCCAGGAAATGGATATATACTTCCATCGGAATTCCTTCGTAGGAAGATATTGATGAGCAAATCAGGTCGAGCAGTTGGCGGGGTGGTTCGTAAATATAGTAGTGCTTGTTGTCTATGTTGTCTATGCGGTGGTCAATTAGTAGTGCGTTCCTATAGAAGAGAGTAGCAAAGGCAACCAGGAGGTCTTTGCTGTTTGGCTTTGAAAGACAGGATTCCATGAGGCGGAAAATGTCATCGAATCCACCTCGTACGGAATCAATCACAACACCATCCTTTAGTACTGAAGGGCGCATGTCGTTACAATTCTTCTGATTATTGCCGGTTTGACCGGATTCATAGAACTCTTTTCCGTACTTTCCCAAGCTGACTTTATAGCTTAATTCTTGCGCGTATTCCCATATGTTGTTGAAAATCATTGTGCCTTCTGTCGCCGAACCGGGCCATCCGAGTGCAATGTCAATTAGGTCTAACCGCTTCTCGTATACTTCGCGTTTGAAGGCAGGAGAATCGACCTTTACATTTAGAGCATAATTTGTAAGATTAATCATATAAGGTCTTGTTAAGGGTTGGTAATGAGTAAAAAGGGGCTTTCAAGCCCCTTTTTTGTTATTCATGGTCCGGACAGCCGTCGCCGGGATGGTGCTCGAGCACCGTGTGGGGAACGACGCCGTGGGTCAGCAGCTGAATCGGGCAGTCGTAGTTGCGCAGTTGCTCCTCGGTGATGCGGTTCGAGTGGTGGCGGTGCACCTGACGGTTGACGCAGGCAATCTCCTTGACGACGCTTGTGATGGTTCCGATGTCGTGCGAAACCATCACAATCGCCATGCGGCTGTTCAGCTCATGGAGCATGTGGTAGAGCTCCTTTTCGAACTTGTTGTCGACGAAGTTGGCCGGCTCGTCGAGTATCAGCAGCCTCGGGTCGGAGATGATGGCCCGGCAGAGCAGCGCCCGCTGCATCTGTCCGCCCGAGATTTCGCCAATCGGGTGGTGCGCCACCTCACCGATGCCCGCAGCCTCGAGCAGCGCAAGGGCCTTGGCGCGGTCTTCGCGCGTGTAGCGGGAGCGGAAGCCGCGGCGTCCCTGGAGCCCCGAGAGGGTCGTTTCGACCACCGAAATGGGGAACGAACGGTCGAAGTTCGAGAGCTGCGGCATGTAGCCAATCAGCCGCTCCTTGCCGTGGAAGAGCTCCGGAGCCAGCGTGATGGTGCCGCGATAGGGTACCGTGCCGAGAATCGCCTTGACCAGCGTGGTTTTGCCGCCTCCGTTGGGGCCGATGATGCCGATGAAGTCGTCGTCGGCGATGTCGAGGTTGACGTTGCGGAGCGCCTCGTAGCCGTCGTAGCTGACGCTCACGTTGCGCATGGAGACAAGGTTCATGGGCGGGCGGTGATTTGGTCGGTGATTTCGGCGATGTTCGCCAGGACATCCTCGCGCAGCGGGTCGATGGCGACGCTCGTGGCATTGAGGTCGCGGGCGATGATTTCGACGGCCGATGCCGGGAACTGGCTCTGGTAGAGGATGCGGGTGATGCCGTCGGCCCGGGCCTGTTTGATGATGCGGGTCAGCTCTCGGGCCGAGGGCTCCTTGCCCTCGTTCTCGATGGCCACCTGGCGGATGCCGTAGTCGCGGGCGTAGTAGGTGAGGGCCGGATGGTAAATCAGGAAATAGCGCGTTCCGGCCGCCTTGAGCCGACTGCCCACCTGGCGGTCGAGCTGTTGCAGGGCCGCCTGCAGTTTGCCGTAATTAAGCGTGTATTTTGTCGAATCGGGATAGGCGGCATGAATGGCTTCGTAGGCGTTTGCTGCCATCTGCTGGAGTGCGCGCGGCGAGGTCCAGATGTGGGGGTCGACGCCGAGGGCATGTTCGTGGCCGTCGTGGTGGTGTGCACAGCTGCCCTCAATCAGCTCGATGCCGCGGCTCAGGTTGACGACGCGCTGGGGCTCCTCGAGCTTCGAGAGCAGCGAGTTCTCGAAGTCGATGAGTCCCACGCTGAAAATCTGTCGTGCGCGGTTCATGCGGGCGAACTGGCGCGGCGTGGGTTCGAAGGTTTCGGGGCTCGCTCCGGCGGGAACAAGCACCTCGATGTCGAAATCAGAGCCGACGATGCCGCCGATGATAGTGCGCAACGGCAGAATCGAGACGACCATCGTGCGGTCGTCCGTCCGGGGTGTTTCGCCGCACGCGGCCAGCAGCAGGGTAGTGACGAGTAGAAGGAGGTATTTTCTCATGGTGGATGTTTCTTGCGACAAAGATAAGAAAAAACCGCGGTTGCCGCACTCCGGGTTGCGTATGTCTTCCGGTTGCATCGCTGGTGTCCCCGGTTTGTGCGCATAGGGTGTAGGTCCTCTTCAATTTCGCCGCGGCTGTGTTTCATGCGGTTGGCGGGTGGGTTCGTGGCGGCTGGCTCCGACGGCGCTCAGTATCAGCCACGGCTCGACGAAGAGGTTGATGAGCACATGTGCCGCCACGGCAGGCAGCAGATTGCGCCCCGCTGCGACGTAGACTACTGCGAGCAGCAGGCCCAGTGCCGCGGTCGATGCCGCCGAGGCTGCCCCTGTACGCAGGTTCCCGCCCAGGAGCGACCACGAGAGGTGTATCTGGCCGCAGGCAAGGGCCGAGAGCACGATTTGCATCAGCGCGCACGCTCCGTTGCCCTGGAGCCAGTCCATCAGCATCTGACGGAAGAGGGCCTCTTCGACGATTCCGCCCGCAAATCCGGCATAGATGCCCAGCCATTTGAGCAAACCTTTGAAACAGAGAAGATTCTGCCGGACTTCGGGAATCATGCGGGCCGTGTAGGCAATGTAACCGGCGGCCGTTGCCGCGGCCAGGAGCCAGGCGTGGGGTAGGACCTCTCCGGAACGGCTGAAGCCCAGATAGTTCAGAAATTTCTCGGGGCCGTTCACGCACCAGATGACAATGAATGTGGTCATGAAGGCCGCTGTTGCAGCGAGTACAATGGCTGCGGTTCGTCTTTGTCGGTGGTCGTTCGATTTTTCCATTTTTTATCGCAATTCGGTGATTTGCTGTGTGGTCCGGTCTTTATGCGGGGTTCAGGTCGTATCTTTCTTTGTTAATATTAATAAGTTTATAATATAAACCAAAACATTTTGCTTTTTTTGTTTGAAAGGGGAGTTTTTGTGCTTGCAGCAGCCCTTTGCGCGGTTGGTGAGGGAGCTTTTGCAAGTGAGGACACTCCAGCTCCTTGAGTTTGAACCGTGTAATGCTCATTGTTGCAACCGGGCGCTGTTGAGCGTATAATGGCGGCGTATGTTGCTGTGGATGAGTCTGTTTTGAGCTGTGAGGATTGTGGGGCTTTACCTGTCCGCGGCTGGCGCCATATTTTATACGCGCAATGCTCCTTGTATATATGTGTCCGTCAGCCGTTTTGCGCGATTACGTTCGGGCAAAAAAGTGTTGGTTTTCAATGCATCGGGTTCTCTGCACCTGGTTTGCCAATCCGGAGGGACCGGTGTCGGGTTCGAGTAGGCTATTCCCTATTTACCCGTTAATAATTTAACATAATGTAAATATTAATTCATTCCTCGTCTGCTGCGAATCCCTCCGGCGTTCCGTATTTTGCCGAATTGCGTTGTCCCTGGCTGTTGCATCTCCTGCCAAATATGACTATATTTGATGGATGTTACAATTATCCTTGGATTTCTTTTGGGCATGACTCTTATCTTCGACAGCAATAATTCCGACCAATGAAAAGGAACCTGTTCACATCTTCGGCCGTACTTCTCTTTTCGGCCTTGACCCTTGCATGCTGTGGCGGCAGCTCCGTTCAATCGCCTTCGACCGAGGAGGCCCGGGCTGCGTTGGTACTCCCCGAGGCGCCCGACAGCGCGCAGCGCTCCGCGGCGGTACAGGCCGCCCGGATATGGGGCTTTGTCAAGTACCACCATCCGGCATTCGCCAGGAAATCGCTGAATGCCGATGCCGAGTATTTCACGCTGCTGCACCGTATTATAAATGCGCCGGACTCGGCTCGCAACGCGGTGTTCGCGGAGTGGATTGCCGCATTGGGACCTGTTTCCATGCGTTCCGACAGCAGCGTGAAGTGCGAAGTCTTCAACGATTTCGCATGGATTTACGACACGCTGCAGCTGGGTGCGCCCCTGAGCCGCATGTTGGCTGAAATCCGTCAGGCGGACCCGGGCAAAAACAGATATGTGGAGCAGACCTCTGTCAACGTCTCATACATCGAGCCGGAATATACGGATATTCCGGACGAAGACATCGCATACAGACTGCTCGGTGTGGCTAAATTCTGGAACGCCGTCGACAGCTACTCCCCGAACCGCAATCTGACGGACCGCCCGTGGGACGAGGTGCTTCGCGACTATACGGCCATGGCATTCGACTCCTCGGTCGACTTCATGGCGCTCTACTCCCGCATGGTATCCGAACTGTGCGACTCGCATGTCAATTCGTGGTTTATTCCGCTCTTCGGGGGCCGCTTCGTCCCCGTCGTGTGCCGCTTCGCCGGGGAGCGACTCTTCGTTACGGACACCTGTACGCTTGTGCCCAATGATTTCCGCGTCGGGGACGAGATTCTCCGTATCGACGGCAAAAGCCCGGTCGAACGTTTGGCGGAACTCGCGCCCTACATGTCCTGCTCCAACCGTGCTGCGCTCATGCGCGACGGCTCCTATGCATCGCTGCTCACGGCGAAGGAGGAGGTGCAGCTCGAGTATCGGAGCCGCGGGGAGCTCCGCACGTCGACCCTCTCCACGGTCGATGGCGAGCATTTTGTCGGACGGATATACGCGAATCTGTATTCGCCCCAAAAGCCGACGTTCGAAGAGGTGGCCGACGGCATCGCCTGCATCCGTATCGGCTCGCTTACGTGCGACGATGAACCCGAGCTTGAGGAGCTGCTGAAGAGGTACGACAAGCTGATTATCGACCTGCGTGCATATCCAGCCGAGTACGATGTAATCCACAAGCTGCTTCCGGAGTATCTCTTTCCCGAGGCCCGGGAGGCAGTTGCCGTGCTGCTGCCTCAGGCCGACACTCCGGGAACCGTCGTACGTTGGGTCGAGTCGACGGAGCGGAGCTCCGATTCCGGTCGGCTTTTCCGGGGGCAGGTCGTGCTGTTGGTCGATGCCTGCTCGCAGTCGATGTCCGAGTATTTCACAATGTTCCTGCAGACCATTCCGGGCGTCGTGACCATTGGCAGCCAAACGGCCGGCGCCGACGGAAACGTAACGCGCATCCAGCTGCCCTATGCGTCATTCAGCCTCACCGGTCTCGGTGTCTGCTATCCCGACGGGCTGAACGCTCAGCGTCGCGGTGTGAAGATTGACCGTGTGGTCGAACCGACTGCCGAGGGGTTGATGCAGGGTCGGGACGAACAGATGGAGGCGGCAATCGACTGTCTGAACGGGGCTCGTATCTGAAAAGTGCGCCCGTAACCATAAAATGAAAAGGAGGGAATCATTTCGATTTCCTCCTTTTTTATTATCGCCTCCAGATTGCACCCATCCTGTACGGATTGATGCCTGTACCGTTGTGAGCCGATGTCTGGCCTGCATGAATTTTCTGCCCGGATAATCAGGATGTAACGGGGTTCTTTCCCTGTTTTCCGCCCGATTTTAACCCTCCGTGTTTGCGATATTCAGAGTCGTTCCGACCGGTTGCCGGAATTATCGCTCCGACGGCGTGTAACTTTCGAAGGTGTGGTCGTCGTAGAGGATAACGATGCGGCGCACCAATCCGTGTCCGCGCAGGGCAACCTGCTGCAATGCCTCTGAGGTGAGGGCAGCCGACGATGCTCCGGCTGATGCGGTCGATGGCGTTGCGATGGAGGCGTCTCCAGCCGCCGGACCGAAGAGCGTTGTCCCGGCCGGACTCTTCGCCCTGGTCTGACCGGCCGCTCCGGCTCCGATTCCTGTCCCGACTCCAACTTCGGGCGACCCGCCATTCACCGCCGCACCCGTTGCTGCGGCGGTCGTGTCACTCCGGTACATCGGCCCCTTGTCGAGCAGAAGCCAGTCGGGGCTGAGCCGGGGAAATTTCAGCAGCATCTTTTGCAGAAAATCGAAGCTGGGCTTGTTGCGCCCGGCCAGAATGTGGGAGATTCCCGCCGGATTGATTTCGAGTCTTTCGGCCAGCTGGCTTGGCTTCAAACCTTCACTTTTCATGATATCGAGCAATTTCTCCCTCATCAGCGTAATTTTTTACAAATATAAACACTTTTCATTTGTAAATCAAGAAAATTTGCTATTTGTAAAATGTCAATAACTGTTGATAATGTTTACAAATGGAAACAAATAAATTCCGTTAAAAGTTGCCCTTCGTTGTTACGTTTGTTTTTACTTTATACTGTATTAATTAAAATACTCGTTTTCAGTGTAATATCAATGATAAAATCTTGTTGTGCGCCCTCTACGCCGGCGTGCTTGCATCTTCTATTGTTTTGGTTTATCGTTCGTTGATGTAAATTTCGTAAAATATTGATATTATGAAGTATTTAATGGTGCATGTTTAGTGGTTTAACAGCGGTTGTAGCCGAGAAATTGCACCCGGATGAGCGTTTATCGATAATTTACAAATATATATTATTAACAGGGCAAGCAGCACTATTCTTTTTACATATGTAATTACAACTGGAAAATATCCCTCTCCCTAATCTTTACAATTGTAAAATAAGCACCTCCCTACCCTACTTTTTGACCGTTTTTGGCGTATTCCGCTCGGCTGTTCATATCTTTTGTTTACAACTCTGTTTGCAGCTCAGATTATGTTAAATAATAAAGAAGCGGAGCAGGATAAAGATATCCTACTCCGCTCAGGAATAATCAGTTACCTGTTTGTTAACAACCTACTCCCTGGAGAGCTTTTCCGCAATTTCGCGGAACTCTTCCGGAGTCAGTTGGAGCTTTTCGCGGTGAAAATCGACGTCGTTTTCGCTGTTCATCGGTATCAGATGGATGTGTGCATGGGGAACTTCGAGTCCCAGTACCACTACTGCCACCTTCCTGCAGGCGGTTTCCCGCTTGATTCGGGCTGCAACCTTCTTGGCAAAGAGCATCATGCCGGCAAGGGTTTCGTTATCGAGGTCGAAGATATAGTCGACCTCCTTCTTGGGAACGACGAGCGTATGCCCTTTGGCCAGCGGATTGATGTCGAGGAATGCGTAGTAGCGGTCGTCTTCGGCGACCTTGTAGGAGGGAATCTCCCCCGCAATGATGCGTGAAAAGATGGATGCCATAATCTGAATAGTGTTGAATGTTATTGTTTCCGTTGTCTTGATGCGGCACCGGGCGTCTATCCCGGTCTCTGTCCGGTGCGGTTCGCTCCGGCCGGGGCGGTTAGGCGCGTCGTGTGCTTCGTGTGCCTCTATGTGTTGCCTCTCTATGGGACGGTTTTGTGTCTCGCTTAACGGCTTCTTGCCGCGGGAGATTCTTCGCCGGTCCATCTGGTCGAAGGTCGGCAACCGGGGCTGTAGAAAAGCCCGTGGGCACCTCCCTGCCGAATCATCGGGTGCCGGTCAGCTGCAGGGTGCCTCGCCAGGCGTCGGCGCGCATCCCATGTCTGCGAGCCTCGGTTTTCCGCGCTTCATTCTTCCCGGGCGGTGCACCTCGTTGTTCGCTTCGCTCATCGAAGTCATGTTCATATAGACAGTTTGTCCGCGGCTCGGTTGTTTGGTGTTATGTTACTCCTCGAATTTGGGCTTCAGAATCTCGGCGTAAATGACCGCTTTGCGCAGGTCGAACTCCGCGACTATCTCATTGGCCGTCTCCTCCGTTTCCGGCAACCGTACGGGCTCCTTTTCGCGCATTGCCGCCATAACCTGCGGCTGGGCGGCCGATATGTTGCTGTGCCTGCGTTGGAGGCTTTCGCCCGCGTGCTGCAGTCCGTGTTGGGAAGATGCGGTTGCCGCCGTCTGCGACCGCGACGCAGCGGCCTGTTGTGCGGTCGCCCGTTGTGCAGCGGTCTGTTGCGTAGTGGATTTTGCGCCTCCGGTCGAGGGCGAAGTGGCCGGCCGACGGCTGCGTTGTTGCGGCAGAGGAAAACCCTCCGGCAGACCGCTGCCCGGGGTCGGATAGCGTGGAACGGTCGGATGGCCCTGCCCGGCGTTGCGCTCCTGCCCCTCTTCGGTCTCGTCGGCTCGCCGTGCAGCCCGCTTGCGGGCCTTGGAGAGCGCCGAAAAGCCCATCGATACGACGATGAACAGCAGCCAGAGTATGGGCGCGTAGTCTTCCATGGTCTCAGTTCATGGCTCGTTTGACGGTTTCGATGCCTTTGATTTGGCGGATGCGGTCCATGACGGCGTTCAGACCCTCGGCGTCCTTCACGTAGAGGCTGACGCTTCCCTCGAAGATGCCGTCGTGGCTGTGGATGTTCACCTCGCGGATGTTGATGTTGAAGTCATCGCTGACGACCTTGGCCAAATCGAGCAGGATGCCCATCCGGTCGATGCCGCGGATTTCGGCCGTCACCAGGTAGGACATCGCCTTGTGCTGCGACCACTTGATTTCCTCCTTGACGATGTTGTTGCCGAACTGGCTGGCCAGCCGGTTCAGCTCGTCGCAGGTTGCCTTGTGGACGATGATGTCGCCGCTGGCCGGGTCGCGGTAGCCCACGACCTTGTCGCCCGGAATGGGTTTGCAGCACTCGGCGATGCGGAACTGTGGTTCGGCCTCCACGTCGGGCGAAGGCTGTATCTCACCCGGCGACACGGGAGCATCGCCCTCCTCGGGCTCCTCCTTCTTGGGGATGAAGAGGGTCCAGAACTTGAGTATCTTGCTCTTCGAGTCGACCTTGAGGGTCTTCTCCAGCGTGTCGATGGTGACGATTCCCGCGCCGATTTTGCTGTAGAGCTCCTCCTTGTTGCGGCAGCCGTAGGCCGGGACGATTTTGCGCAGCACGCGGCCGCTGAGCTTGATGTTGAGCTCCTTCATCTTGTCGTCGAGCATCTGCATGCCGTGCTCGATGTTGTGCTGCCGCTCGCGCTTGAGGAAGCTCTTGATGGCCTGCTTGGCCTTGGCCGTCGTGACGATGTCGAGCCACTCAGGCTTGGGTCGGGCGTTGTCGGCCGTGATGATTTCAATCTGGTCACCGCTGTTGAGCGTCGTGGTGATGGGCTCCAGCTTGTGGTTGATTTTGGCGCTGATAGCGTTGTTGCCGATTTTCGAGTGGATGTCGTAGGCAAAGTCGAGCGCCGTGGCGCCGAAGGGCAACTTACGTGATTCTCCCTTTGGTGTAAATACCACTATTTCACTGGTGTACAGCGATAACTTGAAGTTGTCCAGGAAGTCGACGGCATTCTCCGTCGGGCTGTTCAGCGCCGCCCGAATCTGCTTGAGCCACTTGTCGAACTCGTCCTCGTCCTGCGAGATGGTCGCATGCTTGTACTTCCAGTGGGCGGCGAATCCCCGTTCGGCAATCTCCTCCATGCGCTGCGTGCGGATTTGCACCTCGACCCATACGCCGTCAGGGCCCATGACCGTCGAGTGCAGCGCCTCGTAGCCGTTAGCCTTGGGCATCGAAATCCAGTCGCGCAGGCGGTCGGGTTTCGGGGTGTAGGTGTCTGTAATGGAAGAGTAAATCTGCCAGCACTGCGTCTTCTCGGAGGGGAACGGAAGCGGCTTGAAGACAATCCGGATGGCGAACAGGTCGTAGACCTCCTCGAAGGGTATCTGCTTGCGCTGCATCTTGTTCCAGATGGAGTAGACGCTCTTGACGCGGGCCGATATCTCGTAGTTTATTTTGTCGCGGTTGAGCGCCGCGATAATCGGGGCGTTGAACTTGTCGACGAACTCCTGGCGCGAGGCCTCCGATTCGCTCAGTTTGCGGGTGATTTCGGCGTACTCCTGCGGGAAGCGGTACTTCATGCAGAGGTCCTCCAGCTCGCTCTTGATGGAGTAGAGCCCGAGCCGGTAGGCCAGCGGCGCGAAGAGGTAGATGGTCTCGCTCGTGATTTTGATTTGCTTGTTGAGCGGCATCGAGCCGAGCGTGCGCATGTTGTGCAGGCGGTCGGCAATCTTGATGAGGATGACCCGCACGTCGTCCGAGAGGGTCAGCAGCACCTTGCGGAAGTATTCGGCCTGCTTCGAGGTGTCGGCGTTGAAGACGCCCGACATCTTGGTAAGGCCATCGACCATCGAGGCGATTTTGGGGCCGAAGATGCGCTCCATGTCCTCGACGGTGTACTCCGTATCCTCCACCACGTCGTGCAGCAGCGAGGCGACGACCGACTTGACGCCCAGGCCAATCTCCTCGATGACTATTTTGGCTACTGCAATAGGATGCAGGAGATAAGGCTCGCCGGAGCGGCGCCTTACCCCCTGATGGGCCTCTTTGGCGAGGAAAAATGCACGTTTAATCAGATTCCAGTCTTCGTCGTTCTTGCATATTTTGGTGCACGAGAAGAGCAGGTCGTCCCATTTCTCCTTTATTATGAGTTCATCCTCGGCAGTATAATCCATAAGCAAACACTTGGGGTATTACTCCTTTTTCTCCTTCATGGCCTCGCGGACCTTGGCCTCAATCTCGGCGCTGAGCGCTTCGTCCTTCTTGAGCAGCTCCTTCACCGCATCGCGGCCCTGGCCGATTTTGCGGTCTCCGTACGAGAACCACGAGCCGGCCTTCTTGATGATTCCGTAGTCGACGCCCAGGTCGATGATTTCGCCGATTTTCGAGATGCCCTCGCCGAACATGATGTCGAATTCGGCACGCTTGAACGGGGGCGCCACCTTGTTCTTCACCACCTTGACCTTGGTGCGCGTTCCGAGCTGGTCCTCGCCGTCCTTGATGACCGACATGCGGCGGATGTCGATGCGCACCGAAGCGTAGAACTTCAGCGCGTTGCCGCCCGTCGTGGTCTCGGGGTTGCCGTAGACGACGCCAATCTTGTCGCGCAGCTGGTTGATGAAGATGCAGACGGTCTTCGTCTTCGAGATGCTCGACGTGAGCTTGCGCAGCGCCTGCGACATCAGACGGGCCTGAAGACCCATCTTGGCGTCGCCCATCTCGCCCTCGATTTCGGCCTTGGGCGTCAGCGCCGCCACCGAGTCGATGACGATGATGTCGATGGCGCTCGAGCGAATCAGCGAGTCGGCGATTTCGAGCGCCTGCTCGCCGTTGTCGGGTTGCGAGATGAGCAGGTTGTCGACATCGACGCCCAGCTTCTGGGCATAGGCGCTGTCGAAGGCGTGCTCGGCGTCGATGAATGCGGCAATACCGCCCGCCTTCTGCGCCTCGGCGATGGCGTGGATGGCCAGCGTCGTCTTACCCGACGATTCGGGACCGAAAATTTCGATGACACGTCCCTTGGGGTATCCGCCCACGCCCAACGCCATGTCGAGCGTGATGGAGCCCGTAGGGATGACGGGGATGTCGGCAATCTCCGTGCTGTTCATCCGCATGATGGAGCCCTTGCCGAAGTCCTTCTCTATCTTTTCCATAACCGCGTTGAGCACTTTGAGCTTGTCCGCGTTCACCTGAACTTTTTCTGCCATTGTGTGTAGTTCGTTATCTGAATAAATTGTTCGTTCTTTTTGTTGTTGTGCGCCCCGTTTCGGGGTGCCGTTTCGGGGTGCCGTTTCGGGGAGCGCGCTCCCCTGCTTTTGCTTTCGCGGCTGCGTTTGCCCTGGTCTTTGCCGCTGTTTGGAGCTGCGCCGGCTTGCGGGGGCGCCCACCTTCGGCACAACTCCGTTATCGGGGCCTCCTTTGGACGTTTCCCGCTTTCGGACCGTTTCCGCCCACCTTCGGGTCTTCGCGTTTCTGCGCTTTTCCTCGGGTCTTCGGGTCGTTTCCGTTTTTGGGCCGTTCCCGCCCCCCCCCGGAGTCTACCGCCGCGATTTGCGGAGCGCGTCGCGACGCTGCTCAGCCAGCGGCCGCTTGTCGGGACGCATGTTACGCGGCAGCGGCATGCGGATGATGCGGGCGTCGAGCCAGCGGTCCTCGTAGGGACTCCAGTTGTTCATCGGGAGATACCCTACCGTCATCCGCCACCGGAACCCGGTGCGGTTGACCAGGTCGTTCGACAGGCGCGGTATGGAGAGCACCGAAGCTCGGGCCCGTTCGCGCATCTGCTGCAGCTGCTTCTGCTTGCGCTCCTTCCGCGCAAAGGGATTGCCGCTTTGGCCGAGCCAGTCGCCCGGAAGGGTCAGCGGCTCGCCGTAGAGCAGCTCCATGAGCGCCAGCGAGTCGTCGAGCGGCCGAATTTCATCCCCGCCGTGCTGTGCGCCGCCCCACTGCGGAGGCTCGCCCTGCGCCGGGAGGGCTTCCCGAGCGGGATGTTCTCCCTGTGCCCGGAGCTCTTCCTGTGCAGCAAGAGGCTGTGGCGCCGGCGCCGGCTGCGGAGTCTGGGCGCCAGGCACCCCGATGCCGCAAAGCAGGCTCATGCCGATGGTAAGCAGTCTCGTCTTCATGTCTCCTCCTTTTGCTTTGTCTCCGTTTATCTCCCTTGAGCTCAAGGATTCCCGTTACCGAGTATTTCTGCCATTCCGGGGTGTTCCCTACTCCCCCTGGTTCTTCCTCCGTCCGGATGTTCGCCTCCGGATGTCTCCGTCAGCCGTCTCCGGGCGGCTGCGGGTCACTTGTCGTAGGCCTCCAGAATCTGCTGGTAGTGGTCCTTCGTGCGCACCTTCTCGAAAATTTTCTCGATGCGCCCCTCGGCGTCGATGATGAAGGTCGTGCGCAGAACGCCCATGTACTTGCGCCCGTACATCGACTTTTCGGCCCAGACGCCGTAGGCTTCGCAGACCGAGTGGTCGGTGTCGGCCAGCAGCGTGAAGTTCAAATCGTGCTTTGCGCAGAAGTTGCGGTGCGACTGCTCGCTGTCGGGGCTCACGCCGATAATCCGAAACCCCCGACGGGCCAGTTCGTCGCGCCCGTCGCGCAGGCTCTTGGCCTCGAGCGTACACCCCGAGGTGTTGTCCTTGGGGTAAAAGTAGAGGATGACGCGCTGGCCGCGAAGGTCCGCAAGCGACAGAGGTTCACCCTCTTGCGTGGTCGATTTGAAGTCGGGAGCCATATCCCCGGGTCGTAATGCAATCATAGGTTTCTCAACGGATGAAATTACCTTTCAAAATTAATATAATTCCGCGGATTTCCATGCATGGGCCCCCACTTTTTTTGCGCCTCAGTCCCACGTGTAGGTCACCTCCACCTGCTCGTTGAACTCTTCGGGCGAGGTGTTCAGCCGGCGGCGGCAGGCCGGGCAGCGGATGGCCGTCTCGGTCTCGACATAGCCTCCGTCACCGCAGCCGATGCAGGAGGGCAGCATGCCGAAATAGGGTTGCGTCGAGTGTTCGAACTGTGCGCCGCAGTGTTTGCAGCGGATTTTGTAGGCTGTTCCCATGGTCGTTTTCTTTTAGGTTCACGATGCAAAGGAACAACCTCAGAGTGACAACTTGTGACACAACCCGAAAGTGCGCAAAAAAAATCCTGCCGCCGGGGGCTCCGCTACTGAATCGGCCGCAGTTCGCCGGTGGTCGAGTCCATGATGTACCCCTTGACCACCACGTCGTCGGGGATGAGCGGATGGTTGCGGACCAGGTCGACGGTCTCCAGAACGGCCGCCTCGGTATCGTCGAAGCCGTGGAGCCAGGCGTCGAGGTCGATGCCGCAGTGCTTCATGAGCGTGATGTGCTGCTCGGGAATCCCCCGCTGCTTCATCAGGTGCTGCATCTCGGCGCTGTCCATCCCCTGCACGCCGCAGTTGGTGTGTCCGATAATCATCACCTCGGTGACCCCCAGCTCGTAGATGGCCACCAGCAGGCTGCGTACCGTGCTGTCGAAGGGGTTGGTGATGGTGCCGCCGGCGTTCTTGATGATTTTCACGTCGCCGTTGCGCAGGCCGAGGGCTGCCGGCAGCAGCTCCACCAGACGCGTGTCCATGCAGGTGACAATCGCGATGCGCTTGTTGGGGTATTTGTCCGTAATATACCGCTCGTAACCCTTTTCGGCCACGAAGCGGCGGTTGAATGCCAGAATTTCGTCAATCATTTTTCGTCGTGTGTTTTATCCAGATTTTCAGTAATATATCGTCTTATGTATTCGCTCAGCTCCGGGGTGTCGACGATGCGGATGTCGTCGAGCAGCCCCACCACGAAGCGGCCCACGCCGGCGTAGTTGGCCACCTCGGTGTCGAGCAGCCAGCGCCCCTCGCCTGCCGGGCGGATGTCGCGTTCGGCGAGCGGATACTCCTCGCAGAGGAGGTTTCGGGCCAGCATGCCCAGCTCGAGCCGTACGCGGTGCCGCTCCTCGCCGTGCATGCGGAAGGGGTCGATGAAGCCCTCGGCGTGGTCGTCGGCATGCTGCCACGGCCGGCCGGTCGGAATGACCGAACCGATGCGCGCCGTCTTGAAGAGCTTGCACCGCCCGTCCTCGAGGTCGTAGCACCACACCTGCACGTAGTTGGTCGTGAAGGCGAAGGGCTCGACCTGCCGGTCGCGGACGCCTCCTCCGTGGCCCGACTGGTAGTCGCGCAGCGTCACCTGCTGCTCCTCCTCGATGGCCTCGACCAGTTGGCGGATGTTGGGGGCGTTCTTGCCGCGCACGACCGTGTCGGCCAGCGTGCGGTTGTCGTAGACCGAGTAGAGCTTGCGTTTGAGGTTCTGTTTCAGCAGGTTCGTGTCGTCGATGTTCTCGATGGCGCTCTTCAGGATATGGGCCTCCTCCTCGGTGAAGTGGACCAGCTGCGAGATGTCGCGGAAATGGGGCGACGCCTTGTCGAGCCGGATGCAGTCGCCCGTCTTCTTGATGACGAAGCCCGCCTCGCGGAAGGTATCGATGTAGCGGTAGATGGTGCGGCGCGACATCTGGAGCCGTTCGGCCAGCTGGTCGACGTTGTAGGTGGTGTTGGCCGTGAGCAGTTTCATGAGGCGCAGCAGCCGTTCGAGCTTGGGTTGGTCCATGTGCGGAGGTCGTTTTTGCCCGGCAAAGATACGAAAAAGCCGTGACATGAGCTGTCACGGCCAAGTTTTGTCTCCGTTGGTGGATGGCGGTCGGCGCAGGTCTATTGCTGCCGTGCCTCTCCCCTTGCTGCGAGGTACTCTTCGAGCACGTGTTCCAACTGTCCGGGTTCGGCATCGAGCAGGCGGTCGTTGATTGTGTACGGCGTGTCGCAGATGCGCAGCGTTAGAGCGATGTTGGCCTTCTCCAGCATTCCGGAACTGTCGTATCGCTGTGCGAGGTCGCGGACATGGATGGCGAGGAGTTCATTCCCGGCAATCCGTTCCCGGCGGAACCCCTCAATCGACTTCCAGGGAAAGAAATAACCCTTTGTCGGTCTGAAAATCGTGTTGACCCGGAGCCCTTCGGGTGATACGATCACCAGCGGGCAGCGTCTGCGGAGTACAAGCAGAATGAAGAGTCCGACGCCGCAGGTGCCGAAAAAGAGGATTGACAGCCACCCTATGGCGGGGATGACGTAGCGGGCTGCCCACGACGGGTCACTCTGGGCGTGGAGAATCATCCATGCCCCCGCGCCGACAAAGGCGATGCTTCCTGCCAGCAGGGGCAGGATTTTGCGGAGGCTGAGGTGAAAAAGGCAGGTTTCGTATTTCGGATTCACGGCGTATGGAGTTGGGTGTATACAAAGATATAAAAAAATCGCGACGTGAGGCTTTGCCGCTTTTCATGTGAAAACCGGAGGGAGGGATGCATGAATCGCATCCCTCCCTCCGGTTTCTCTTTCATCTCTGCCTTCCGGCTCTTTTCTCTGTCCCTCTTTCCGGCTCTTTTTTCTGACCTTCTTTTGCCCTTCTTCTGTTCTTCTTCTGCCCCCCCCCGGCTTCCGGGCTACTGGGCCAGCACCAGCTTCTCAATCTCCTCGACCTGGCGGCGGAAGTTCTTGTCCGTCTCCATCAGATTGGTTACCGCCTTGCACGAGTGGAGCACCGTGGCGTGGTTGCGGCCGCCGATGGCTGCACCGATAGCCGTCAGCGGGGCCTTGGTGTGCTGCTTCGAGAGGTACATCGCAATCTGTCGCGCCTGGGCAATCTCGCGCGTCCGCTCCGTGGAGTTGAAGCGCTCGAAGTCGAGGTTGAGGTACTGGCAGACCACCTCGATGATGTGCTCGATGGTCACCTCCTTCTGGTAGAGCTTCACGTAGGCCTTCAGAATCTCCTTGGCCAGCGCCACGGTCATCTTGCGGCCCAGGAAGGTGGTATTGGCCGCAAGCGACGAGAGGGCCCCCTCGATTTCGCGGACGTTGGCCGAGATGTTGTCGGCCAGGTAGGCAATCACCTCCTCCGAAACCTCCGTGCCGAGCTTCTGCGCCTTGGCGCGGATGATTTTCACCTTCGTCTCGCGGTCGGGCGTGTCAATCTGGGCCGAAAGACCCCACTTGAAGCGCGTCAGCAGCCGCTGCTCGATGTCCTTCAGCTCGACGGGCGGCTTGTCTGAGGTGAGGACGAGCTGCTTGCCGGCCAGCTGCAGGTGGTTGAAGATGTTGAAAAAGGCGTTCTGCGTACCGGTCTTTCCGGTCAGCTCCTGGATGTCGTCGATGAGCAGCACGTCAATCATCTGGTAGAAGTGGATGAAATCGGGGATTTCACCATTCTTGTAGGCCGTCTGGAACTGCGCCTGGAACTTGTTCATCGAGACGTAGAGCACCTGCAGTTCGGGATGGCGCTGGCGCACCTCGTGGCCGATGGCCTGGACGATGTGGGTCTTGCCCAGCCCCGAGTTACCGTATATATACAGCGGGTTGAAGGGGTTGTTGCCCGGATTGAGCGCCACGGACATGCCCGCCGAACGGGCCAGCCGGTTACATTCCCCCTCGATGAAGGTCTCGAAGGTGAGCGCCGGGCTGAGCTGCGGGTCGATGATTATCTTCTTGAGTCCCGGAATGACGAAGGGATTCTTTATATTTGCGGTGTTGGTCTGCGTGCTGAAGTGCGAAATGGCCGTCGTGTCGGCTTCGGGCGGAAGCGGCATCGAGGGCTTGTTGGATTTCGGCACGGCGTAGTGCAGACGGGTCTGCTGCCCGTAGAGCTGCGAGATGATGGGACGCAGGAAGGGGATGTAGTTCTTCTCGATTTGGTCCACATAGCTCGCATTGGGTACGCGCAAACGCAGCGTCGTGCCGTCGAACTCGAGCGGGACGATGGGCAGAAACCACTTGGCAAACTCCTCCTCGGTCGTCTGCTTTTTGATGCGGTCAAGACAGTTCTGCCATATATCGCTATATGCCTGCGCGTTGTTTAACATGGTACGGGTTTGTGACATTTTGACGAGACAAAGTTGTGAATAATTTTGTAAAAAGATTCCCGGATTTTGGTTGCATATTTCCTTTTTTTATATATACGAAAATAGACGTCGGCGGGGTGCGAATTTTAACTCGCTGATATTGAATTGTCGAATAATTTTTCTTATATTTGCGTATAAAATTTTTGGATGTTTTACGAATCAAACTATAAATAAAACAGATAAGCAACTATGGCAAACGAACTGGAACAAATGGTACTGCGCAAGGCGCAGGCATGGCTCGACGGTCCCTACGACGAAGAGACCAAAAAACAGGTCAAATACCTGATGGACAACGATATGAAGGAGCTTGTCGAAAGCTTCTACAAGGACCTTGAGTTCGGTACGGGCGGCCTGCGCGGCATCATGGGCGTGGGTACGAACCGCATGAACGTCTATACGGTGGGTGCCGCCACGCAGGGGCTTTCCAACTACCTGAAGAAGAACTTCGCGGGCGAGCAGATTCGCGTGGCCGTGGGGCACGACAGCCGCAACAATTCGCGCATGTTCGCCGAGCGTGTGGCCGACATCTTCGCCTCGAACGGCTTCACGGTCTACCTCTTCGACGCGCTGCGTCCGACGCCCGAGCTGAGCTTCGCCATCCGCGAGCTGAAATGCCACTCGGGCGTTGTGGTGACGGCCTCGCACAACCCCAAGGAGTACAACGGCTACAAGGCCTACTGGACCGACGGTGCGCAGGTGACGCCGCCGCACGATACGAACATCATCGCCGAGGTGGAGAAGATTACCGACATCAACATGATTCAGACGGGCGCCCACCCCGAGAACATCCACATCCTGGGTCAGGACTTCGATGAAATCTACCTGAACCGCGTGCATGCCCTCTCGCTTTCGCCCGAGTGCATCAAGCACCACCACGACATGAAGATTATCTATACGCCGCTCCACGGCTCTGGCGTGCGTCTGGTTCCCGCCTCGCTCCGCAAGTTCGGCTTCACGAACGTCAAGCTGGTTCCCGAGCAGGCGGTTGTCGACGGCAACTTCCCGACGGTCGAGTCGCCCAACCCCGAGGAGCGCAAGACGATGTCGATGGCCATCGACCTGGCGGCCCGCGAAGGTGCCGACCTGGTACTGGCCACGGACCCCGACTCGGACCGCATCGGTGTGGCGCTGCGCAACAAGAAGGGCGAATACGTGCTGCTGAACGGTAACCAGACCCTCGTGCTGCTGCTCAGCTACCAGCTCACGCGCTGGGCCGAGCTGGGCAAGCTCGACGGCAAGCAGTATGTGGTGAAGACCATCGTGACGTCGCAGATGGCCAATGCCGTGGCCAAGTTCTTCAACGTGAAGTGCTACGACTGCCTGACGGGCTTCAAGTACATTGCCAAGATTATCCGCGAGAACGAGGGCAAAGCGCAGTACATCGGCGGCGGCGAGGAGTCGTTCGGCTATCTGGCCGGCGACTACGTACGCGACAAGGACGCCGTATCGGCCTGCTCGATGGCGGCCGAGGCTGCCGCATGGGCCATGGATACGATGGGCCTGACGCTCTTCGAGTGGTTGCAGCAGCTCTACGTGAAGTACGGTTTCTACCGCGAGGGGCTCGTTTCGGTGGTCCGCAAGGGCAAGGAGGGCGCCGAGCTGATTCAGAAGATGATGGCCGACTTCCGCGAGAACCCGCCCAAGACGATTCTGGGCTCGCCCGTGGTGCGCATCAACGACTTCAAGACGCTCGAGACGCTCGACGTGAAGAGCGGCGTGAAGACCCCCATCGTGCAGGACAGCAGCAACGTGCTGCAGTGGTTCACCGAGGACGGCACGATTGTTTCGGTACGTCCGTCGGGTACGGAGCCCAAAATCAAGTTCTACTTCGGTGTGAAGGCTCCGCTGCACTCGGTTGAGGAGTACGACAAGGTGCTTGCCGAGCTCGACGCCAAAATCGAGGGCATCAAGAAGGACCTCAAGCTGGAGTAGTCATCTGCTCTACGGCTTTCGGCTCAGCCCCGGAACTTCCCGCAGGGAGGTTCCGGGGCTTTTTTTGCCGAGTCGTCTCGTGGGCTTCTTCATCTCACGCACCTGAGTACTGGGTTTCCGGGCTTCTTCCGTCCGTTTTGCAGCCCGGCTCTCCCCGGCTCTCCTCAGCTCTCCTCGCCTCTGCTTTGTCCGGTTATCGCTGTACGTTGTTCTTTCTGTTCGCTCCAGTTCCCGCCCCTGCTTTTCAGTCCCCGTCCCTGCTTTTCAACCTCGCTCCTTACCCCTTGTTTGCCCTTGTCATGCCTCTGCCCTGCTCCTGCCTCTCCTCCTGTCTCCACGCCCCACACTTGTCTTCGTCCCACGCCTGTCCCCACTTTTGTCTCCGCGCTCGCCTTACCCTTGTCTCTACCCTTGTCTCTACCCTGCCTCTTCCCCTGCGCCTTTCCCTGCCTCTGCCCTTGCTCCCGCTCCTCGCGCGCCCCTGCCTCTGCTTCTCCCCCCTGCCTTCCCTTCCTGTCCCTTTTTTCTCTGTCCGGCGTGAGAATTATTGTATTTCTAAATTTTTAGTAGTATATTTACGAAAAATTTAGAACGTGATGCGAAAATCGACTTTGACCCGAATTATTCTTCTGCTGGCCGCCCTCGTGCCGGGTCTGTGGAGCGCTTCGGCGCAGGAACCCGGGCAGGTGGAGGCGGTGCTGCGCTTCGACCAGGCGCAGCGCGATACGGTGGCCGATGCTCCGGCCGCCCTGCCGGCGCTGGCGGATACCACAAGTCGTGTTGCCTGCAAGCTCAACCGCCGGCGGGTCCCCTTTTCGGATGCTTACGATGTCGTGACACTCTGGAATGTGCGGCGCGTGAAGGTCAAGAGGCGGTGCATGCGACTCTCCGACTCAACGGGTCGCGAGCAGGTCCGGTTGCTGAAGTTCCTGACCGAACGCAACCGCCGTAAAGCCGTTGCTCCCCATCTGGTCGGCAACGTGGCCGGGTATACATGGACGGGCGGCGAAGCGACCGACCGGCGTACCGGCAGGCGGCGTTACGAACCGGTGCGGATGAATACCTATTCGCTGCGTGTCGATTACGACTCGCTGCGGCGGCGGGTGGGCTATGTGCAGGTATCGTGGGAGCCGGAGGGCATCTGGCGCGGCCTGCCGAAAGATGCGGTTTACCTGCTCGACGGCAAGCTCGTTCCGGGGGCCGTGCTCCGCTTTATCGAGGGGCTGACTCTGCGGCGGCTCGATGTCTGGAACCCTGCCGACGGCAAGGAGGCTGCGGCAAGGGCCTCCGCCCTGCTCGATTCGTTGAAAGGGGTTGTGCCGCCGTCCGCTGCTGCACGGCGTGCGGTGGTTGTGGGTGAAACCTACCCCGAACGGGTGCCGCTTGTCCTGCTCGACGGTCATTTTACGACGGTTGACGCATGGCTGGCGATGTGTCAGGCTAATGCCTTCTCGACAAGCGCCGAGGTCCCGATGTACTACTATTATATTTTACCGGCCGAGGCCGTTCGGCTCTACGGGCCTCGGGGACGCTACGGCGCCGTTTACATCGACCTTGCGGAGTGAGCGCCGGTTGTACGCTCCTCTGCACTTCGGTCTTTGTCCGGCGTGGCGTGTCCTGCCGGATGACACCCCAAGTTCTGTTTTGTACCGCTGGCGGGTCCATGAAGGAGCCCGCCTTTTTCCTGTCTTTCCCCGTTCGGATATCGCCACCTCTGGGCTACCCTTTCCCGCTTTGACCGACCTTTTATGAAAATAACTAAGAATTTAGTTGTATAATTAATAATTTAGTTATATCTTCGCCGTAGAGAGAACAACAAAATGTATAGTTATGGCGGAAATCGTTAAAAACAGGCCGCAAGAGCTGACGCGGGCCGAACTGGAAATCATGCAGGTGCTCTGGGCGCGGGGGGCCGCCGTGGTCCACGGCATCCTCGACGGGATGGAGGAGCCCAAACCCGCCTACAACACCGTCTCGACCATCGTGCGGATTCTCGAAAAAAAGGGTTTTGTCTCGCACAAGGCCTACGGCAAGACCTACGAGTACTTCCCGCTCGTAACGCGGGACGAGTATGCGCGGCGTTACATGGACGGTGTGTTGAAGAACTTCTTCGGCGGTTCGCTCAGCCGCCTGGTATCCTTCTTTTCGGAGCAGAAGGCCATCTCGCTCGAGGAGACCGACGCGATTCTCCGCATGCTGCAAAACGACACCTCGCAAAACGACGTGAAACAATAGGACGCCATGAAACCCCTGCCGCTCTATCTGCTCGAAGTGCTCTTCTGCAGCGGTCTGCTGCTGGCCTTCTACCACCTGATGCTCGTGCGACGGGTTGCTTTCGTCCATTGCCGGCGTTTTCTGGTGATGGCCATTCTGCTCTCGGCGGCACTTCCGCTTCTGAACATCCCCCTCTACCCTGCCCGCACACGCATCGTTACGGCTACGTTGGTCGGCGAGCCTGCGCCGATAGCTGCTGCGGAGCGCTCTCCGGAGGTTGTGTCTCTGCAGCCGACGGGTGGGGCTGCTCCGAAGCCAGCAGCGGCGGAACCGGACCCCGCGCGGACCATGCGTGCGGTGGCATGGGGACTTTACGGCACGGTGACGGCTCTGCTGCTTCTGGCTCTGCTCCGGCGCATGGTTGCCATCCGGCGGCTGCGGCGTCGTGCAAGGGTGACCGACCGTGGGGATTGCTTCGTGGCCGAGAGCGACGAGGTCGAAACCCCCTTCTCGTTTTGGCGGACGGCCTATCTGGGGTCAGGATACGATGCGGAGGAGCGTGAGGCGGTGCTCGCTCACGAGGCGAGCCACATCCGTCACCGCCATTCGGCCGAATTGCTCGTTGCCGAGCTGGCGCGCTGTCTGCTGTGGTTCAACCCCTTTCTCTGGCTGCTTCAGCGGGCTCTGCGCGAGGTGCAGGAGTGGGAGGCCGACCGCGACGTGCTCGACCGCGGATACGACCTGAACCGATATCGTCAACTGCTTTTCCGTCAGCTTTTCGGTTATAATCCGGATATAACCTGCGGGCTGAACCATTCATTCACCCAAAACCGATTCGTTATGATGACACGACCTGAAACGCATCGCCATGCCCTGTGGCGGCTTGGTGCTGCCATCCCCGTGGTGGTGGGGATGATGATGCTCTGCAGCTTTACCACCCGCGAATCCTCCCCGGCGCCGGACGCCCCTTCGGCTGCCACCTCTTCTGAATCCGCTCCGCAGCGGAGCGAAGTCCGCATTTCCGACGGCAAAATCTACTTAAACGGGCGGGAAGTCACGGCCGGGGAGCTGCGCACGGCCGTAATTGCATGGCGCGACAGCCTCTCCAGGGAGGAACGTTCAGGCATGACGGTCGTCATCCGCGCCGCCCGCACGGTGCCGATGGGCTCCGTCACCGATGTCAAGGATTTGCTGCGCAAGGCTGCTGTGCTGCGTGTACGCTATAAGACCATGGAGGGCGAGACCGAAGTCGAGCGGCTTCTTCCGCCCCGAATCGACGCGCTGCCCGAGGGTGTTGAGGCGGTAACCCCTTGGGAGCGGGTTCCGGGCAATTCGCACTACCCCGATTCGTACCGACTGCGTATGGCGGAGCGCAACTACTTCATGGTGCAGGTCAATGCCCGGGGGACAATCCTTGCGGGAACGCAGGGCAATTTGGAGCAGTGCGGCGTGGAGGAGTTGAAGGCCCGGGCACGGGAGTTCGTGCTCAATCCTTCGCACGACTCGTCCCTCTCCGAGAGCCGGCAGATGGAGGTTGACCTGCCCGACGGCCGCACGGAGCGTTATGAGACGAGCCGGGGCCTTTTCGGCATTCATCTCGCCCGCGAAACGCCCTATGCCGCCTATGCCGAGGTGCAGCAGGCGTTGTCGGAGGTCTATGCCGGCCTTCGCACGGAACTTTCCCGTCGTTGGTTCGGCCGGCCTTTCGAGGAGCTGGACGAGGCGCAGCGCATCCCGGTGCAGCGTGCCCTGCCGATTCGGATTTTCGAGGCCGATTTGCATGCGAGAAATGCACAGCCCGATGTCGCGCACCTCTCCGACGCGCACTGACGTCCGATAAACGGCGTTCTCCCATGAGCCTCCCCCGTGCCGGGCTTGTCCATGCTCCCGGCACGGGCATTTCCGGTGCGGTTGCCCCGCGATGCCAGGCCACAGAGGACGGTATCTTACGAATATGCCCTGTGTTAAGGCTTCCTGCGAGCCGCCGCGCGGGGCTTTTCGTGCGGTGCTGGAGGGGAAAAGGTGCCGCGCGGATGCAGCGCTTCGGGATGGAAAACCGGCAGCGGAGGTTGCCCCGTCGGCGCTTTTTTCGTATCTTTCGGACGCTTAAAATCGCTTGAACAATGGAATTGAAGGAGTTGCAGGAGCGCGTCGACGGGTGGATTCACCAGTACGGCGTGCGCTATTTCAGTGAGTTGACCAATATGGCCGTTCTGACGGAGGAGGTGGGCGAACTGGCCCGCATCATGGCCCGCACCTACGGAGACCAGTCCTTCAAGGAGGGCGAGAAGAGCAACCTTGCCGACGAGATGGCCGACGTGTTGTGGGTGCTGGTTTGCCTGGCCAACCAGACGGGGGTCGACCTCACGGCCGCCATGGAGGCCAACTTCGCCAAGAAGACTGCGCGTGACCACGACCGCCACCGCAACAACCCGAAGCTGTAGAGGCGGCGCCGACGTCGTCGGACGCTGACGGATACTACCCTCTTTGCATGTCGATGCGGCCGATGCGTGTGCCGCGACCGTTTCATGCCGGCCGCGGCACACGTGTCAGGCCCCGGCGCACACGTCGTGCATCCTACCCGACTACTCCTTTTTCAGCACCAGCCGGGCGTTGAAGGCGCGCGAGCGGGCGTCGATGAACTTCCGGTAGTCGTCGAACATTTCGGGGGGATAGAGTCCCGCATGCATCCGCGTGCGGAGCACGACGGTGATGCACCCCTCTTCCGTGGTGATGTGCGTCGAGAAGCTCCCGAAGGGTGACGTTCCGGCGCTCTGCTTCGGTACGGATTCGATGGTCATCCCCTCCGGGATGCGGAGCCGTATGGTCGTGACGTCGTCGTACCCCTCGGCGCGGTAAATCGGATTCTGTCGCTCCCTGTCGGCGAGTGTCCCGTAATCCGCGAAGGGGGTCAGCGGTACGAAGAGCCGGTTGCCCGACAGGGTGCCGTATTTCGGGGCGTCGATATCGTAGGCGAATTCGATGGCGGGCAGCGCCTCCTTCAGCTCCGTGCAGGCGATGTTCGCAAGCCGCACGAGCGGCAGCTTGCGCAGGTCGCTGAGCAGAAAGTCGCTGCGGCGCCGTGCGTCGAGCTTCGCAAACGTCATCACCGATTCGTACTGCCCCACTTCATAGCGCTCGGCGATGTGTCCCCTGGCGCCGCCCCGGTCGTCGAGCGTCACTTCGACGGTCTGCTCCATGCGGTTGAGCGAATCGGCGTAGGTGGGCAGCGTGACGAACTCGGCCGTGTTGTCGTGGAAGGCGATGGCGTCGTGGCCGGCAATCGTATTGTGTACATATCCGAACGGAATCTCGGGATTGGTGCACTCCAGCCAGAGGGTGTCGCTCTCGAGCGGGACGCGCAGAATGACGTGGTCGGCCTGGGCGGGCGAGGCGAAGTCGTGGAACATGCGCGGCCGCTGGGTGTGAATCATCGTGTAGTCGGAGGCGATGCCGCACTCCGCAAGCATGCCTTCAGGTAGTTGCTCAGCGCCTTGCAGTCGCCGAACTTCGTGCGGAAGACCTCCTCGGCCGGCATGGGCTGCAGCCCTCCGATGCCGAGCTGGATGCTTACGTAGCGGGTCGTTTCACCCAGATAGTCGTAGAGCGCCCGGACCTTTTCGCGGGGTGTGCCGAGCGCGTCGGTGCGTCGGTGCACCTCGGCCCGCAGCTCCTCGGGCAGCAGGTCGCGCCCTTCGAGCAGGCTGCATTGCCAGCGGCCGTAGCTCTCCCAGTTCTCCATGCTGCCCTGCGTCTTCTCGTATTCGAACCGGTGCGGCACGGCGTAGACGACGGGCACGAGGTCGATGAGCGGAGGCGAGGAGGTTTCGCTGCAGACGGCCGGCACCCCCTCCAGCCTCCAGCGGTAGGTCTCGGTCTCCTCCGTCGAGTCGTGCTCGGGCTCGCCCGCACGCAGGCTCTTCCACCCGAAGGGGATGTTGCGCGGGAGCGTGATGGTGTAGCTTCCGCTGAGCAGCGCCGTTGCCGTGCTGCTTTGAGGCAGGAAGACGGGAAAGGTCAGAATCCCGTTCCGGTGGGCGATTTCATGTTCGAAGCGCACCGTGTAGCAGCTCTGCGGCACGTCGACCTGCAGGTAGTAGACGGCGCCGTCCTGTGCCAGGCTGGAACTCGAGTATTCGGTATACTGCAGGTCCGAGCGCTTGAGCTTGCGGATGAGTTTTCCCTGCTCGTCGTAGACCGCGCCGCTGAAACTGCGGAGGCTTCTCGTGCGGTCGGTGTAGCAGCTGAAGTAGCTCTTCGAAGCCCCCGATTTGTTGAGAATCGTGATTTCCTGAATGCATTTTTTCGTCGGCCGACGTGGGTGAATGGTAGACGAACTCCTGGTCGTAACGTCGTACCACGGCGTCGCTGTTGCGCAGCAGCGAGTCGGGAATCCCGCCTGCGGGCTCTGCCCGGAGCAGTTGCAGCGTGCCCGTCAGCGCAACGAGCAGCAGTATGTGGCGTCGGAACAAGGCGCTTAGATTTTCTTGAGTACGATTTGACTGTTGCTCAGCTCGGTAACCATGCCCATGAAGGTGTTCAGGTCGGGGAACTCCGTGGCCGGATATACGATGCGCGCAAGCGTGTAGGAGAAGTTGAACTGGATGAGCCGGCCCGTCGTCTGGGCGATGTAGCGGCAGCGAATCCCGTTTTCACACGAGGACATGGCGATGTTGCGCGGCAGCTCCTCGACGGTGTACCCCTCGGGTACCTCCAGCGAGCAGCGGAAGTTGTAGGTCTCCGGATAGGAGAACTCGACCGGCAGCTTGCGGTTTTCGGTGTTGAGGCTGTTGGTGCTCATGAAGGGGATGATGGTGGCGTTGAGGTAGAGCATGTCGTCCGTTCCGTCAATCCGTCTGGTCATGTCGTACTGCATGGTCACGCGCGGAGAGCGCTGCCCTTCGATTTTGAAGTTGCTTATTTCCAGGTCGTTTTCAGCCGCAAGTTTGCGGATGAACTCCTCTTCGCTCTGCTCATCGGCCCACGAGCGGCTCAGCTCGAAGGCCTTCTGGCCGTTGGCCGTATCGGTGATGCTGCCCGTAACGACGCCCTGCTCGGGGTCGATGCGGAGAACCATGTTGGTGTTTGTTGAGCTGGCCGTGAGCTGCGTGAGGTCGCACCACCCCGAGTCGCCGTTGATGCCGTAGATGCGGGCGCGGTCGGTCAGCAGCTGCGTCGGCAGCAGGTTGGGATACGAGCAGTCGTCGGTGCCGTCCACCACGACGCTCTTGCCGTCGTAGTCCACCTTCACCACGAAGGAGTTGATGCGGCTGATGGTGGCATGGGTATAGGGAAGGCGTCCGAACGAGCGCGGGTTGAGCAGAATGGGGGTGACGGTGAATCCTGCGTCGCGCAGTGCGGCCATCAGGGCGAAGTTGATGTCCGAGCTGCTGCCCGTGCCCTTGTTGGCAGCGGCACGCGGCTGCTCCGAGAAGAGCGTGTAGGAGCCGTCCTACGTGATTTTCGACTGGATGAGCCGCAAGATGGCCACCAGCTTTTCGTCGTTCGTAAGCTGTCGGGCGACAATCTCATCGACCTCCTTGCGGAAGGGGTTGCCCATCCGGCAGTGGCTGTCGAAGGAGGTCTTGCGCAGGGCGTCGTTCACGTCGGCCCACGAGGTCGAGTAGCTCTGGACGGGCTGCATGGGGAAGGCAATCTGCGAAAGTTCGAATTCGAGCATAGAACGGTAGTCGTTCAGACACCATACGTAGGGCTCGCGGCGCAGTGCGGGCAGGTTCTCTCCCGTGCAGACGATGTTGCGGATGGTGTACGTGAGGGCATGCCGCCCGTGTCGGGAATCGAAGCCGAGGAGAGCGACTCCGAGATGTTGATGCTCAGATACCCCTTCAGCGAGCGGTTGAAGCGGAAGAACTCGGGAATCGCGGCCTTCGCGCTGCAGTGCATGACGGGAATGTCGTGCTGGAAGACGAGCGAGGGGATGGAGGTGACGTAGTCCGACGTGAGTCGGTAGCGGTATTCGATGACCGTGCCCTCGCGGACTTCGGGAATCGAGAACTTGACCACATGGAGATTGTCGCTCACCTGTTCGTCGAAGATGTACTGCTTCTTGAGCGGTGTCTTGACCACCTTGCCGTCGACGAGGTTGTAGGCCGCCGCATTCAGCCCCGAGATGCTCTCCTTCATGGAGGGGGTTGACGTGTAGTCCAGCTCGACGTCGGCCACATCGGTGCCTTCGGGGCGGAGCACCTTGATGCGTACGGTGTATTCGTATATCAAATCGATGCCCGTGGAGATGTCGTACCAGAGGTAGGTATCCTCGTTGAGGATGACGGCCCGGGCCTCGGGGTCGGGCTCGTAACTGCTCATTTCGAGCTCCTCTTTCGATACTTTTCCGAATTTGTAATCGGGAGCTGCATGCAGCAGCAACGGGCTCGCGAGAAGAGCGAGCAGGGCCAGCAGGGTTCGATTTTTCATGGGGCGGTTGGTTTGGGTAGACCAAATATAGCGATTTTTTCGCTGTTTGGTACCGACCGGGCCCGGAGAAGATGGATTTTCAGGGCTTTTTGCCTCGTCCGAATCCGATGTGTGGCCTCCGATTCCGGTTTACCGCACCCGAATCAGATTCAATCCGTCGCGCAGCGGGACGATGACGTTCTCCGTGCGGGGGTCTTCGACCACCATGCGGTTGAATTCGAGCAGCGCCTGCGTGTGACGGTCGTTGTGGGCCACGGGCTGCACCACCTTGCCCGACCAGAGGATGTTGTCGGCGATGAGCACCGAACCCGGGTGGACCAGCGCCGGCGTTCCGCTGTCGCCCATCAGCATCCGGTAGTAGGCCGGATATTCGCGCTTGTCGCCGTCGATGAAGACCAGGTCGAAGCACTCGCCCAGCTGCGGGGCGATGTCGAGCGCCGACCCGATGTGGAGCCGGATTTTGCGGCCGTGGGGACTGCGGTCGAAGAAGGAGCGGGCGAACGACTCCAGCTCGTCGTCCACCTCGATGGTGTGCAGCACCCCGTCGTCGCCCAGCCCGGCGGCCATCGCCAGCGCCGAGTAGCCCGTGAAGGTGCCGATTTCGAGGATGCGGCGGGCCCCCGTCATCCGGACGAGCAGTTCGAGCAGTTTGCCCTGAATGTGGCCCGAAATCATGCGGGGCTGCACCACGCGCAGGTTGGTCCGCCGGTCGAGTTCGTGCAGCAGCGGCTCCTCGGCATCGCTCATCTGGTGGATGTATTGTTCAATGGGCTCCATTCTCTTCACGTTTGGTTGGGGTGAATGTTTCGTTGTCGGGACGCTGCAGCAGGCAGCCGTGTGGGTCGCGGCGGAGCATCGCCGGACGGAACAGCTCCTCGGGGTAGCGCACGTCGCTCAGGAAGAGCCCCTGTGGGGGCGCTCCCCCACTCGACCTGGAGAGGTTGCGGCTGCGGACGATTTCGCCGAACTCCTCGGGCGTGTAGCGTCCGCGGCCCACGTCGACGAGCGTGCCGACGATGGACCGCACCATGTTGCGCAGGAAGCGGTCGGCTCGAATCGTGAAGCAGAGCGTCCCCCACGGCTCGACCTCCCAGCGGGCGACGCTCACGCGGCAGATGTTGGTCCGGTTGTTCGAGTTGAGCTTGGCGAACGAGGTGAAGTCGCGCTCCGTGAGCAGCACCTCCGCCGCACGGTTCATCCGCTCGATGTCGAGCGGCACGTAGTACTGCCACGACATCTGACGTGTGAAGGGGTTCTTCTGCGGCTCGATGTAGTAGCGGTACTCCCGTTCGCGGGCGCTGAAGCGGGCGTGCGCCAGCTCCCGAACGGGGGTCAGCCCCCCGGCTGAGATGTCGTCCGGCAGCAGGAAGTTGAGCTTGTAGAGCGTCTGGGCGGTATCCTCCACGGCAGTCGTCACGTCGAAGTGCGCCACGTAGTAGGAGGCGTTGACCCCCGTGTCTGTCCTCCCGGCGCCCGTCACCTCGACGGGTTCGCGCAGCAGGGTCGACAGCGCCTTTTCGAGCGTCTGCTGTACGGAGGGCATGTCGGGCTGCCGCTGCCATCCGCAGTAGGCGCCCCCGTTGTACCGGAGTTCGATGAAATAACGCATGGGTTGCTCGGTTCGTTCCGGCGACAAAGATACGAAAAGCGAAGCGCAGAGGCAAGCCGGAAACCGAAGTTTTCAGCCTCGCCTCTGCGCTCGGGTTCTTCACTCAGAGAGGAATGCGGCGGGAAATCAGCGCCGGGGCTTGATGCCCAGCTTCACGGGGCGAATCATGTTCTCGGGCTTGAGTACCTCGTCGAGCTCCTCGCGCGTCAGAATGCCGTGCTCGAGCACCAGTTCGTAGACGCCGCGGCCGGTTTTGAGCGCCTCCTTGGCAATCTTCGTCGAGTTCTTGTAGCCGATAATCGGGTTGAGTGCCGTCACCACGCCGATGCTGTTATGGACATACTGCAGGCAGCGCTCGGCGTTGGCCGTGATACCCTCGACGCAGCGGATGCGCAGCGTGTCGAAGCCGTTCATCAGCAGCTCGGCCGACTCGAAGCAGCACTGGGCCATGACCGGCTCCATGGCGTTGAGCTCCATCTGTGCGGCCTCGTCGGCCATCGTCACGCAGAGTTCGTTGCCGATGACCTTGAAGGCAATCTGGTTCATCACCTCGGGAATCACCGGGTTGACCTTGCCGGGCATAATCGACGACCCGGGCTGGCGGGCCGGGAGGTTGAATTCGCCCAGACCGCAGCGGGGACCCGACGAGAGCAGACGCAGGTCGTTGCAGATTTTGTTCATCTTCGAGGCGATGCGCTTCATGGCCGACGAGTAGCCCACCATGCAGACCGTGTCGGAGGTGGCGCCCACCAGGTCGTCGGCCAGCTTGACGTCCCACCCCGTGATTTCACGGATGGCGGCCGTGCAGCGCTCGGCATAGCCCGGCTCGGCGCAGATGCCCGTACCGATGGCCGTGGCGCCCATGTTGATGGAGAGGAACTCGAGCGCCGCGTGGTCGAGGTTGTCGACCTCGCCCTGAAGCACGCTTGCAAAGCCGTGGAAGGTCTGCCCGAGGGTCATGGGAACGGCATCCTGCAGCTGCGTGCGACCCATCTTGAGCACGTCGGCGAACTCCTCGCCCTTGCGGTCGAATGCCTCGATGAGGGCCACGAGGTGCTTCCGCAGTTCGAGGTGCGTGGCGTAGAGTCCCAGATGGATGGCCGACGGATAGGCGTCGTTGGTCGACTGCGAGCAGTTGACGTGGTCGTTGGGCGAGCAGTACTGATATTCACCGCGGTGGTGACCCATAATCTCCAGCGCACGGTTGGCAATCACCTCGTTGGCGTTCATGTTCGTCGTCGTGCCGGCGCCGCCCTGAATCATGTCCACGGGGAAGAACTCGTGGAACTTGCCCGCGCGGATTTCGCGGCAGGCCTGGGCAATGGCTTCGAAGAGCTCGTCGGAGAGCAGCCCCATCTCGTGGTTGGCCATGGCGGCGCCCAGCTTCACGACGGCCAGCCCCTCGATGAAACGGGGATAGTCGCACAGGTGGAACTTGCTGATGGCGAAGTTCTCCAGTCCGCGCATGGTCTGCACGCCGTAGAGCACATCTTCGGGGACCTCCACGCTTCCGAGCAGGTCGCTCTCGGTGCGGGTCTTCTTTTCGTCGGTTTTCATGGTAACGGTTTTTATGGTTTTTGCCTTGATTCGTTTCGGATTGGAATCAATTTCTTCCGAAAGATAATAATTTTTTCGTGTTGTCCGCCTTTTTTTTGAAAAAAGTACGTTTTTTTCTGCGGTTCGCGGACGCAGCCTCCGGCCGCGCCTCTTTCCGGAGTGAAGTCACGGTTGGGGACGCTTCGCGCCGCAGCGCTCCCGAAGGGACAAAAATCGGGTCGGACGTTGTTTTTACAGCGGCGATGTATTATCTTTGCGCACATATATTATAGACACGAAAAAGATGAAGGCAGCAATCATCGGTTACGGCAAGATGGGCCGTGAAATTGAAAAGATACTTCTGGAGCGCGGCCACCAGGTCGCACTCGTCATCGATGCGGAGAATGCCGCGCAGCTCGACGCGGCCCACCTGGCGGGGGTCGACGTGGCGCTGGAGTTCACCACGCCGGCCACGGCCTGCGACAACATCCGCACCTGCATCGCATGCGGCGTTGCGGTGGTGAGCGGCACGACGGGCTGGACCTCCCGCCTGGAGGAGCTTCAGGCATTCTGCCGCGAGCGCGGCGGCGCCTTTTTCTACGCCTCGAACTACAGCCTGGGGGTCAATCTGATGTTCCGGCTCAACCGCCAGCTCGCCGCGCTGGTCAACCGCGTGGGCGGCTACGAGGTCTCCATCGAGGAGGTGCACCACACGCAGAAGAAGGATGCGCCCAGCGGTACGGCCATCACGCTGGCCGAGGGCATCATCGCCGAACTCGGGACCAAGCACGGCTGGGTGAACGACGCTCCGGCCGCCGCCGACCAGATTGAAATCCACTCCGTGCGCGAAGGAACGACGCCCGGCATCCATACGGTGACCTACGAATCGGAGGACGACCGCATCGAGCTGCGCCATACCATCAAGAACCGCCGCACGCTGGCGCTGGGCGCCGTCGTGGCGGCCGAGTTCCTCTGCGGGCGCCGCGGCGTCTACTCGATGGAGGACCTTCTGAAGTAACGAATAACGCAACCTCCCGCCGGAGCGGCCTGCGGCGCACTCCGCCGTAATGGCTTCGGAGCTGCCGGAGCTGCCGCCGGACGGGAGCCAACCGAATCTCAAGATGAAAAAACTCAAGGCGATTCTTCGCAACAAGTGGGTGGGCTTCACGCTCGCCTCGCTGCTCTACACGCTCTGGTTCGTCGTCTGGACGGGCAACCTGTGGCTGCTTCTGGGCCTCGTGGTGATTTACGACTTCTACATCTCGCGCCTCTTCTACCGCTACGTGTGGCACCGCAACGCCGAGCTCTGCCGCAAGAGCCGTTGCTACAAGACCATCTACGAGTGGGTCAACGCCATTGTCTTCGCCACGGTCGTGGCGTCGCTGGTCCACATCTTCATCTTCCAGATGTATGTGATTCCCACCTCGTCGATGGAGAAGTCGCTGCTCATCGGCGACTACCTCTACGTGAGCAAGGTGGCCTACGGTCCCCAGATGCCCAATACCCCGCTCTCGTTTCCCTTCGTGCACCACACGATGCCCTTCTCGACCACGCGCAAATCCTTCTCCGAGGCGGTGAAGTGGCCCTACCACCGGCTCAAGGGGCTGGGGCGCGTGCGCCGCGGCGACGTGGTGGTCTTCAACTTCCCGGCCGGAGACACGGTGCTGCTCGAGAAGCAGAACGTCACCTACTACGACGAGCTGCGCGCCTACGAGCAGGCGTACGGCAGGAAGGAGGGACGCCGCCGCCTCTTCGACGAGTATACGGTCATCACGCGCCCGGTCGACAAGCGTGAGAACTACATCAAGCGCTGCGTCGCCCTGCCGGGCGATACGCTCTCGGTGGTCGACGGAGCCGTGTACATCAACGGCCGCGAGACGGACGACGTGCCGGGCAAGCAGTACATGTATCTGGTGCAGACCTCCTCGCCGCTGACCAAGTATGCGCTCGACAACCTCGGTGTGACCGAATACAGCGGCAACGGCTCGGTTTACTACATGACCCTCACGGCCGAGGCGGCCGCCGAGCTGGGCAAGCTGAACAACGTCCTCTCGCTGCGCCGCTATGTCTACGCCCCCAACGACGACGTCTTCCCGCAGTGGGGCGATGCGCGCTGGAGCCAGGACAACTACGGCCCGGTGTGGGTGCCGGCCCGCGGGGCGACCGTCGAACTGACGCCCGAGAACCTGCCCCTCTACCGCCGCATCATCGAGACCTACGAGGGCCACGAGCTGGATGTGCGTGACGGCCGCATCTTCATCGACGGTGCCGAGACGACGCACTACACCTTCGCCATGGACTACTACTGGATGATGGGCGACAACCGCCACAACTCGGCCGATTCGCGCTTCTGGGGATTCGTGCCCGAGGACCACATCGTCGGCAAGGCGTCGTTCATCTGGCTGTCGCTCGACGCTGCCAAAAAGTTCCCGTCGAACATCCGCTGGGAGCGAATCTTCACCAAGGTACGCTGATGGAACAACCTTCGGACAGCTATCGGACCATCGCCGCGCCGGCCGAGAGCCACAGCCGCGAGCGGAGCAGCAAGTTCCTCGCCTTCGCCTATCCGGTCCAAAGCGAGGAGCAGATTCGCACGCTGCTCGATGAGCTGCGCAAGCGTTACTACGACGCCACGCACCACTGCTATGCCTGGCGGCTGGGATCCCGCGGCGAGAGCTACCGCGCCAACGACGACGGCGAGCCCTCGGGAACGGCCGGGAAGCCCATCCTCGGGCAGCTGCTCTCGTGCGAGGTGACGGATTGCCTGGTGGTTGTGGTCCGCTACTTCGGCGGAACGAAGCTGGGCGTGCCGGGGCTGATTGCCGCCTACCGCGAGTCGGCGGCCGAGGTGCTCGCGGCGGCCGAAATCGTCGAGCGGACGGTCGACCGCACGCTGCGCGTCGACTTCCCCTATGCGGCGATGAACGGCATCATGAAGGTGGTCAAGGAGGAGCAGCCGACCGTCGTCGCCCAGCGCTTCGACAACCTCTGCACGCTCGAACTGCGCATCCGTGAAAGCCGCGCCGAGCGGCTCGTGGAGCGGCTGCGCAAGGCCGAGGGGAGCGTGGTCGACGAGCCCTGAGCCGTCGGGGGTGCATGACCTCCGCCGCCTCCCGCGTCACGCGACTCGGCCGGGAGGAGGGCGTTTCTTCGGGGCGGAGCCTCCGCCCTGCAGAGCCGCAAACCGAAACGAACGAAATGCAGGAACATTCGATAATCATCAAGGGGGCGCGCGTCCACAACCTCAAGAACATCGACGTGGAAATCCCCCACAACGCGCTGGTCGTCATCACGGGTCTCTCGGGCTCGGGCAAGTCGACGCTGGCCTTCGATACCATCTTTGCCGAGGGGCAGCGGCGCTACGTCGAGAGCCTTTCGGCCTATGCCCGCCAGTTTCTGGGCAAAATCGGCAAGCCCGACGTCGACCTTATCTCGGGCATCGCTCCCGCCATCGCCATCGAGCAGAAGGTCAACACGCGCAACCCGCGCTCGACCGTCGGCACGACGACCGAAATCTACGACTATCTGAAGCTCCTCTTCGCCCGCGTGGGCCACACCTTCTCGCCCGTTTCGGGCCGCGAGGTGCGCTGCTACGGGGTCGACGAGGTGGCCGAGCGGGTGCTGGAGCTCGAAGCGGGGAGCCGTGTGGCCGTGGCCGCCCCGCTGCTGCTCGACAAGGGGCAGGGGCTCATCGAGAAGCTGACGCTGCTGCTGGCCGACGGCCTGCTGCGCCTTCATGTCGACGGGCGGACAATGCTCATCGAGGATTTCCTGCCGACGGTCGATGAGAAGAGCTCGGCCGAGGAGCTGTCGGTGGTCATCGACCGGTTGAAGGTCTCCACCGACGACGATGCCCAGACGCGTCTGCGCGACTCCATCGCGCGGGCCTTCTCCTACGGCGGAGGGGTCTGCCGCATCATCACCGACGCCGGTGTGGAGGAGTACTCCTCGCGCTTCGAGGCCGACGGCATCGAGTTCGAGCCCCCCACCGAGCACCTCTTCAGCTTCAACAACCCGCTGGGAGCCTGCCCCCGCTGCGAGGGCTACGGCAAGGTCATCGGCATCGACGAGGACCTGGTCATCCCCGACAAGGGCAAGAGCATCTACGAGGATGCCGTGGCCTGCTGGCGCGGCGAGACGATGCGCCGGTGGAAGGACCAGCTGGTGGCCAACGCCTCGAAATTTGACTTCCCGATACATACGCCCTACTACGAGCTGACGCCCGAGCAGAAGCTGCTGCTGTGGCGCGGCAACGAGTATTTCCACGGGCTCGACGACTTCTTCGCCTACATCGACTCCGAGCGGCGCAAGATTCAGTTCCGCGTCATGAAGGCGCGCTACACGGGCAAGACCACCTGTCCCGAGTGCGGCGGCAGCCGCCTGCGCCGCGAAGCGCTCTACGTGCGGGTCGGCGGCCGCAACATCGCCGAGCTGGTGCGCATGCCCGTCGATGCGCTCATCGACTTTTTCGCCGGACTGGAGCTGGACGAGCACGATGCGAAGACCGCAGCCCGGATTCTGGTCGAAATCCGCAACCGTCTGCAGTATCTGGCCGACGTGGGGCTGGGCTATCTGACGCTCGACCGCCTTTCGTCGACCCTTTCGGGCGGCGAGAGCCAGCGCATCAACCTCTCGACGTCGCTGGGCAGCAACCTCACGGGGTCGCTCTACATCCTCGACGAACCCTCCATCGGCCTCCATCCGCGCGATACGAACCGCCTGATTAAGGTGCTCCGCCAGCTGCGCGACCTGGGCAATACGGTCATCGTCGTCGAGCACGAGGAGGAGGTCATCCGCGCGGCGGACTACATCGTCGACATCGGCCCCAAGGCGGGTTACAACGGCGGCGAGGTGGTCTTCAGCGGAACCTACGACCAGCTGCTCCAATGCAAACGCAGCCTGACGGCCGACTACCTTACCGGACGCCGCCGCATCGAGATACCGGCGTCGGAGCGCGCGTGGCGCAACTCGATTCTCATCCGCGGCGCCCGCGAGAACAACCTCCGCAACATCGACGTGCGGATTCCGCTCGGGGTGATGTGCTGCATCACGGGGGGCAGCGGCAGCGGCAAGTCGTCGCTCGTCAAGGGGATACTCTACCCGGCGCTGCGCCGCCGGCTCTTCGACACGGGGCTCAAGCCGGGCGATTTCGACGCGCTGGAGGGCGACGTGGCGATGCTGCGCTCGGTCGAGATGATTGACCAGAACCCCATCGGCAAGTCGACCCGTTCCAATCCGGTCACCTACATCAAGGCCTACGACGAAATCCGCAAGCTCTTCGCTGACCAGCCCTATGCCCGCCATACGGGCCTCACGCCGGCCCACTTCTCGTTCAACGTGGCGGGCGGCCGCTGCGAGGAGTGCCAGGGCGAGGGGGTCATCAAGGTCTCGATGCAGTTCATGGCCGACGTTGAGCTGGTCTGCGAGTCGTGCGGCGGCAAACGCTTCAAGGATGAGGTGCTCGAGGTGAAGTACCGCGGCAAGTCCATCTACGACGTGCTCGAGATGACCGTCGACGATGCGATTGCCTTCTTCGGCGAGGAGTCCGGGGATGCCACCTGCCGCCGTATCGTCGAGCGGCTTCAGCCGCTGCAGGACGTGGGGCTGGGCTACATCAAGCTGGGGCAATCCTCGTCTACCCTCTCGGGCGGCGAGAGCCAGCGCGTGAAGCTGGCCTCGTTCCTCACGAAGGACGATGCGCAGGGGGGCGTGATGTTCATCTTCGACGAGCCCACCACGGGACTCCATTTCCACGACATCTCGAAGCTCCTGGCCGCCTTCGACGCCCTCATCGAGCGGGGCCATACGGTGGTCATCGTCGAGCACAACATGGATGTCATCAAGTGTGCCGACTGGGTCATTGACCTCGGTCCCGAGGCGGGCGACCGGGGCGGAGAGCTGGTCTACGAGGGCACGCCCCGGGGGCTCGAGTCGTGCGCGGCAAGCCATACGGGCGAGTTCCTGCGGCTGCGCACCAAACTCTGACCCCGGCGCGGGCAGAACCAACGCGGAGGAGCGACTCCGCACCGATGAAGAATCTACCATGCAACGTGAATTTCATACCTACCGTCTCCCCAACGGCATTCGGGGAATCCACCGCCAGGTGAAGGGCAACGTGGCCCACTGCGCGCTGGTGGTCAATGCGGGGAGCCGCGACGAACGTTCCGACGAATACGGACTGGCCCACTTTGCCGAGCACGCCTTCTTCAAGGGGACGCAGCGGCGGCGTGCCTGGCAGGTCAACTGCCGGCTGGAGAATCTGGGCGGCGAGCTCAACGCCTTCACCACCAAGGAGGATACCACCATCCACGCCACGACCCTGCGCGGCGACTTCGCCAAGGCGGCCGAGCTGCTCGCCGACGTGGCCTTCCGCTCGACCTTCCCCGACCGCGAGCTGGAGCGCGAGAAGGAGGTTATCTACGACGAAATCAACACCTACAAGGATTCGCCCGCCGACCTGATATACGACACCTTCGAGGACATGCTCTTCGAAGGCTCCGAGCTGGGTCACAACATCCTGGGACGCAAGGCCGCACTGGCGCGCTACAACGGCGATGCGATTCGCCGCTTCACCGCGCGGACCCATACCACCGACCAGATGGTCTTCTCGACGATTGGCAACCTCTCGGAGCGGAGTGTCGAGAAGCTGGCGCAGCGCTACTTCGGCGACTTCCCGGCCACCGCGCGCAGCTTCACGCGGGCCGTTCCCGCCCCCTGCGCCCCCTTCGAGCGGCAGGTGACCAAACACACCCACCAGCTCCACTGCATCGTCGGCAGCCGCGCCTACGGTATCGACGACCCCCGGCGGCTGCCGCTGGCGCTGGTGACCAACATCCTGGGTGGTCCGAGCGCCAATTCGCTGCTCAACGTCTCGCTGCGCGAGCGGCACGGCCTCTCCTACAACATCGAGGCGAGCTATACCCCCTACGGTGACTGCGGCATCGTGGCCATCTACTTCAGCTCCGACCATGCCAATGCCGACCGCTGCCTCGAGTTGCTCGATGCCGAAATCGACCGGCTGCGCCGCACGCCGCTCAGCAGCCGCCGGCTGTCGATGGCCAAGAAGCAGTTCGTCGCCCAGCTCGCCATCTCGATGGAGAGCAACGAGGGCTACATGCTCGGTGCCGGCAAGAGCTTCCTGACCCACGACGAGGTGGATACCATGGAGCGGGTCTACGCCAAAATCGAGGCGCTCACCGCTTCGCAGCTCACCGAGGTGGCCGAGGAGATTTTCGCCTCCCCGTCGCGTCTGATTTACCGTTAGCGCAGCATCCGGACGGCGCCTCTGCTGTGTCCGGGGCGCGTTACCTGGGTTTCGGCTTTTCGGAGAATAAGAGCTTCTGTGATTATCGGAAAGATACCCGGCCGTACGGCATAATTGTCGTGCGGCCGGGTATCTATTTTGCCTGGAGCTGCGCCGGTTGAGGTGAGTATGCTTAATGCGTTGATGCAGAGACTGCTGGTCCCAGATAAGTTCTGCTAAACCATATCGTCGCCCGCCTTGGCGTAGCGTACGCGGATGGTCTTGTGGAAGGGAATGAAGCGCGAGATGACGGCGATGACCAGCGAAACGACGAAGAGCCACCCCAGAATCTCCTTCAGCGCCAGCAGCAGGGCCTGTTGCTGGAGGATGGAGTTGAGCGACGTGACGGCCATCTGCGCCGCCTCCGAATAGCCGTGTCCCTGTGCCATGTAGGAGCTGAGCGCCTGGTTGTAGCGCGCGGCGGCCAGCGGGTCGACCAGCGAGAAGTTCTCCGAGAGCGTATGCACGTAGTGCTGCTGCAGTCGGTAGAGCAGGTTGCTGTAGAACGAGGTGGCCATGACGGGGGCCAGCACCGAACGGAACAGAATCAGGAAGAAGGCGTTCGAGGGGAAGTACTTCGGGTTGAGCTCCTCGACGGCGAAGAGCGCGAAGGCGATGATGAGCGTCAGCATGCCCAGTCCGCGGATGAAAATCGGGAAGAAGAGCATCTCGTAGGTGCTGTCGGGCGAGATGCCGAAGTAGAGCATCCCGAAGAAGAGCGCAAAGCAGGACATGCCCCCGGCGATGAGGAAGCGGAAGCGCCACCGCTGCCAGCGGAACCACCAGAAGCAGATGAAGGCGCCGAGCGCGTAGCCCGGGAGCAGGTAGATGTAGAGCACGTAGGTGCGTGTGGCGTCGACCTGCAGAATCGAGGTCATGTAGTTGGTCAGCAGCGTGGTCGAGGTGCTGAAGAACATGACGAGCATCATGTAGAGGTAGCCGACGATGGCCTTGGGCTGGTAGAGGGGCGCCAGATTGACGTAGGGCGTGCGCGAGTGGTACTGCAGCCAGATGAAGAAGGCGATGAGCATCGGTGCCAGCGCAATGTAGAGGCAGATGCGCGGCGAGGCCATCCAGTCGAGCACCTTGCCGTAGTTGAGCACGTACATGAGCATCAGCACGCCCGTCGAGATGACCAGCATCTCGCGGATGTGCAGCTCCTTGAGGGGGACGCTCCGCAGCGGCTTGTCGTTGCGGAAGCAGATGGCCACGAAGAGGATGGCCAGCAGCAGCAGCGACATCATGAAGTAGTACATGTACTTCCAGTCGTAGTGGTAGGCCAGCTCGGCGGTGATAATCATCGAGAGTTGTCCGCCGCCGTAGACCAGCGGATAGAAGTAGGCGTAGAATTCGCTTCGGACGTTGTTGGGGCTGAACATCTTGTGCATCCGGTGGATGCCCCACATCATGAGGAAGCCCTTCAGAAAACCGATGAAGAAGCTGCAGACAATCAGTACGTCGGCGCTCTGCGAGCGGGCGCAGAGCCAGCTGAGCAGAAACTGGAGCGTCAGGTCGACGAGCAGCATGAGCTTCGACGAGATGACCTTCATCACCTTGGGGATAATCGGATAGGCCATCGCCATGCCGGCCGACGTGGCGTAGAATCCCATCGTGATATCCTCGCTGTTGGTGCCGAGCGTGCTGGAGACCTCGAGCATCGAGCCGGTGTAGGAGCCGTTGAGCATCGTGACGGGCAGGATGACGGCGAACATGCTCACCACACCCAGCCAGTCCGGCACCCACTTGCGCACGGGCAGCTCGAGTTCGGCCATCGTCATCATCGGCGCAGCGCTTCGGTTTCAACCATCATGCCGGCCCGCAGCAGAGCCATCTCCTCGTCGGTAACTCCTTCGAATTCAATCCGCACGGGGATACGCTGCTGCACCTTCACGAAGTTTCCGGCCGAGTTGTCGGTCGGCACGAGCGAGTATTTCGAGCCGGTGGCCTCCGAGATGGCCGTGACGCGTCCGCGGAAACGGCGCCCGGGCAGCGCATCGACCTTGATGATGACCTCCTGCCCGATGAAAATGTGGGCGATTTGCGTCTCCTTGTAGTTGGCCGTCACCCACTTGTCCTTGCTGCGGACCAGATAGGAGATGGTCTGTCCCGACTGTACATACTGCCCCGGTTCGAGCGTGCGGCGGCCGATGTAGCCGTCGTAGGGGGCCGTCAGCACCGTGTAGGAGAGATTCAGACGGGCGATGTCGAGGCTGGCCTCGCAGCGGAGGATGTTGGCCTCGGCGCCGATGGTACGCTTGCTGGCTTCGGTATATTGCGATACGGCGGCGTTCTTCTGGGCCACCAGCGCGTCGTAACGGGCCTTTGCGGCGTCGTAGGCCGCCTTGGCCTGCTCGTACTGCTGGCGCGGAACCGACTCGTCGCGCATGAGCCGCTCGAAGCGGTGGTAATCCTGCTCCAGCTGCCAGAGCTTGGCCTTGGCCTCGGCGATGTTGGCCTCCTGCACGGCGACGTTCGTGTGCGAGGTCTCGACCCCCGAGTGGATGACATCCTGCGTGCCGTGGGCGTCGAGCAGCGCCGCCTCGGCCTCCTTGACCTTGATGATGTACTCGCGGTTGTCGAGCACGAGCAGCGTGTCCCCCTTGTGGACATATTGATGCTCGCGGAAGCGCACCTCCTGGATGTAGCCCGACACGCGGATGTTGATGGGGGCCACATACTGGTCGACGAAGGCGTCGTTGGTTATCTCGTAGTTGATGTGGCGGCGGAAGTAGTTGAACGTGAACCAGAGTCCCGAGCCTGCCAGAAGGATGCAAATCAGATTCAGTACGATGTTGCGGAGCCGGTGTTTGCGGAGTTTCCGTCGTTTTTCATGCCATTCGTTCATGTTCCTTGCGTGTTGTCAGAGCCGGCCGCAGGCCTTCTGGAGTTGATAATAGGTATAGATGACGCGCGTGCGGGCCGCCGTGAGCTGCAGCTCGACGTTGAGCCGCACGCTGTTGGCGTCGAGCAGGTCGGTCAGAATCGCCAGCTGGTTGAGGTAGCGGTTCTGCATGATGCGGTAGTTCTCCTGGGCCTGTCGGACCGAGAGCTTGAGCGCCTCGACCTGCTGACGCGCCTCCTGGTGCCGCAGGAAGGCGGTGCGCACGCGCACGCGGATGCGCTGCATCTCCTGCTCCTCGGCGTTGCGGCGCAGCGAGACCGCAATGCGGCTTTCGCGCACCTTGTAGCGGTTCTTGTAGAGCGCGAAGAGCGGCACGGAAATCTGCAGTCCGACGTTCCAGTTGTTGTTGTAGAGATCCTCGAGCGTGCGGGCGATGGGTCGGGCCAGCGTGTTGGAGGCGTAGAGCGAGAGTGTCGGAAGCGAGGCCGAGCGGGTCAGCCGCACGTCGTTCTGCGCCAGTTCGGTCTGCATGCGCAGCTGACGCATCGTGGGGTCGTTGGCATAGGCCTCGGCGATGTAGCTTTCGTAGCTCTCCATCTCCAGCCGGCTGTAGAGCAGCGTCGAGTCGGGACGCAGCAGCAGCGTCTCCTCCAGCCCGAGCAGGATGTCGAGCTGCTGCGAGGCCAGCTCGATGCTGTTCTGCGTCTCGCGGAGCGAGAGGCGGTCGTTGGTCAGCTGCATCTCGCTGCGCAGCACGTCGTTGTTGGTGATGAGCCCCTCCTCCTTCATCCGGCGGATGTCGCGCAGGCGGAGCTCCGACTCCTCGATGTTGCGCGTGAGTACCTCCTGCTCGCGGTAGAGCGTGAAGAGCTGCAGATACTGGTCGAGCAGGCTCAGCTTCACCTCGGCGCGGTCCCCCGAGGTGCGGAGCACGGCAAGACGCTTCTCAAGGTCAGCCTTGCGGATGGTGTAGCGGATGCGTCCGCCTTGGTAGAGCGGCTGGGCGAAGTCCACCACATAGTTCTGCGACCAGTCGGGCGAGTCGGGACGGTAGGCTCCCGTGAGTCCGTGCCGGAAGACGACGGGCTGGCCGACAAAGCCCCCCTTGAATCCCACCTGCAGGTCTGGATAGCGCTCGGTGCGGGCCGTGCGTTCGCGCTCGCCGGCCGCCAGCTCCTCCATGGCATCGGCCTGAAGCTGAAGGCTGTGGAGGACACCCTGCTCGAAGAGCTGCTCGACACTCAGAAAGAGCGAGTCGCGATGCGCGAGGGCCGCAGTGTCCGCCATGGCCGCCGCGACGGTGCGGTCGTATTCCGTTGCGGCATCCGCGGCCGGCTGCGGAAACGGCTCCTGGGCCCGGCACGCAAGGCCTGACGACAGCAGTGCCGCGAGGATGATTGCTGAGTTGAGTGTTTTACGCATTTTCCAGTCTGTTGTGTATCTCTTCCAACTCTTCGGAGAGCGTACGGATGCGTTCCGGTCCGATGATTTGCTCCGCCTGGTTGTAGACGTCGTCGAGAATCGGAAGGAGCCGCTGCCAGAGAGCCTCGCCTGCGGGGGTGAGGTATACCAGCTTGTTGCGGCGGTCCGACGCATCCTCGCGGCGGCAGACGTAGCCCTTGCGCTCGAGGTTGCTGAGCAGATTGCTCAGACTCGCCTTGTCCTTGATGATTCGCTCGGCGAGCGTCTGCTGAGCGATGCCCTGGTCGCGCCACAGGCAGCTGAGCACCTGCAGCATCTCGAAGGTGATGCCGATGCCGTGCTCTTTCAACGTGCGCTGAATGTAGCGGCGGAATGCCATGCGGGCACGTACGATGAGCAGTTATAGATTCCGGAAATCGGAGCCTGGCCTGTTCATGGAGGAGAGTGTTTGCGGCTGCAAAGATAGCAAATCGCCTGCAAATGGTCAAATATTTGACTAATTTGCGCCCCTCGGGGCTCATAGCGAGACCTTTGCGGCGAGTGTCTGCCTCTTGCCGGGTCCTCTTGCCGGCCCGTTTGCTGATAAAATTGCCCTGCGGGCCCTTTCTGCTGCATGCTGTCGCCCTTTTCCCGCTTTGCGCCGTGCAATAAAAGGGGGCTTTTCCCCGTTATAACAGCAGATGCGGCCGGGGTGCCCTACCCCTTCGGCGGGACTTTTTTCCGTAAGGCGGCCGCATGACGTCTGGTGTTGCATGAAATGTGTAGAATGATGTTTAAAATGAAACGTAGAAAAATGTTGTTGGCATTGATTCTGATGCTGGCATTGAGCTTCGGCGCGACGTCGAGCGCACGCGCCGAATCGCCGGCACCGCAGCAGGAGGAGTTGACGCGGGCCCAGAAGCGCAAGGTCCGCAAGCAGCTCGAAGCGATTCAGGATTCGGTCGACTATGCCCAAGCCGTGCAGGCGCTCAACGACCGGAACTTCATACTGGCGGCCGACCAGCTGGTCTTTAAACGGGGCGGAACGGCCTTCGTCACTAATACGACGAACTTCGTCTCGCTCACGAATGACGATGAGGCCGTCGTACAGATTGCCCCCTTCAACAGCGGCGGTCCGAACGGTGTGGGGGGCATTACGGTCGAGGGCAAGGCTTCGAGCGTGAAAATCGAGAAGGACCGGCAGGGTACGACGCTCTTCACGATGACCGTGACGGGAGTCGGTATCTCGGCCATGGTGACCATCTCGCTGCCCGAGGGGACGAACCGCGCCTCGCTGCTTGTCGAGTCCATCTACCGCTCGCAGCGGATTACGCTCAACGGGCGGCTGGTCCCCTATGACCGGCGTCAGGTAGTTCAGGGCGCGTCGCTCTGATGCGCGACGGAGCGGTTGCGTGACGCGGTCCGCTGTTTAATGTTTGATAAGATGAATTTGCTCCCGGCTGCATCGAGCGGCCGGGATTTTTTATGGTATTTTCTACTCAGATTGTCCGCCCTCTTTGAAAAAAGGCCCTAAAAAACCGTCCCTCCCCCACATGAAAATATTTTCCACTGGAAAATTTGTCCGATATGAAAATATTATTACCTTTGCTTCCGAATTGATTTGGGATTATGGAACGGATTTGTGTTATCAAGGATATTTATAAGGCGTTGTACCGCTTCGAGCGCGATTTTGCCGACGAGCACGGCATCACCATCAACGAGGCGATGGTGCTCTGCGCCCTCAGGGAGGGAGAGACCCGCACGGCTGGTGCGCTGAGCGAGTATGTCGGTCTCTCCAATTCGCGGGTTTCGAAGGTCATCACGGCGGTCGAAAACAAGGGCTACGTGCGGCGGGAAATCGCTCCGCACGACAAGCGGCAGATGGTCTTCTCGCTCACCGATGAGGGGCGTGCCAAGATTGAGGGGACGATGGCCTCGGGTCTTCCCTGCAAGGCGCTCTTCGATGCCCTCAGGCGTTCGATGGAGCAGGCCTGAGACGCTCTTTTTTACCCGAATATTTTCCAGTAAGAAATATGTATATTGTCAAATAAACAACAAAAAACGAAGACCAACATGAATTATCTGATTGTCGGGGGCGTGGCGGGCGGAGCCACCGTTGCGGCCCGTTTGCGCCGAATGGACGAGCATGCGAACATCGTGCTTTTCGAGCGGGGGAAGTATGTCTCCTATGCCAACTGCGGACTGCCCTACTACATCGGCGGAACGATTGCCGACCGCAACAAACTCTTCGTGCAGAGCGTCGAGGGGTTCACCCGACGCTTCCGCATCGACATCCGCACTGAGCAGGAGGTGGTGCGCATCGACCGTGAAAAGCGGCTGGTCGAGGTGCGGCGCCTGGCCACGGGCGAACTCTATACGGAGCCCTACAACAAACTGGTGCTCTCGGTCGGTGCCGAACCGCTGCGTCCGCCCATCGAGGGCATCGACGACCGGCGCATCTTCACGCTGCGCAGCGTGCCCGACACGGATGCCATCAAGGAGTATCTGCTTCGCGAGCGGCCCCGGCGTGCGGTGGTGGTCGGCGGCGGGTTCATCGGTCTTGAGATGGCCGAGAACCTCCACGAGGCGGGTCTTCATGTCGATGTGGTCGAGATGGCGCCGCAGGTGATGGCTCCGCTCGACTTCTCGATGGCGGCCATCGTCCACCGTCACCTCCAGGACAAGGGCGTGGGCCTTCGTCTGAGTGAAGGGGTGGTCCGCTTCGAGGATGCGGGGGCCGCCGTTGCGGTGCACCTTCAGAGCGGTGCCCGCATCGAGGCCGACATGGTGCTGCTGAGCATCGGCGTACGGCCCGAGAACCGGCTGGCCCGCGAGGCGGGACTCCGGCTCGGCGCCCGCGGCGGCATCGTCGTCGACGACCGCATGCGGAGCTCCGACCCCGATATCTATGCGCTGGGCGACGTGGTCGAGGTGCTCAACCCCGTGACGGGACGTCCGACGATGATTCCGTTGGCCGGCCCGGCCAACAAGCAGGGCCGCATCGTGGCCGACAACATCGTCTTCGGCGACAAGAGCACCTACTCCGGCTCCATCGGCACCTCGATTGCCAAGGTCTTCGACCTGACGGTGGCCACGGCCGGCATGAATGCCCGCCAGCTGCAGCGCGAGGGCATCCCCTACTGCTCCTCCTATACTCACTCCTCGTCGCACGCCGGCTACTACCCCGGTGCCGTGCCGATGAGCATCAAGGTGGTCTTTGCCCCCGACAGCGGGCGGCTGCTGGGCGTGCAGATTGTCGGTTACGGCGGTGTGGACAAGCGGATTGAGATGGCTGCCCAGGTCATCCAGCGGGGCGGCACGGTCTACGACCTCACCGAGCTCGAACACGCCTATGCACCCCCCTACTCCTCGGCCAAGGACCCCATCAACATGGCCGGCTACGTGGCCGAGAACATCCTCACGGGCAAGTGCCGCACGCTCCACTGGCGCGAGGTGGCCGGGCTTCCGGAAGAGACCGTGCGCATCGACGTGCGGACGCGGGCCGAATACGAGCTGGGCTCCATCCCGGGCTTTGTCAACATTCCGCTTGACGAGCTGCGCGAGCACCTCGACGAACTGCCCCGCAACCGGCCTCTGGTCGTCACCTGCGCCGTCGGCCTGCGCGGCTATCTGGCCTCGCGCATCCTCACGCAGCATGGATTCGACGACGTGCGCAACCTCTCGGGCGGTTACCGGACCTGGCTCGCCGCCACGGCGCCCCTCACCCCTCCCAACGGCGGCGGTGAACAGGGCACGTCGGCCCGGCGTGCGGCCGAAGCGGCTCCGGTCTCGGAGGATGGCTCGGTGGGCAGTGAGGCTCCGGCAACCTCCGCAGCGTGCGGCTGCGGCGAGGTGGTTGAGGTCGACGCCTGCGGGCTGATGTGCCCCGGGCCCGTCATGCAGCTCAAGCGCTGCTATGAGGGTTTGTCGGTCGGCGGACGGCTGCGGATTCGCGCCACCGACCAGGCCTTTGCCCGCGACGTCGTTTCGTGGTGCCGGATGACCGGGGCCCGGCTCGAAGGGGTCGAGCAGCACGGAGGCATCGTCGAGGCGACGGTGAGCAAGGGCGAGGCTGCGGCCGCTCCGGCATGCTGCGGCGCCTCCCCCTCACCCTCCGGTGCGGCTGACGGCAAGACGCTGATTGTCTTCAGCGACGATTTGGACCGGGCGCTGGCCTCCTTCGTGATAGCCAATGGGGCCGCGGCGGCCGGCAAGCATGTGACGATGTTTTTCACCTTCTGGGGACTGAACATCATCAAGAAGCAGCAGAAGCCCTCGGTGGCCAAGGACCTCTTCGGCCGCATGTTCGGATGGATGATGCCTTCGGACAGCCGTCGGCTGAGCCTCTCGAAGATGAACTTCTTCGGACTGGGCAGCCGGATGATGCGCCACGTCATGCGGACGAAGCGCATCGACAGCCTCGAGCAGATGATGCGTCAGGCGGCCGATAACGGTGTGGAGATGATTGCCTGCACGATGAGCATGGACGTGATGGGCATCCGCCGCGAGGAGCTGCTCGACAACGTCACGCTGGGCGGCGTGGCCGCCTACCTCGAGCAGGCCGAGCAGGCGAACGTCAACCTCTTTATCTGACGTTCGGGAGCGGTGCCTGCCGCCGTGCATGAAAAGAGGGCTTCCCCGGTCGGGGAAGCCCTCTCTGTGTTTGGTGTGCAGAGGCTTTACAGCTCCAGCGGCTCGTAGGGAAGTCCCCAGGCCTCGGCAACGGGCTTGTAGACCACCTTGCCCTGTACGACGTTGAGGCCCAGCTCCAGCTCGTGGTTCTCCTTGCAGGCGCGGCGCCACCCCTTGTCGGCCAGCTGAATGGCGTAGGGCAGCGTGGCATTGGTCAGCGCCAGCGTCGAGGTGTAGGGCACGGCGCCCGGGATGTTGGCCACGCAGTAGTGGAGAATGCCGTCGACGTAGTATACGGGCTCCTCGTGCGTGGTGGGATGCGACGTCTCGAAGCAGCCGCCCTGGTCGATGGCCACGTCGACCATGACCGTGCCGGGCTCCATGAGCTTCAGCATGTCGCGCGTCACCAGCTTCGGGGCCTTGGCGCCCGGAATCAGCACCGAACCAATCACCAGGTCGGCCGTCTTGAGTTCCTCGCGGATGTTGTACTCCGACGACATGAGCGTCTTGACGTTCTGCGGCATGACGTCGGCCAGATAGGTCAGACGCGGCAGCGAGATGTCGCAGATGGTCACGTCGGCACCCATTCCGGCGGCCGTACGGGCTGCAGCCGTGCCGACCACGCCGGCGCCGATGACGAAGACCTTGGCAGGCTTCACGCCCGGAACGCCACCGAGCAGCTTGCCCTTGCCGCCGCGCGGCTTCTCGAGGAAGTAGCATCCCTCCTGGGTCGACATGCGGCCGGCAACCTCCGACATGGGAATCAGCAGCGGCAGCGAACGGTCCGGACGCTCGACGGTTTCGTAGGCGCAGCAGACGGCGCCACTCTCAATCATCGCACGGGTGAGCGCTTCGCTGCTGGCGAAGTGGAAGTAGGTGAAGACCAGCTGGTCCTTGCGAATGAGTTTGTATTCGGGAGCAATCGGTTCCTTGACCTTGATAATCATCTCGGCCCGGGTGTAGACCTCTTCGATGGTGGGCAGAATCTCCGCACCGACAGCTACATAGGCCTCGTCGGGGAAGCCGCTGTTGACGCCGGCCGTAGCCTGAATATATACCTTGTGGCCCCGTTTGGTCAGTTCGTGGGCACCTGCGGGGGTAAGAGCAACGCGGTTCTCGTTGTTCTTAATCTCTTTGGGAATACCGATAATCATTGTAGATAGTAAGTTTTGGTTTTTTGGTCACTCTAAATTATAAAAAATTAGCCAAAAGCTCCAAATTCGGCGCAAAAATTTAATATTTACTTAAAATTTGTAAGAGACCGTAAGGTAGAACGTGCGGGGATAGATGTGTAGAAGACGAGTGTCGAACGGCGTGAAGACCTCCGTGTCGCCGCTGTAGCTGCGCCGCACGCGGAGCGATTCGTAGGCCGAGTATACGGCGTTGCGTCCGCCCAGCAGGTTGTTCAGCATGAGCGAGATACTCAGACGCGAGCGGGTGAAGTAGAAACTCTTGAAGAGCGAGGCGTCGAGCGAGCAGACGTCGCCGAGCCGCTCCTGTGTGGTGAAGCGTTCGTAGAGCTCCTCCGAGAGGGCCCCCTGCCGTGCCACGCGCTCCGTGCGGCGCACCTCCGAGGGTTCGACATAGCGTGCGCCGATGTAGCTGCCCGAAAGGCGGAAGCCCCAGCCCCGCGGCCCGAAATAGCGCACCTGGAGGCAGCCGCTCAGTTGCGGAGCTCCGCCCGGCACGCAGCCGCCCATGTGGCTCTCGGCATGGTCGTCGACGAGCCTGTTGTCCACGTCGGAGTAGAGTGTCACGCGCGGATTGCGGATGTACTTGTAGCGTGCGGCCGCCGCCGCGAGCGAGAGGCTCCAGCGCCGGGACATCCGCCACTCGAGCGCCGCCTCTGCTCCGGCCGAGAGGGTCCCGATGCCCGATACGACCAGGTCGCAGTAGGTGGCTGCCAGGTCGTCGTAGTAGCGCCGGGTCTTCAGCCCGTCGAACATCGCCACGGCGAAGAGCGACGCCTGCAGCGAGAGGTAGCGCCCCGTGCGGCGGTAGTTGAGTTCGATGGCATGGAACTGCTCCGTCGAGGGGTTGTCAACCAGGCGGTTGTTGTACTGCGGCTGGAGGAAGAGCGCCTCGCTCTGCGGCGAGCGGGCTCCGGTGGCGAGCACCAGCTCCAGATAGCTGCGCGGCGAGAAGGCCCAGCCCGCGGCTCCCTTGAGCAGATAGGGCGTAAAGCTGCATTCGCGCGAGCGGCCGTAGGAGCCGCTGCCCGCGAAGAGCTCCTTTTCGTAGTATCCCTGCCGGAAGTGGAGGTCGTAGCCCAGCGAGGCGTGGAGCCGTGCCGTCAGCCGGTCGGTGCGGTACTCCGCATCGATGTGGGCGCGGATGCGTTGCGCCTGGAGCGCATAGTCGTATCCGAAGCGGTCTCCCTCGCCGATTCGGCGGTCGGGATGACGCAGGTCGTTCTGCAGCAGGTTGCTGTATGTGTCGTCGTCGACCAGATACTGGTCGATGTCGGTCAGATAGCGGGCGCCGAGCAGGTCGCGCATCCGCTTGTAGTTGCGCCGGTTGTCGATATCCGCGCTCAGACCGTAGCGCAGCGTCAGGCGGGAGTCGACCTCGGTGGTCAGCCGCAGCTCGAGCTGCATGCGGGCCGTGCGCGTCATGCGCTCCTCGAGTGCATAGACGGCCTCGCCGTCGGCCAGCCGGTTGCGGGCGATGAGGCCGTCCCAGTCGATTTGCGTGTAGCGCGTCTCGTTGCGGCGCCAGGCCTCCTCGGTGGCGCGGTCGCCGATATAGGAGGGCAGGTAACGGTAGTTGTCCGGCAGCGGCGTGCGGGCGTTATACCACCCCAGCGAGCTGTAGGACTGCCAGCCGTAGCGCAGACCGAGCGTCGCCTCGAGGCGGGTTGCCCCACTCAGACGGCGCCGGTAGATGGCGGCGGCGAAGGGTTCGAACTGACGCCGTACGTGCGAGTTGCGCACCTTGCCGTCCTGAAAGCCCCAGGCCGGGTTGTAGAGCGGGTCGCCCGTGAGGGTGAAGGCCTCCTCGGTCGACGGGGAGCGCAGCCCCCGCATCGAGGGCGCCGCCACGAGCAGCAGCGTGAGCGAGTGCTCCTCGCCGAATCGCTTCGCGGTCCTCACGCCAATCGACAGCCCGTCGGTGAAGACCCCTTCGGCCCTCAGGTCGCGCCCCGTGCGGTAGTGGAGCGCCGCGGCTCCGCTCCAGCCATGACCCAGCTGCCTCCCGGCCGCGATTTTCGCACCGAAGAGGTAGTTGCGCCCGGTGAAGGTCACCGATGCGCGGTGCCACGGGGCGCTCTCCTCCTCCGGAAGCCGCATCTCGCGGCTGCCGTTCACGGCATCGCCCACCGTGGCCGACATGTGGAGCCCGCCCGTGCGCAACTCCTCGGCCCCCAGATTCCGCAGCGCCGAGAGCGCATCGTAATCGAGCTCGATGCCGTGGAGCGTGTTCCGCTCCGTATCCCACGCCAGACCGCGCCGCCGGTAGCGGACGAACGAGAGGCGGAAGTCTGTGTTCAGACCATAGAGGTCCTCGGCAAGCGCCACACCACGGTAGAACAGCGTCGAGTCGGGGCGGAGCATCGGGCGGGACTCCTCCTCGTAGTCGGGCTGTTCGTAGGGATAGTAGTTGTCGAGCGGCTCCTGGGCCGAGGTTGTTCCGATGAGGAGCAGTCCTGCGGCCAGAAGCGCCGTGTGGCTCCGCTTCATGGCGTGTGGCGGCTTTTGGGGGACGGAGGGTTCGGTTGTCGGGAACGGGCGGCGGGCGAAACCGGCGGGGCGACCTCCCGACGGAGGTCGCCCCGCAGATTCGCCCCTTGGGGCTCAGTGCGTCAGAGGTTCTTCATCACCTCGAGGAGCAGCGCCCAGAACTTGCCGACGGTAGCAATCTCGAGCCGCTCGTCGGGCGAGTGGACGCCGCGGAGCGTCGGTCCGAAGGAGACCATCTCCAGGTCGGGATACTTCTCGAGGAAGAGTCCGCACTCCAGTCCGGCGTGGATGGCGCGCACCTTGGGCTCGGTCGAGAAGAGCCGCTCGTAGCTCTTGACCGTGATGTCGAGCAGCCGCGATTCGGGGTTGGGCGCCCAGCCGGGATAGCCGTCCGAGTGTGCCACGTCGGCGCCTGCCAGCGTGAAGACCGACTCGACCATCTGCATGACGTAGGTCTTGGCGCTCTCGACCGACGAACGCTGCGACGAGGTGACCACGATGCTCTCTTCGCCGACGAACTTCACCGATGCGAGGTTGGTCGAGGTCTCCACCAGCCCCGGAACGGCAAACGACATGGCGATGACGCCGTTGGGCACACCCACCAGCGAGTAGACGAGTCCGGCCTGCGTCCGTGCGTCGAGCACCTTGTCCACCTGCGGCATCTCGTTGAGCGTGATGCGGAGGTTGGGCTCGCGGAAGCGGAACTCGGCCTTCATGTCTTCGGCAAAGAGGGCGAAGCGCTTGCGGAACTCTGCGGCAAAGCGCGTCGGCACGCCGAAGATGGCATAGGCCTCGCGCGGAATGGCGTTGCGCAGATTGCCGCCATTGAAATAGCTGAGTTTCAGCTCGAAGCTCTGCATCCCCTCCCACAGGAGGCGGGCCACAATCTTGTTCGAGTTGGCGCGGCCCTTGTCGATGTCATCGCCCGAGTGTCCGCCCAGCAGGTCCGACACGTCGACGCGGAAGAAGGTGTAGTTGAGCGGCGCCTCCTCGGCGTGGTAGTGGAACGTGGCGATGGTGTCGATGCCGCCGGCGCAGCCGATGAAGAGTTCGCCCTCGTCCTCCGAGTCGAGGTTGATGAGGTATTTGCCCGTGAGCATCCCCTCGCCCAGCTCGAAGGCCCCCGTGAGGCCCGTCTCCTCGTCGACCGTGAAGAGCGCCTCGACGGGTCCGTGCTCCACCGAGGGGTCAATCAGCACGGCCAGCGCAGCCGCCATGCCGATGCCGCAGTCGGCGCCCAGCGTCGTCCCTTCGGCCTTGACCCACTCGCCGTCGATGTAGGGGCGGATGGCATCCTTCTCGAAGTCGAACTCCACGTCGGAGTTCTTCTCGCAGACCATGTCCATGTGCGACTGCAGCACGACGGTCGGCCGCTGTTCGAAGCCCGGAGTGGCCGGCTTGCAGATGACCACGTTGCCGATGGCGTCCTTGCGGTACTCGAGTCCGTGGCGCTTGGCGAAATCGACCAGAAAGGCGATAATCTTGCCCTCCTTCTTCGACGGACGGGGAATTTGCGTGATGGCGTCGAACTGCTCCCAGACGATGCGGGGTTCGAGAGTGGTGATAGATGACATAGCGAATCTGTTTTATGTTGTTTTTCGGTTGTTTCCGTTTCTTCGGACGAACTGCTCCGTTCGGGCGGTCACTCCACGTAAATCATCTTACGGGTCATGCCGCCGTCGACGGTGATGTTCTCGCCGTCGATGAAGTCGTTGGCCTCGGCGCAGAGAAAGAGGCAGAGGCGGGCGATGTCCTCGGGGCGTCCCACGCGGCCCGACGGGTGCTGCGCATGGTCCTCGGGGCGGAGCCCTTCGTAGTTGGCATGCTCAATCCATCCCGGGGCAATAGAGTTGACCGTCACGTGCAGCGGGGCAAGCGAGAGGGCCAGGGCGTGGGTCAGCGAGCGGATGCCCCCCTTCGAGGCGGCGTAGCCCTCGCTGCCGGGTTCGCTCATGAGGTAGCGCGTCGAGGCGATGTTGATGATGCGTCCGTAGCGATTCGCCTGCGGGTGGGCCGTCCGGTGGCGGGCCAGGGCCCGCGAGGTGATGAATGCCGGGCGCAGGTTGGTGGCCAGAATCCGGTCGAACTCCTCCACGGAGGTCTCCACAAGCGGTGAGAAGCGGCTGATGCCCACGTTGTTGATGATGACATCCAGGTCGCCCCACGCTTCGAACAGCTCCGCGATGCAGTCCTCCAGTGCCTCTCCGTTGCAGACGTCCACCTCGGCAAAGCGGGCTCCCGTCTCTGCGGCGGTACGGGCTCCTTTCACCGTATCGATGTCGCAGAAGGCCACCCGGGCGCCGGCCCGGCAGAAGGCTTCGACGATGGAGCGGCCGATGCCCCGGGCACCGCCCGTGACGAAGACGCGCCGCCCCGGAAAGCGGTATTCGACCTGCTCTGTGAGTGGCTCCGTGCCGCGGCCCGCAGGTTGCGTTTCGGGCCCCCTCTCCTCGTTCTGATGTATTGCCATGTGGTCCGGACTCTTTGTTGTATCGTACAAATATAAGAAAAAGTTTGGAATATGTGCACCGTCCGCGGTGTTTCGCCGCTCGGACTGAGGCGGCTCCGCGGCGGAGCTTCGTGCCGTGCGGTGAAAAAGCGGCCCGTCACCGCGTGGATTCCGCTGCAAGTTCGTATCTTTGTTCCGGAATGGACGGAGGTGCGGCTGGCGTGTTGCTGCGCGGCAGCCCCTCCGCAAAAAAAACTGTTTGAAAGATGACGGATTTCAGAATCGGACACGGATACGACGTGCATGTCCTCGGTGAAGGGCTGCCGCTGGTGCTGGGCGGCGTACGGATTGCCCACACGAAGGGGTGCATCGCCCACTCGGACGGCGATGTGGTGATACACGCCCTGTGCGATGCGCTGCTGGGTGCGGCGGCGCTGGGCGACATCGGGCTGCACTTTCCCGATACGTCGGACGACTATGCGGGCATCGACTCGAAGATTCTGCTGCGCCGCGTAGCGGCGATGCTCCGCGAGCGGGGCTACGAAATCGGGAATGTCGACTGCACGATTTCGATGCAGCGTCCCAAGCTCCGTCCCCACATCGACGCCATGCGTGCGGCGATGGCCGAGGCGATGGGCGTCGACGTCGACCGCGTCTCGGTGAAGGCGACGACGACCGAGCACCTCGGCTTCGAGGGGCGCGAGGAGGGGGTTTCGACCTCGGCCGTGGCGCTGATTTACAAGGCCTGACCCCGCGCCGGACGACCTCGGAGCGGGAAGAGGACTACCCTGCCCTGCCCCGGCGCTGCGTCGGATGGCGCTGGCGTTGCCCCGCCCCGATATGGAAATCTCCGCGCCCCGATGCGGAAACAAACAAGAGAGAACGCCGTTCATCATGCGTGAACGGCGTTCTCTTTTTCGCGCGGTTTGGTCGGATGGCGACCGCAGACAGCGGCTCAATAGAGCTGCGAGAGCGTGCCGGTGTACTGTACGTCGCTGTACCAGGGGTTCGAGATGGTCAGGTTGGCACCGCCCGTGCGGCTGAAGATTTCGAAGGTGAAGGTGTAGTTCGAGGCCGAGAAGAGCGGCGTCGAGAAGGTCACCATCCACCCTTCGTTCGTCTGCTCGGTGGTGTAGCCCTGCAGGTTGCCCACCGTGTAGTTGAGGATGGTCGTGTAGTAGGGAGGCACATACCCCTTGACGTAGGGAAGGCAGATGTCGGCCGTACCGTCCCAGATGCTGACGCTGAAGTTGGGGTTGAGCAGCTGGCGCAGCGGACCGGCCGGCTGACGCTGCATCGTCTGGGGGTTGAACTGGAAGTTGCGCGAGAGCACGAGCGAGTCGGTCGACTTCTCGAATTCGGCCAGCCGTTCGGCGCGCCGCTTTTCGCGTACTTCGCGTCGCTCCTCCTTGGGCGACAACACTTTCTTCTGACCGATGACGGTCCATGCCGTGACGCAGAGCAGCGCTCCGGCAACGATGAGGATGACTTTTTTCATGGTATATGGGGTTTATGCCCCACTCCCATGCAAAAGCGGTGCCTAAATCCCCATCCGCCGCAAAAATTCTCCGGTGTAACTGCCTTGCGTGCACGCAATTTCATGCGGAGTGCCTGCAGCGACGATTCTTCCGCCCGCAGCGCCACCCTCGGGGCCGATGTCGATGATGTGGTCGGCGACCTTCACCACGTCGAGGTTGTGTTCGATGACCACCACCGTGTTGCCCCGGTCGACGAGCTTGTTGAGCACCTCGAGCAGCTGGCGGATATCCTCGAAGTGGAGACCCGTCGTCGGTTCGTCGAGGATGTAGAGCGTGCGTCCCGTGTCGCGTTTCGAGAGTTCGGCCGCGAGCTTGATGCGCTGGCTCTCACCTCCGGAGAGGGTTGTGCAGGGCTGCCCGAGGGTCAGGTAGCCGAGCCCCACCTCCTGGATGGCGCGCAGCTTCTGGTGGATGGCGGGAATGTTCTCGAAGAACTCCACCGCCATGTTGACCGTCATGTTCAGCACGTCGTCGATGTTCTTGCCCTTGTAGCGCACCTCGAGCGTCTCGCGGTTGTAGCGGTGGCCGCCGCACTCCCGGCAGCGGACGTAGACGTCGGGCAGGAAGTTCATCTCGATGGTCTGCACACCGGCGCCGCGGCACGTCTCGCACCGCCCGCCCTTCACGTTGAAGGAGAAACGGCCCGCCTTGAAACCGCGAATTTGGGCGTCGGGCGTCATTTCGAAGAGCTTGCGGATGTCCGCGAAGACGTTCGAATAGGTCGCCGGATTGCTGCGGGGCGAGCGCCCGATGGGCGACTGGTCGACGACGACCAGTTTGTCGACATGCTCGATGCCCTCGATGGAGTCGTATTCGAGCGGCTGGTCGTAGGAGCGGTAGAGCTCCCGCGCGAGGATGGGACGCAGCGTCTCGTTGATGAGCGTCGACTTGCCCGAGCCGCTGACGCCCGTCACGCAGATGAACTTTCCGAGCGGAAACTCCGCCGTGATGTTCTTGAGGTTGTTGCCCCGTGCGCCGCGGATGATGATGCTCTGCCCCGTCCCCTTGCGGAGCGTCGCGGGAACCTCGATGCGGCGGCGGCCGGTCAGGTAGTCGGCCGTGATGGAGTTGGACTTCAGAATGTCGTCCAGCGTGCCGGCGGCGACGATGTGCCCGCCGAGACGGCCCGCCTTGGGCCCCACGTCGACGATGTAGTCGGCCGCGCGCATCATCTCCTCGTCGTGTTCGACCACCAGCACCGAGTTGCCGGCGTCGCGCAGCTCCTCGAGGCTGTGAATCAGCCGCTGGTTGTCGCGCTGGTGGAGTCCAATGCTCGGCTCGTCGAGGATGTAGAGGACGTTGACCAGCTTCGAGCCGATTTGCGTGGCCAGGCGGATGCGCTGGCTCTCGCCGCCCGAGAGCGAACGTGACGAACGCGCCAGCGAGAGGTAGCCCAGCCCCACGTCCATGAGGAAGCGCAGCCGTTCGCGAATCTCCTTGATGACCTCCTGTCCGATTTTGCGCTCCTTCTCCGACATGTGCTCCTCGATGTGGACCATCCACTCCGAGAACTCCTCGATGGACATGGCCGAGACCTCGGCGATGTTCTTGCCGCCGATGCGGAACTGCAGCGCCTCCTTCTTGAGCCGCGTGCCTCCGCAGACCGAACACTTGCGGTAGACGAGGAACTGCTCGCGCCACTTCTGGCCGCGCTTCGAATCCTCGTCCTCCGTGCGGCTGATGTACTCGGCGACGCCCTCCCACGAAATCAGATGGTTGCCGCCCGCCGAGGAGAACTCCGCCAGGTTGACCGTGAGGGGCTCGGAGTCGCCGTAGAGGATGGCGTTGAGCCCCTCCTCGGAGATGCTCTCCACGGGGTCGTCGAGCGTGAAGTCGTAGCGGCGGCCCAGCATCTCGAGGATGGCGAAGAGCATGTTGTTGCGGTATTTGCCCAGCGGCTCGACGGCCCCCTGCCGGAGCGAGAGCGAGCCGTCGGGGATAATCTTCCTCAGGTCGAAGACCGCCTCCTCGCCCAGTCCGTTGCAGTGGGGGCAGGCCCCCTTGGGCGAGTTGAACGAGAAGGTATGGGGTGCGGGGTCCTCGAAGGCGATGCCCGTCGAGGGGCACATCAGGTGGCGTGAAAAGTAGCGCAGCTGTTCGGTGCCGTAGTCATAGACGGCCATCGTCCCCTTGCCCTGGTGCATTGCCTCCTTGAGCGAGGCCATCAGCCGGTCGTCGAACGCCCCCGTGATGCTGAGCCGGTCGACGACCAGGTCGATGGTGTGGATTTTGTAGCGGTCGAGCTTCATGCCGGCCGTGATTTCGCGGATTTCACCGTCGATGCGGGCGTAGATGTAGCCCTTCTTGGCCAGGCTCTCGAAGAGCTCGCGGTAGTGGCCCTTGCGCCCCTTGACGACGGGGGCCATCAGCGCAATCTTCCTCCCGGCGAACCCCTTGGCAATCAGTGCGGCAATCTGTTCGTCGGTATAGTGGACCATCTCCTCCCCCGTGACGGGTGAATAGGCGCGCGAGGCGCGGGCGTAGAGCAGACGCAGGAAGTCGTTGATTTCCGTCACGGTTCCTACCGTCGAGCGGGGGTTCTTGTTGGTGGTCTTCTGCTCGATGGCCACCACGGGGCTGAGGCCCGTGATTTTGTCGACGTCGGGACGCTCCATCGTGCCGACGAACTGGCGGGCATAGGTCGAGAGGGTCTCCATGTAGCGGCGCTGCCCCTCGGCATAGATGGTGTCGAAGGCGAGCGACGACTTGCCCGAGCCCGAAAGTCCGGTTATGACCACCAGCTTGTTGCGCGGAATCTCCACATCCACGTTCTTGAGGTTGTGGACCCGTGCGCCGAATATCTGAATCGTGTCGTTTTTCATCTTTGCGGACGAGCCGCCGCACGGTTTTCGGTGCGAGCAGCGGCAATCATGCAAAGATACGACATTTTCGCGTGATAGCCGATTTTTTCAACGGGAAAAGAAGCTTTGCAGATTCCGAGACGGAGTGCATGTCTCGATGATTCGTCAGTCGTTTTCATGTGCTTATCTTGTTGAAGGGGCATATCTCGGGATTGAATTGGGTTCGGATATGGTTTTGTGCAGCGTTCATTTTTACAAAAAAACACCAGAGTACATTGGATGCATCAAATAATTCACTATTTTTGTAATGATAAAAAAGACTGCCTATGAAGAAATGACCTTGTAAATTAGGGACATATTGACATAAAAAGCGTTAGCTTCTATTCTTGTTTCTGAAAATCGCCAAATTAAAGAAACTCCCAAGAGTAAAAGTTGATGCTCACGTTGTTTACCAACGTGGGCTTTTACTTGTTTGGGAGTAAGGTGTTTGGCGATACCTCAGAAACAAATGAAGTTAAAGGTCCGCGTTTTTTATTTGTCCGAGCCCCTTCCCGAAAACTGCAACGGACCGGAAAATAAAATGAAAACAAAATCAAAAGACAACGTATGAAACGTATTATATTTACTGGAATCATTGCAATTATTTCCCTGTTTGCATTTTCAAGTTGTTCGACATTGGGCAAAACCTGCGCTTCTGCGCCCTTTGCCTATACGGAAGTGCACCCTAACGAGATTCGAGCCGATTTGAATTTCAATACATCCGAAAAGTTGGAAGGAACGGTCCGTGTCGGATATCTGTTCGGCATAAAGGTCAGCGGCGGGCGTAAATATGCCGAGGTCTTGACTACCAACAACAGCAAGTCCATTTTTGGTCTGCGTGGCAAGCGCATTCGTTCGATGGCCATGGCGAAAGCGTTGGAAGGAACGGATTATGATATGGTCATAAATCCGCAATATGAGACCAAACGCAAGAGAGTTCTATTCGGGTTGTGGACTCGTTATACCGTTACAGTCAAAGGTTATGGCGCCAAGGTTTCTCGGCTTTATCAGGCGGATGAACCTTCTGTAAGGCAGGATATTCCTCTGATAAGAGACTAAAGCAATCAAAAACTGCCGCATCCGATGGCGGGGATTCCGCTGACGGATTGTACGCAGTGATTATACTTTGAGTTGGAAAAACCGGGCGCGTGCATTTGCACGCGCCCGGTTCGATTTGGAGGTTGCACATGTTTGTATCGCCATAATGCTGCAATCCTGTGGGTTCTCTTGTAATGCAGGAGCCGAATCTCCCGGATACAACACAGCCCGGAACGGGCCTCAGGCTCGTCCCGGGTGTATCTTTTTTTGCGCGGCACTCCGGCCTCGGGGCGGTGCCTTTGCCCGGCACCCGGCTTCGGGTCAGCGCAGCTCGAAGTTGTCGGCGTCAATCCAGGCGGGGAACTTCTCGCGGAAGGCCGCCATCTGCTCCGTGTCGAGCGTGGCCGTGAGGGTTCCCTCGCTGCAGCCGGCGTCGACCAGCGTCCGCCCCTTGAAGTCGATGATGGCCGAATCGCCCGCATATTCGGCGTCGGGGTCGCGTCCCACGCGGTTGACGCCGATGACGTAGCACTGGTTCTCGATGGCGCGGGCCCGCAGCAGCGTGCGCCACACCTCGCGGCGGTCGTCGGCCCACGAGGCGCTGTAGATAATCGCGTCGTAGTCGCCCCGGTTGCGGCTCCATACGGGGAAGCGCAAATCGTAGCAGACCAGCAGCAGGAAGCGCAGCCCCATGTACTCCACGATGACGCGCCGTTGGCCGGGTTCGTAGTCGCGCGCCTCGCCGCCCGGACGGAAGAGGTGGTGTTTGTCGTACCAGGTCATCTTGCCCGAAGGCTCGACGAAGAACTGTCGGTTGCGGAAGAGACCCCCTTCCGAGATGACGGCGCTGCCGACCACCGCCTTGCGGTATTCGCGCGCCCAGCGGAGCATCGTGGTCACCACTTCGCCGTCCATCGGCTCGGCCACCACGGCGGGCCGGAGCTTGAATCCGGTGGCGAACATTTCGGGCAGGACGACGATGTCGGCCTTGGCCTCGGCAACGGCAGGTTCGAACCGGGCAAGGTTGCGGGAGGTGTGCTCCCACTCCATATCAACTTGGCAAATTGCTACATCTACTTTCATGGTTACTGTTTGTGTGCTAACACAAATATAACAAAAATTCCTGCCGATGGTATCTGTAGCTTAAAAAATAGATGATATTGTGCCGTTTGTTTTAATAAATGAAACCCCCCTGTTTTGAAAAATATCGGGTACGGAGCCCCTTTCTTCCCGCCCTCTTGCGTTAATCGTTCGCGACACGGAGCGTAACCGACGAGGCGCGCCCCCGCTCGTGGAGCAGCGTCACCTCGCAGGGCAGAAACTCCTCCGGCCGGCAAGTCCACGGGTTGACGAACTGCTGCGGGCTGCGCTCGGCGAGCGGGAACCATGAGCTCTGCACCTGCACCACGATGCGGTGGCCGGCGCGGAAGGTGTGCACGGCGTCGGGCATCGTGAAGCGCACCTCTTCGACCCGTCCGGGGCGGAACGGCTCGGGGCGGGAGAAGCTGTGGCGGTAGCGTCCCCGCATCACGTCGCCGCGCACCAGCATCCGGTAGCCCGGCAGCGAATCCCCCTCGGGAAACTGGTCAGAGAGGCGGACGACGAAGTCGGCGTCGGTGGTCGAGAGCGTCGCATTGAGCGTCACCTCGACGGGGCCGGCGAGCGTCAGCTCCTCGGCCAGCGGCTCCGAGACGAAGGTGAGCACGTCGCGGCGGCCGTCGGTGAAGCGTTGGTCGGCCACCATGTAGCGCTTGTCGCGTTTGCGGCCGAGCGGCTCCATGTAGGGCACCGGGTCGTTCGGGTCGGAGCGGTAGCTGCTTCGCGAGCGGCGGGCCGTGGGGCGCAGCGTGTCGAGCGCTCCGCCCTCGTGCAGGTAGAGGGTCACCTCGCGTGATGCGGCGGGCGGCCAGCGGTCGAAGCCCTGCCACTCGTTGCGTCCCGGAACGTAGACCCGGACAGCCTCGCTGTCGGACGGAAGCGAATCCCGGACCTCCTCGCGGCCGCGCAGCCAGTGCTCGAAGAAGGGCAGCTCGAAGTGTTCGACGTAGTAGCGTCCCGATGCCTCCACTCCGAAGTCGAAGGGACCGAGCCGGCCGTCGCCGCTGCGCCAGGCGCCGTGCGACCAGGGGCCGATGACGAGTCGGCACGTCGTTGCGGGGCTCTGGCTGCGGATGGTCCGGTAGAGGTTCCATGTGCCGTAGCAGTCCTCGGCGTCGTAGGTGCCGCCGACAATCAGCACCGCGGGGCGGATGTCGCGGCAGCGTTGCCGCACGTCGCGCGCCTGCCACCAGGCGTCGTAGTCGGGATGGGCGGCCATCTCCTCCCAGAAGGGGGTGGGCGGCAGCATCCGGCTGAGGCTGTCGAGCGTGGCGATGCGCAGGAAGAATTCATATTCGGTCATCCCTTCGGGGCAGGTCGGCTGCCCTCTCGAGGGCATGCGCTCGGCCGGGGTATGCTTCCCGGGGCGGCTCATGCCGGGGATGAAGCGGTAGGAGTCGGTGAGCATCAACACGCCGTTGTGGTGCGTGTCGTCGCCCATGAACCAGTCGACCACGGGGGCCTGCGGCGAGACGGCACGCACGGCGGGATGACCGCACAGGGCGCCCATCAGTGCGTAGAAGCCCGGATAGGAGCTGCCGGCAAAGCCCACGCGGCCGTTGTTGTGCGGCACATGACAGACGAGCCACTCCACCGTGTCGTAGCTGTCGGTCGTCTCGTCGACAGCGCCCTTGCCGGCGGCGGGACGGACGTTGACAAACTCCCCTTCGCTCATGTAGCGCCCCCGCACGTCCTGCAGGACGAGGATGTAGCCCCGGTCGAGGTAGGTGCGCAGATAGCCCTCCTCGAGCGACGAGGGAAAGCGCCCGGGGCCGTAGGGGGCGCAACCGTAGGGGGTGCGGAAGATGAGGATGGGGGCCGGTTCGGCGCTGCGCGGCGCGTAGACGGTCGTGTGGAGCCGTACGCCGTCGCGCATGGCGATGCGGTGTTCGGTTTTGGTGCAGAGGCTGTCGAGCGGCTGGGCCGGGGCGATGCGGAGTGCGGCCAGCGCGATGAGCAGCAGCGGTATGAATCGTTTCATCGGAGCGTAGGATGGTTCAAACAGTGGTGAAAGGTAGCAAAAAATAGATGAAAGCGGCAAAAAACGGAGCGAAAAGAGGCAACAGTCGCGAAAAAGACGTATTTTTGTTTGTCTTTTCAACCCATCCCTACAACCTGACTTTGTCATGAAAAAATCGCTGCTTCTGCTCTTTCTGCTACTGCTCTTTGCCCCTGCCGGGGCCGCCGAATCCCGCCCGCGCGAGGTGGTTGAGGCCGAGCAGGTGATTCGCCGCACGTTCGGCCGCCTGCCCGAAGAGCTCCGTCTGGTTCTGACCGCACCCGACGCCTCGGGCTGCGACGGCTATGCCGTGAGCGTCGACGACGGGCTGCTCCGCATCGAGGGGAGCAGCTGCGTGGCCCTCTGCCGCGGATTCTACGACTACATCCTCTCGCATGGATACGGCGTGGCCAACTGGTCGGGCAACCGCCTCGAACTGCCCGACCGTCTGCCCGACATGAAGCGGCGCGAGACCCGTTCGCCCTTCCGCCACCACCTCTATATGAATGTATGCACCTTCGGCTATACGACCCCCTTCTGGGACTGGAAGCGGTGGGAGCAGGAGCTCGACTGGATGGCACTCCACGGCTTCGACATGCCGCTGGCACCGGTGGCCACCGAGGCTATCCTGGCGCGCGTATGGCGCAAAATGGGGCTCACGCAGGAGGAAATCGACGCCTACTTCACCGGTCCGGCCCACATGCCCTGGATGCGCATGGGCAACATGACGGGGCTCGACGGCGCCCCCTCGCAGGAGTGGCACGAGCGGCAAATCGAGCTGCAGCACCGGATTCTGGAGCGCATGCGGGCGCTGGGCATGAAGCCCGTCTTCCAGGGCTTTGCCGGCTTCGTGCCCGACGGCATGCGGCGCCTCTACCCCGACCTGGCGCTGACCCGTACCCGCTGGTCGGGATTCGAGAGCAACCTCCTCTCGCCGCTCGACACGCGCTTTGTCGAAATCGGCGCGGCCTTTGTCCGCGAATGGGAGCGGGAGTTCGGCCCGGGCAAATACTATCTGGTCGACTGCTTCAACGAGCTGGACGTCCCCTTCGGCAAGAAGGGTTCCGACGAGCGTGCAGAGACGTTGCGCCGCTACGCGCGGACGGTCTACAGCTCGCTCTCCGAGGCGAATCCCGACGCCGTGTGGATGATGCAGGGGTGGATGTTCGGCTACCAGCGCACCATCTGGGACCCCCACAGCGTCGAGGCGCTGCTGAGCGGCGTTCCCGACGGGCGGTTGTGCATCATCGACCTTGCGGTCGACTTCAACGACTACGTCTGGCGTTCGGAGAGGAGCTGGGACTACTATTCGGGCCTCTACGGCAAGGAGTGGATATACAGCACGGTGCCCAACTTCGGCGGCCGCTCGGCGCTGACGGGCGTGCTCGACTTCTACGCCAACGGCCACCTCGGGGCGCTTGCCTCGCGCAACCGGGGCGAACTGGTCGGTTACGGCACCTCGCCCGAAGGAGTCGAGAACAACGAGGCGGTCTACGAGGTGATTTCCGCCGCCGGATGGAGCTCCCGCCGCATCGACGTGCTGCGGCTGCTGCACGACTATTCGCGGGCCCGCTACGGCAAGTCGGTGCGGGGCGTCGACCGCTTCTGGCGCGGCATGCTCGGCTCGGCCTACGGCGAGTTCACCAACAACGCCCGCTTCCGTTGGCAGCTGCGGCCGCTCTCGCGCCGCATGGCGACGATGGGGGTCAACGAACATTATTTCGAAGCCATCGAGGAGTTCCTCGGCGCGGCTCCCGAACTGGGCGAAGCGCCCAACTACCGCACCGATGCCATTCAGTATGCGGCCTTCTACCTTGCCGGCAAGGCCGATATCCTGCTCGATGCCGCCGTGTGGGCCGCCATGCACGGTGAGACGGAACAGGCTGCCCGCTGCGAGCGGCGCTTCCTCGCCCTGCTGCGCGAAGCCGACCGCCTGCTGGCCTCGCATCCCCTGTTGAGGCTGGAGCGCTGGAATGAGCAGGCCCGTGCGGCGGGCTGCTCGGAGGAGGAGCGCGACCGCTTCGTGCGCGAGCAGCGGCGCCTCATCTCCGTTTGGGGCGGCCCGTCGCTGAGCGACTATTCGGCCCGCATCTGGTCGGGCCCCATCCGCGACTTCTACATTCCGCGCTGGCGCAACTTCTTTGCGGCGCTCAACGAGGGGCGCAGCTTCGACTTTCGTTCGTGGGACGAGGGGTGGCACCAAACCGACACTCTTTCGCGCGTGAAGCCCTTTGCCGAGCCGCTTACGGCGGCCTGCAAGCTGGTCGAAGCGACCCGCGACATCTCGCCCGAGATGGTGCAGCGCCCCGAGCGGGCGGTCTGCTGCTGGCTGCCCTTCGACTTTGCGCAGGAGCGCACCCGGGTCTCCTTCACCATCGGACACGAGGAGTTCCGCCGCATGCGGGGGCTGCGCTTCACCACGCTGCGTGGCTCCGAGTCGGTGACGCTCGAAAAGCTCCGCATCACGGCCAGCCGCCACTGCTGGGCCGAACAGGAGCCCGCGCTGCGGATTGAGCCGGGTAGCGACGGCGTGACGCTCCGTGTGGAGAAGCGCGACGTGGAGGCCCCTCTGGCCAAGGAGTTCACCGTGACGCTCACGCTGCACGGACGTCCGGCTGCCGACAACTATACGGCCGTTGAGCTGCTCTACTGACCCTCTGCCGGCCGTTGCCCTCTTCCGTCCTCGTTTCGCCGGGCTTCGTCCCTCGCTCCTTGCGGCCGGAAAGTTGCACGGCGTGAAAATAAAACGTATTTTTGCGGCGCAAATCCATCGAATACCGAATTTTCGTATGCTCAGAGCCGGACATGTTCAGCAACTCACCGTGAGCCGCATCTCGGAACACGGACTTTTTCTGGCGGACGAGGAACAGCAGGAGGTGCTGCTGCCCAACCGCTATGTTTCGCTTGCCGACAAGGTCGGCGACACGAAGGAGGTCTTCGTCTACCACGACTCCGAGGACCGGCTCGTCGCAACGACCGAAACGCCTCTGCTCAAGGTCGGTGAGGCGGGTTACCTCAAGGTGGTTGACAAGACCGAACACGGCGCCTTCCTCGACTGGGGACTCTACGGCAAGGACCTCTTCCTGCCGAACCGCAACCAGCAGGGGGGCGTGCTTCCGGGACGGAGCTATATCGTCTACCTCTACGAGGACAACATCACGGGCCGCTGCGTGGCGACCATGAAGCTCAAGGGCTTCATCAACAACGATATCATCACCGTGGCTCCCCGCCAGGCGGTCGAGCTGCTCGTTGCCTCGGAGAGCCCCATCGGCTACCGGGTCATCGTGGCCAACCGCCACTGGGGCATGCTCTACCGCAACCAGCTGTTCCGTTCGGTGTCCATCGGCGAGCGGCTGCAGGGCTACGTCAGCCGCATCACCGACGACAACCGCATTGACGTGAGCCTGCAGCAGACGGGGCTGGCCCAGGTGAAGAGCTCGGCCGAGACGCTGTTGGCGCTGCTGCACGACAACGGCGGCTTCCTGCCGCTCAACGATGCGAGCGCACCCGAGGAGGTGGCCGCACGCACGCAGATGAGCAAGAAGGTCTTCAAGCGTTCGCTGGGCATGCTGCTCAAGCGCGGCGAGGTGGAGATGACGGAACGGGGAATCAAACTGCGCAAGGGAAAATGAGCCGAATCAATACCGCGGAACGGGTCTCGCGTGAGACCTCGGACAACTTTGTCTTCCAGCGCTCGCTGCTGGCCTACCACGCCGCCGCGGAGCGCGTTGGCGGCGATACGCTCGAAATCGGCACCGGTTCGGGCTATGGCATCGAGGTCATTGCGCCCCGTGTCGACCGTTTCGTGACGCTCGACAAGCATGTTCCGGCGCCCGAACTGCTGCAGGTGCCCAACGTGGAGTTCCGCCGGGCGACGGTTCCTCCTCTGCCTTTCGCGGACGAAAGTTTCGACTGCGTCATCTCGTTCCAGGTCATCGAGCATATCAAGGATGATGCCTTGTTCGTGCGCGAGGTGGCCCGCGTGCTGCGTCCGGGCGGCTGCTTCGTGGTGACGACGCCCAACGCCCCGATGTCGCTCACGCGCAATCCGTGGCACGTGCGCGAATACCGCCCCGAAGAGTTGCGGCGGCTGCTCGCGTCCTCGTTTGGCGAGGTGGAGCAGCTGGGCGTCTTCGGCGACGAAAAGGTGATGGCCTACTACGCCGAGAACCGCCGCAGCGTCGAGCGGCTGCTCCGCTTCGACCCGCTGGACCTCCAGCACCGCCTCCCCCGCCGGCTGTTGCAGCTCCCCTACGACCTGCTCAACCGGCTCAACCGCCGCCGGCTGCTGCATGCCAATACGGAGCTGACTACCTCGATTCGCATGGAGGACTACCGCATCGCCCCCGTCTCGGAGGAGTGCTTCGACCTCTTCTACATCGCCCGCAAATAGTCCCGCAGGGGGCTCGAAGGGCTATTCCGTAGTTTCTGAAAAGGCTGCCGCGAAGACAGCCTCCGGACAAGTGCAGGATTTCCGCGGCGTCCCGATTCCCGCACTTCGGTGTGCCGTCTGCCGCATTGGGCGTCAGGCTGTCCGGGGCCGCGCTCCGAAAATAGGGGGCGGAATGTTTCCCCGTCTCGCCTGCTTTTCGTAAATTCGCAGCCGATAACACCTTTTTCCATGCAACAACGCAGAGTCAATTTCCATACACTCGGCTGCAAGCTCAATTTCTCGGAGAGTTCCACCTTCGCCCGCCAGTTCGAACAGGGGGGCTACGTGCGTGTGGCTCCCGATGAGGAGGCCGACATTTGTGTCATCAACAGCTGCTCGGTCACGGAGCATGCCGACAAGAAGTGCCGCAACCTGATACGCAAGCTTCATCGCCGCAATCCGCAGGCAATCATCGCGGTGACGGGGTGCTACGCCCAGCTCAAGCCGCAGGAGATTGCCGCCATCGAGGGGGTCGACCTCGTGCTGAGCAACAACGACAAGGGCGAGCTCTACCGTCGCGTGACGGAGCTGGCCGGCAAGGGACGCGCGCAGGTCTACAGCTGCGAGACGGACGAGCTGACCAACTTCTTCGCCGCCTTCTCGAGCGGCGACCGTACGCGCGCCTTCCTCAAGGTGCAGGATGGCTGCGACTACTGCTGCTCCTACTGCACGATTCACTATGCCCGCGGCTCGAGCCGCAACATGCCCATTGCCGACCTGGTGGCCGAGGCGCGGCAGATTGCCGCCGCCGGGCAGAAGGAGATTGTCATCACGGGGGTCAACACGGGTGACTTCGGCCGGACGACCGGCGAGACGTTCATCGACCTGCTCCGTGCGCTCAACGAGGTCGAGGGCATCGAGCGCTACCGCATCTCCTCCATCGAGCCCAACCTGCTGACCGACGAAATCATCGCCTTCTGTGCCGCGTCGCCCAAGTTCCAGCACCACTTCCACATTCCGCTGCAGAGCGGTTCGGACCGGATTCTGGGGCTCATGCGCCGCCGCTATACGACGGCCCGCTTCGGCGAGCGGGTCGAGGCCGTGCGCCGGCTGATGCCCGACGCCTTCATCGGCATCGACGTCATTGTGGGCTTCCCGGGCGAAACGGAGGCCGACTTCCGCACGACGTACGACTTTCTGGAGCGGCTCGCTCCCGCCTTCCTCCACATCTTCCCCTTCTCGGAGCGCCCCGGAACGCCGGCCGTCGATTTTCCCGGCAAGGTGCAGTCGTCGGTGGCAACCCGCCGCGTGGAGGAGCTGGAGGCCCTCTGCGCGCGGCTGCACGGCGATTTCTGCGCCCGCGGAACAGGCACGGAGGCCGACGTGCTGTTCGAAAGCACGCGCCGCGGCGGTATGATGTTCGGCTTCACGGGCAACTACCGCCGCGTGAAGGTCCCCTACGATGCGGCACGCGTCAATACGGTCTGCCGCGTCCGGTTGGGAAAAATGGACGAATCGCACGACCTGGAAGGGGATATTCTGGGTTAAAATTCGTATATTTGCACTAAAAGTGAATAGGAAGCTATGATGACAGGTTTGCGCAAACGGGTGACTACGGGATTCGTGAGCATCGTCTGCCTGCTCTTCTTCTCGGGTATGGTCTCCTTCCTCGAGCTCAGCCACCTGAGCCGCGATACGGAGGATATCCTCAAGGCCAATGCCCGCAACATCGAGCTGGCCCGCGAGATGCTCGATGCCGCCCACGAGCAGAACATCGCACTGGTGCACCTCTCGGTCTTCGGCGACCGCGAGTATGACTCGCTGTGCCGTGCGAGCATGGAGCGGCTGGAGAGTGCGCTGCTGGTGGCTCAGACCGAGGCGCTCGACAAGTCGTTCCTCGATTCGCTGGCCTTTGCCACCACCGAGCTGCGCCTTCTGACGGACAGCTACCTGACGTGGGCCGAGGAGGCTCCCGCGGGAAAGCCCGCCACGGCCTCGGGACCCGATTCGCTGCGCCACGGCTGGTACGACGGCGAGTACGAGGCGTTATACGGGCGTCTGACCTCGGCCATCAAGAACTACATGACCTCGACCCAGAGCTCGCTGGCGCCCCGTGCCGAGCAGATGAAGAAGAACGCCTACCGGGCCGTCACGCCGGTGCTCATCTCGCTGGCAGTGATGATTGCCATCGTGCTGATGCTCTCCTACTTCATGAACCTCTACTGCGTCGACCCGGTGCTCAAGATGAACAAGGGGCTGGGCGACTACCTCGTCTACCGGGTTCCCTTTGTTGCCAAGGGGGACTTCAAGGACGAGATGCTGCAGCTCAAGGAGAAGATAGATGCGCTCATTGCGCTCTCGAAACAACAGAAAAACTGACGCGCCATGCGGATGGATGTAGTCTTGCGGTATGTGGGCAGCGTGATGCTTTTCATCGCGCTGTTCATGCTGCTTTCGGCCGTAATCTCCTACGTCAGCGGCGTCGACTCGTCGTTCTATCCGCTGCTGCTCTCCTCGCTGCTGACGGCCCTGCTGGGGGTCTTCCCGCTGATTTTCGTCGAGAAGAGCGAGCAGATTACCACCAAGGAGGGCTTCTGCATCGTCGTCGGCTCGTGGTTGGTGGCCTGCGTGGTGGGGATGTTCCCCTACCTGATTTGGGGAGGCGAGTTCAGTCTGGTCAACGCCTGGTTCGAAAGCGTCTCTGGCTTCACGACCACCGGCTCGTCGATTCTTACGGATGTTGAGGCGCTGCCGCGCGGCCTGCAGTTCTGGCGCTTCTCGTCGACGTGGATTGGCGGTATGGGCGTGGTGATGTTCGCCCTGCTGATTCTCCCCTCGCTGGGACGCAGCAAGATGACCCTCTCGAACGTCGAGCTCTCGTCGATGGCCAAGGACAACTACCGCTACCGGACGCAGATGATTGTCCAGGTTCTGCTGGTGGTCTACGTCGGACTGACGGTGCTGTCGACCCTGCTGCTCAAGATGGCGGGCATGAACTGGTTCGATGCGTTGTGCCACGCCATGTCGGCCTGCGCCACGAGCGGCTTCTCGACCAAGAATGCCAGCATCTCGTTCTACAACAGTCCGGCCATCGATACGATTCTCATCCTGGTGATGGCCATTGCCGGTATGCACTTCGGACTGATTTATGCGACGGTGACCGGCAAGCGGAGCAACCTGTTCCGCTCGGAGGTGACGCGTTTCTACGTCGGGATGCTCCTCTTCTGCAGCCTGGCCATCGCCGTGAGCCTCTATGCGGCGGAGCTCTACCCCACGTTCGGCACCTCGTTCCGCCACGCCTGCTTCCAGTTCGTCACGGTGGCCTCGACGACGGGCTTCGCCACGGCCGACTCCAATACGTGGACCTCGTTCGCCATCATCACGCTTCTGTTCGGGTCGATGGTCTGCGCCTGTGCCGGTTCGACGGCCGGCGGTATCAAGGTCAACCGTCTGGTGCTGGCGCTCAAAATGATGCGGGCACAGCTGCGCCAGCAGCAGCACCCCAATGCGGTGATTCGCTTCAAGCTCGACGGCGTGATGCAGGAGCGCGAGACGCTCCACGCCGTGATGACCTTCATCTTTGCCTACCTGTTGCTGCTGCTCATTGGTACGGTCTTCAGCACGGCCTGCGGGGTTGACCTGCTGACGAGCTTCTCGTCGTCTGTTGCCTCGCTGGGCAACGTCGGCCCCGGATTCGGCGAGGTGGGTTCGCTCGACAACTATTCGGGACTGCCCGCCATGGTGAAGGTTTCCAATACGCTGCTGATGTTGCTGGGGCGTCTCGAGATATTCGGTTTAATCCAGTGGTTCTTTATCAAATGGTGGAGATAATGCTACGTAAGATGTTCAAATACATGTTGTCTGCGGTGGCTCTGTGTACGGTCGGAACGCTCTGTGCGCAGGAGGTTGCCCCCCGCATTGCCGGTCTGGAAGGCAACGAAGAGTACATGTCGCTGCTGCGCGAGGATGCGCGGCTGCAGTTCCGCGAGGACTCCGTCACGCGGGTGATTGAAGAGTCGCGACGGCTGCTGCGCGAGGAGCCCGAGACGCGGGCCGAGCGTTCGCAGCAGATTCTGGCGCTCGAGAGCGAGGTCTTCGAAATCCGCAGCGCCAAGGGTCGTCTCATCGACCGAATCAATACCATCGAGCAGGATTGGATTCTCTCCAACCTCGGCTCGGAGCCGACGCCCGAGAGCGAGCAGCCGGCGCTGCCCGTGCGCAGCGGCCGGGTGCGCTATCTGGTCCAGAGCCCCTATTTCCGCGAGCAGCTGCCCCAGGCCGACTACGCCGCGCTGCAGCAGGCTCAGCGCGAAGAGTATGCGGCGGCGGAGGATGTGCAGCGCTATTTTGAAAACTACCGCGCTCTGGCCGACTCGGTGCAGGCCTACGAGAAGGTCGACAACGAGCAGGCTGCGACGTCGCTTTACGAGCACTGCACGGTGCTGCAGCAGCTCAACCGGACGCTGGCCGATTCGCTCTCGAAGCGTTGGAACTACATCTTCGACAACAAGTCCTACGCCTATTCCTACGTGCTCGAGACGCTGGGCCGCGAGGAGGCGCTGGCCCGCGAAGAGGAGCTGCTGGCCAAGGCAACGCGCCGTCTTGCCGCACTGAAGGGCAGGACCGAATCGGACGAGGTGGTCGACTACTTCCTGCGCAAGGAGGTGCTGCTCGACTACGAGGTCTCGGTGGCCGAGGCGCTTGGACTCGATGCGGCGCGCGACTCGCTGCGTCAGGCCGGCGTCTGGCTCAACGGCGCCGAGTTCCAGTTGCCGAAGATAGAGCTGCGCGAGCGTTACTTCCTCGACTACGACAGCATCACTTTCGCGTCGACGCCCCGCTATACCTACAAGAACCCGATTCCCGAGTGCCCGGTCTATACGAACGGCACCATCTACCGCATCCTGCTCGGAACGTTCAACACCAAGCGGGCCGTCTCGACCTTCCGGGGTGTCGAACCGCTCTTCTATCTGGTCAACGACGAGCACAAGTGGTGCTACTACGCCGGCGGCTTTGCAACGCGCGAAGAGGCGGAGGCTGCCCAGGCGCTGCTCAAGGAGCACGGGTTCCTCCGTCCCGAGGTGGTTGTCTGGGTCGACGGCGTCTACCGCAATCTGGCCCGCGACCCCCAGCCCGCCCTCTCCTATAGGGTTGAAATTGCCGGGCTGCCGGCGCTGCCCGACCCCGTAAAGGAGGCGATTGCCGCGACGGCAGGCGGCCGCGAACTCTCGCGTGTGGGTCAGCAGCTCTTCGTCGTGGGGCTCTTCGACGACCGGGCCGAGGCCCAGCGGGTGGCCGACGCCGTGGCGCAGGCGGACAACGCACTTGAAATAAAAGTGGCCGAAATCGCCCAACAAACGGAATAAAGCGTTAACTTTATAGCAGAACCAACAAGCCTCATCCGCCATGTTCTACATCATTCTGCTCATCGTGCTGGGACTGCTGTTCCTCGTTGCGGAAATCGTGCTGCTGCCGGGCGTCTCGGTCGGTGCACTGCTGGCGCTGGTCTGCGATGGAAGCGCCATCTACCTCGCCTTCCGCTACCACGACACTCCGACGGGCATCGTCGTGGTCGTGCTCATCGTCATCCTCTCGCTCGTGGCGACGATTCTCTCGCTGCGCGCCAAGACGTGGCAGCGCTTCTCGCTGCGCCAGAAGATTGACTCGTCGAGCATGCCTTCGCCCCAGACGCGGCTTCGCGTCGGCGAACGCGGCGTCACCCTTTCGCGCCTGTCGCCCATGGGCCGGGTCGAAATCGGAGGCGAACTCTACGAGGCCAAGTCGCTCGATGCCTACGTCGACCCCAGAACCGAGGTCGAGGTGGTCGGCTTCGAGAACTTCAGCGTCATCGTCAAACCAATCCCAAAACAATAACCGTAAAACTCCTCTCTGACCATGGATTTGCAATCGGGTATCATCATCCTCATCGTATTCGTCTGCCTGCTGGCCATCTGGCTGGTTTTCTACTTCATCCCTGTGGGGCTGTGGTTCTCGGCTCTGGTGTCGGGCGTGCGCATCAGCCTGCTGCAGCTGATTCTGATGCGCTGGCGCAAGGTTCCCCCTTCGACAATCGTCTCCTCGATGATTGAGGGGACGAAGGCGGGGCTGCATCTGGACCCCAACGAGCTGGAGGCGCACTACCTGGCCGGCGGCAACGTCACGAATGTTGTGCACGCGCTCGTATCGGCCCAGAAGGCCAACATCATGCTCGACTTCAAGATGGCGACGGCCATCGACCTGGCGGGTCGCGACGTCTTCGAGGCGGTGCAGATGTCGGTCAACCCGAAGGTCATCAATACGCCTCCGGTCGCCGCGGTGGCCAAGGACGGCATCCAGCTCATCGCCAAGGCGCGCGTCACCGTGCGTGCCAACATCAAGCAGCTGGTTGGCGGTGCGGGCGAAGAGACCGTGCTGGCCCGTGTGGGCGAGGGTATCGTCTCCTCGATTGGCTCGGCCGAGACGCACAAAATCGTGCTGGAGAATCCCGACTCCATCTCGCGCGTGGTGCTGGACAAGGGGCTCGATGCCGGAACGGCCTTCGAGATACTCTCGATTGACATCGCCGACATCGACGTGGGCAAGAATATCGGCGCCCAGCTCCAGATGGACCAGGCCGAGGCCGACAAGAACATCGCCCAGGCCAAGGCCGAGGAGCGGAGGGCCATGGCCGTTGCGCTCGAACAGGAGAACAAGGCCAAGGCGCAGGAGGCCCGCGCCAAGGTGATTCTGGCCGAGGCGGAGGTGCCGCTGGCCATGGCCGAGGCGTTCCGCAACGGCAATCTGGGCATCATGGACTACTACAAGATGAAGAACGTGATGGCCGATACCGCCATGCGGGAGTCCATCGCGCGCCCCGAGACCAAGAAATAGGCCTGCTGGACCATCGACAGCAAAACGCCGGGCGGATGAGGAGAATCATCCGCCCGGCGCTTTTGTTACGGGCTTATTTGGGCTGCTGTCCGAGTGGACAGCCGCTTTTAGTTGGGTAGCCGGGCCGCTGCCTTTGGGCTGGTCGCTCCGCCTGTCGGCCCGGTTGGCTGACTCCATTTTGCCGGCAGCTGTCTTTGGGCCGGCACGACCGGCACGACAGTCCTGCCCTTCCGCTACCCTTCCGTTGCGGGCTCCGGGACGCGCTCTTCGAGCCCGTCCCGCCATTTGACGGAGGCGTGCGTGCCGTCGCAGAAGGGTTTGTCGGCCGAACGTCCGCAGCGGCAGAGCACGACGCGGTTGCGTGCGGCGTAGGTGCGCCCGTCTTCGCGTCGGAGCGTAATGCCGCCGCGCAGCCACAATCCGCCGCTGGCCCCGATGGAGGGGGCCTCAATCAGCCCGAGACTCGGCTCGTAGAGGATTTCGAAGGGCTCGCCGCTCTGACGGTCGCGCGCCGTGAGGCGGCCTCCGGGGCAGAGCTCCGCCTCGTGGACGGCTCGCCGGCGGGACTCCGGCTCGTCGGAGCGCCCGACAAGCGAGCGCACGTCGCCCTCGGCCTGGCAGAAGCGGGCCAGCGTGCAGCGGCGCGGATTATCCTCGAGCGTGAGCGTCGCCCCCTCGATGACGGTGCGTCCCGCCGTGGTCTCCTGCATGGGTGCTGTGAGCGTCGGGTCCCAGGCCGTCGTGGCGTGCGTGCCGTCGCAATAGGGCTTGCGGCGCGAGGCGCCGCAGCGGCAGAGCGCCGTGGGGTCGGTCCGCATCTCGAAGCGGGTCCCCTCTTCGAATCCGGGACCGCCCGGACGCGGCCCGAGGCGGATGCTCTGCAGGTTCAGAGGCGGCCGTCCATAGACCAGATAGGGCCCCTTTTCCGTCACCACGACACCGTAGCGGTCGGCCGGGTTGTCTTTTTTCGTAGGTTCAATTTTGTGGTCCGACATACTATGAGGATTTAGAATTCGTTAGAAGAGAGGCGGCAATAATTGTTCCCGAATGCAAATATTCGGAAGGGGCAGTAGGAAATACGCCGCTTTTTGGTATCTTTGCGTGAATTTTCGAAGTTGAAAAATGATTTTTCCAACGCACATGAAGAGTTTTTTCGAACAGAGTATCCGATGGGTCGTACTGCTTGTCGTTGCGGCGGCATCGTTCGTCTCCTGCAGCAAGGATGGTGATTCGGGCCGTATGGTCCTCAGCCAGTCGGCGCTTTTCATCGAGGAGCCGGGTGGCACCGGAACGGTAGGCCTCACAACCTCGAACGTCAGCTCCATCTCATTTTCCAACCTCCCGGGCGGCTGGACGGCCGAGGCCGACCTCTCGACCGGGACGCTGCGCGTGACCGCCCCGTCGGTCATCGACGAGGAGCATGTCGAGTCGGGCAACCTCATCCTCTCGGGTCGTACGACCGGCGGAGGGTATGTCTCGGCGACGCTCTACGTGGCGATTGCCGCTACCGATGACCTTTCGACGCAGCAGGCCAACTGCTTCGTGGTGACCCGGCCCAATACCAACTACTCGTTCGACGCGACGCTGCGCGGCGAAACCTCCGAGATGATGCCCACGGCCAAGGTGGAGGTGGTCTGGCAGACCGAGTCGGGGCTGCTGCAGTACCTCAATCTGCGTGACGGCAAGGTGAGCTTCTACGTTGGTGCGGAGGACGATGACGAGACGCAAATCAAGCAGGGCAACGTGCTGCTCGGCGCCTACGATGCCGCGGGAACGCTGCTATGGACGTGGCATATCTGGATTACCGGCTACGACCCCGTGGGCAAGGCCGTCACGCTGGCCAACGGTACGACGGTCATGGGCAGCAATCTGGGCGCCATGAACAACTCCAACGCGACGACGGACGAAATCCTTGAATCCTACGGACTCTACTACCAGTGGGGCCGCAAGGAGCCCTTCATCGGCCCGAGCGCCTACAACTTCTCGATGGGCAGCAGCGAGGCGATGTATGACGGCAATGCTAAGCGCGTCTACAATGCGTTCGAAGCCTCCGATGCAACGAAGGGAACGCTGGATTATGCCTCGCGGCAGCCGCTCTGCTTCCTGCTCGGTGTCGAGCAGTCGCGCTACGACTGGCTCTATGCCTCGCACTCCGAGGAGCTGTGGAACTCCTCGTCGAAGAGCCTCTACGACCCCTGCCCCAAGGGGTGGCACGTCCCCTCGGCCGATGCCTTTGCGGGACTTTCGATTGCCGACAAGTCGGGCTCTGCCACGGATTACATGGATAAATACGGCTGGGAGCTGACCGACGGCACGGCGACGATGCTCTTCATGGGCGCCGGACGCCGCGTCTATACCGACGGCAAGTTCCAGAATGTCTACAACCCGCTGCCCGAATCGCGCAACGAGGCGCTCGAGGCGCAGCCCTGGGTGGGTCTCTACTGGACGGCCGATGCGCTGACCAATGCCCAATCGGCGGCCTTCTATTTCTACTTCAACAAGAAGGATGTGGCGGCGAGCGGTGTGGAGCCTTCGGTGGCCCACTACCGTGCCAACGGCATGCCGGTCCGCTGCGTGAAGGAGCAGTAGCCGCTCCGAAGCGACGGAATCGGACAAAACGACGCGGAAGCGGCCCCATGGGGCCGCTTCCGCTTTTTGGTATGACAGTTGCGGTTACGGCCCGAAAATCCCGCAACCATGAAAATCCGAACCGGCAAAGGGCCCATTCCGCTCTCGGCGCTGCTTGCCATCTGGTCCGTCTCGGCCGTCGCCTCGCTGCCGGGGCTGGCCGTCTCCCCCATTCTGGGCGACATGAACCGCATCTTTCCCCATGCCACCGACCTCGAGATTCAGATGCTCACGTCGCTTCCGTCGCTGCTCGTCATCCCCTTCGTGCTGCTGTCGGGTAAAATTTCCGAACGGCGCAACAAGTTCACGCTCCTGGCCACGGGGCTTGCGCTCTTCTTCCTGAGCGGCGTGGCCTGCCTCTTTGCAGGGAGCATGACCGAGCTGATTGTCATCAGTTCGCTCCTGGGCGTGGGTGCCGGCATGGTGATTCCCCTCTCGACGGGACTTGTGGTCGACTACTTCACGGGCGACTACCGCGTCCGGCAGTTGGGTTACAGCTCGGCCATCAACAACCTGACGCTCGTGCTGGCCACGGCGCTGGCCGGCTATCTGGCCAACATCGAGTGGCACCTCCCCTTTCTGGTCTATACGCTGCCGGGCATCTCCTTTGCGGCCGTCTTTCTGCTGCGCCGCACACCGGCGGCCGCCGAGCCGCCGCAGAGCGACCAGCTCAAGCACACCTCCATCGACTGGCGCAAGCTGGCCGGGGTGATGGCGCTCTACTTCGCCATCACCTTCCTGGTGCTTACGGTGACCTACTACGTCTCGTTTCTGGTCGAGGCCCGCGGGCTGAAGGATTCGCTCTCGGGAGTGCTCATCTCGTTGTTCTTTCTGGCCATCATGCTGCCCGGATTCCTGCTCAGACGGACCATCCAGCTGCTTCGGCAGCGGGTCAACGTCGTGTCGCTGCTGCTTATTGCCGTCGGTCTGGCCTGTATCGGCAGCTTCGGCAGCCGGGCGATGCTCGTGACGGGCTGCCTGCTTGCCGGTTTCGGCTATGGGGTGATGCAGCCGCTCATCTACGACAAGGCGGCCATCGTCGGACCGCCCCGCACCTCGACGCTCGCCTTGTCGCTCGTCATGGCGATGAACTACCTGGCCGTCGTGCTCTGCCCCTTCGTGATGGACCCCCTGGAGCACCTCTTCGGGCTCGTGCATCTGGGCGGAGAGCGCTTTCCCTTCCTCTTTAGTGCCGTCGTGGCGGCGCTGCTTGCCGGTGCGGCATGGCGGTGGCGCGACAGCTTCGCCCTCGGCCTCGACAGCTCCTACTACGCAAAAAGGCAGCCCTGAGCCGTCTGTCGCACAACGGAGACAAGGGGGCGGGAATCCACAACCGGGATTCCCGCCCCCCTCGTCCGTTTCAGAGCCGTGAGGTGTCCGCCCCACGCTGGCCCCGCAGGGGTCAGTTGTTCTGGAAGAAGAGCGGAATGTTGGCCATGAAGACATCGTGGCCGTTGAGCTGCTCGCGCTTGCGGAGCAGCTCGGCGAGCGTGACGTCGCCGATGACGTAGCTGCTCTCGGCGCAGTAGTACTCCTCGTGAATCTTCTCGAAGTCGAGGATATGCGGGATGTTGGTCGCCGAATAGCGGACGTAGATGCGCAGCGGGATGTCGGTCGTGTATTCGGGCAGCTGGAGGTAGTTCTGCTTCTTGTACTCGTAGCGGTAGTCGTGCTGCCGGGCCATGATGTCGCTCAGAATAGACGAGGCGGTCGGAAGGCTTCCCGCCCCCTTGCCGAACATGAACTGTCGGTCGTAGCACTCGCCGCGGATGACCACGCCGTTGTACTCGTCGTCGACGCTGTAGATGTACTTGTCGGGGGTGACGAACTCCGGCATGACGAACATCGTGAAGTGTTCGTCGCTCACCTTGACCACCTGGGCCACCAGCTTGATTTTGACCCCCTTCTCGCGGGCGTAGCGGATGTCCGACTCGTGAATGGTCGAGATGCCGTAGGTGAAAATCCGCTCCGGGGCGACGTAGACTCCCAGTGCGTGGACCGTGATGATGACCAGCTTGAAGAGCGAGTCGTAGCCCTCGATGTCGAACGAGGGGTCGCTCTCGGCGAAGCCGAGCTCCTGGGCCTGCGCCAGCGCGTGGGCGTAGGTGTCGCTGTGGTCGAAGACGCGCGAGAGGATGTAGTTCGACGAGCCGTTGAGAATGCCCTTCACCTCGAGCAGCAGGTCGTTGTCGTAGTACTCCTCGAGGTTGCGGATGACGGGAATCGAGCCGCACGACGAGGCGTCGTAGAGCAGCGCGACGTGGTGCGTCTTCTGGATTTCGATGAGCTCGGGCAGGTGGTGCGCCAGCATCGTCTTGTTGCCCGAGACGACGGGAATCCTCTTCAGCAGCGCCGACTTGACGATGTCGTAGGCAGCCGCCGGGTCGTCAATCACCTCGACGATGAGGTTGATGTCGGGGTTGGAGAGAATCTCGTCGGGCGAGTCGGTGAACCAGGAGCGCTCGATTGAGCGCGGCTTATCGAGCGAGCGGACGCAGATTTTGACAATCTCGGCATTGGCGTTCTTCGCCTTGCGGACCACCTCGTAGATGCCCTGTCCGACCACGCCGAAGCCGAAGAGTCCGATGTTGATTTTTTTCATATCGTTCTGTTTTTAATTGTTTACAAATGGATAGAGCAGCGCGTTGAGCTGTTCGTGCTCGACCAGAAAGCCGTCGTGGCCGAACTCCGAGACGATTTCGCCGTAGCGGCTGCCGGGTATCCGGTCGGCCAACCAGTGCATCTCGGCGGGCGTGAATACGAGGTCGGTCGTGATGCCGACCACCAGCGTCCGGGCCTTGATGCGCGCAAGGGCGGCCTCTACCCCGCCCCGTCCGCGCCCCACGTCGTGCGTGTCGAAGGCATTGAGGATGGCGTGGTAGGAGTAGGCGTTGTAGCGGCGGCAGAGCTTTTCGCCCTGATAGCGCTGGTAGGTCGAGGCGCGGTGCGGCAGGGTCGTCCCGTCGGGGTCCTGCTGCGTGCGGTTGTAGCCGCTGCCGCCCCGGTAGGTGAGCAGCCCGATGGCGCGGGCGGCCGCCATGCCCGCCCGTCCGGCATCGTCGCGCGGCTGGCCGAACGTCGGGTCGGCCTCGATGGCCATGCGCTGCGTCTCGTCGATGGCGATGCACCACGGCGAGGCCTTGGCCGCTGTGGCTATCAGCGCGAGCCGCTCGATACGCGACGGCTCTTCGACGGCCCACTCCACGGCCTGGAAGCCTCCGACCGAACTGCCGATGAGCGCTGCGATGCCTCCGATGCCCAGCGCATCGGCCAGCAGCCGGTGGGCGCGGACCATGTCGCGGATGGTGAAGTTGGGAAACGTGCCGTAGTAGGGCCGGCCGGTTGCGGGATTTGTGTGGAGCGGCCCCGTCGTGCCGTAGTGCGACCCGAGGATGTTGGCGCAGACAATGAAGTGGCGCGACGGGTCGAGAAAGCGCCCCTGCTCGACCGTGTGGGGCCACCAGTCGGCTACCTCGGAGTTGGCCGTCAGGGCGTGGCAGACCCAGATGACATTGTCCCGCGAGGGAGAGAACTGCCCGTAGGTGTGGTAGGCAATCGTCAGCCGGGGGAGCGTTGCGCCCGACTCCAGCGTGAAGGGGGCGTCGTATTCGAAATGCAGGGCTTCCATCAGAGGTGCTTGAGGGCTTCGTTCAAATCTTCGCGGATATCCTCGACGTGTTCGATGCCGAGCGAGAGGCGCAGCAGGTTGGGATAGACACCCGAGGCGACGAGCTCCTGCTCGTTGAGCTGCGCATGGGTGGTCGAGGCGGGATGAATCAGCAGCGTCTTCGTGTCGCCGACGTTGGCCAGATGGCTGATGAGGTGGAGGTTGTCGACGATTTTCGCCGCCTGCGCCGCATTGCCCCGTACGCGGAAGGTCAGTACGCCGCCGAAGCCGTTGCGCAGGTATTTGCATGCAAGCGCGTGGTATTTGCTGCTTTTGAGGCCCGGGTAGCTCACCTGCTCGACCTTGGGATGGCGCTCCAACCACGAGGCGATTTCGAGCGCGTTGTCCACGCAGCGCTGCACGCGCAGCGAGAGGGTCTCCAGCCCCTGCGTCAGCAGGAAGGCGTTGAAGGGGCTGATGCAGGAGCCGATGTCGCGCAGCCCCTCGCAGCGTGTCCGCACGGCAAAGGCCTTCGGTCCGCATTCGCGCCAGAAGTTGTAGCCGTGGTACCCCTCCGAGGGCTCGCTCAGCGCCGGATAGCGGCCGTTGCCCCAGTCGAAGTTGCCGCCGTCGATGACCACGCCGCCCAGACTCGTGCCGTGGCCCCCTATCCACTTGGTGGCCGAGTGCGTCACGACGTTGGCTCCCCACTCGATGGGCCGGCAGAGGTAGCCTCCGGCGCCGAAGGTGTTGTCGACCACCAGCGCGATGCCGTGGCGGTGGGCCAGCTTGGCAATCGGCTCGAAATCCGGAATGTTGAATTCGGGGTTGCCGATGGTCTCCAGATAGATGGCCTTCGTACGCTGGTCGATGAGTGAGGCGATGCTCTGCAGCGAGTCGCCCGAGGCGAAGCGCACCTCGACGCCCATGCGTGAGAGCGTATGTTTGAACTGGCTGAAGGTGCCGCCGTAGAGGAACGACGTGCTGACGATGTTGTCGCCCACCTCCGCCAGATTGGCCAGGGCGAGGTACTGCGCCGCCATGCCCGACGCGGCCGCCACGGCATCGGTTCCCCCCTCGAGTGCGGCCATGCGCCGCTCGAAGACCTCGGTGGTGGGGTTGCTCAGGCGGGTGTAGATGTGGCCCTCCTCCTTCAGCGCAAAGCGGGCTGCTCCCTGCGCTGCGCTGTCGAAGACGTAGGAGGAGGTCTGGTAGATGGGCAGGGCGCAGGCTCCCGTCGTCGGGTCGGGCCGTTGGCCGGCGTGCACCTGCAGGGTTTCGAATCGGTAGTTTTGCTTGGACATGGCGTGTCGTTTTTGTGTTTGCAAAAAAATATCCGGCCTTTTCGGGGCCGGATGTTATCGTTCATATGGATATGCGAACAACCTACCCCCGGCACCGTCGGCGGAACATGCACATCGAGTGCATCATCATCGAGCGCATTCGGAGTGCGCTGCCGGTCGTAAGGTTCGTACGCATGGTTTTTCTCTTGTTTGTTGACAAAGATACTCTTTTTTTGGTATGATTGTCCACTTCGGAGCATTTTTTTGTCGCGAAGCCCCGAAAAACAGCGTTCCCGGACGGAATCAAATCCGTCCGGGAACGCTGTGTCCGGTATGTCGGAGCATCAACTCCGGTCGATGAGGTCGATGCCCTCCTGCGTGGCGACGCCCCGAAGCAGGGCCCGGCAGATGAGCTGCAGCTCCTCGCGCGATGCCTGGTTGATGCGCATCTCGTAGAGCGAGCTTACAAGCCTTCCGGCAAAGGCCTCGGCATTGAGGTCCGTGAGGATAAATCCGTCCTGCTGGCAGCTTTCGAGCATGGAGGTCAGCTCCTTGTCCCAAACTACGCGGTGTTCGGCATACTGCTCGGCATAGGCGAGCTTCTGCTTCACATCGTTCAGGAAACAGCTGTCCACCAGGTAGAGGCTGTCGATGTATTCGTTCGTCAGGCGGAAGGTCTTCTGGAGCGACGTGGCGCGCAGCCGTCGGTAGCCCGAGATGCGGCGGCGAATCGAGCGGCCCATCTCGTCCAGACAGGCGTTGACCAGTTCGTTCTTGTCGGCGAACATGGTGTAGAGCGTCCGTTTCGAGATGCCGAGCGTCTGCGCAATCTCATCCACCCGCACGGCACGGATGCCGTTGCGGGAGATGAGTTCCTGCGTCGTGCGGATGATTTCCTCTCTGGTAGCTCCCCGCTTCATGACTACTCCTCCTCGGTGAGGTCGCGGCCGCCACCAAGTGCCTGGTAGAGGTTGACAACACCCTGAATCTCATCGAAGCGGTCGGCAATCTGCGAGAGCTGGGCCGACAGCAGCGACTGCTGTGCGGTCAGCACCTCGAGATAGGTCGTCGAGCCGTGCTGCATGAGCAGTTCGGTGCTCTCCACGGCGCGGGCCATGGCCTCAATCTGGTTGATGCGCAGGTCGGTCTTTGCCCGTGCGTTCTGATACTGCGTCAGGGCGTTGTTCACCTCGGCACCGGCGTTGAGCAGCGTCTGCTGGAACGAGAGCTTGGCCTCCTCCTGCTGTGCCTTCATGATTTTCACCTGGGCGCGGTTGGCTCCGGCGTTGAAAATCGGCTGGAGCAGCGAGCCGGCTGCCGTGAGCAGCAGCTTGCCCGGGTTGACAATCATGGCACCGGCGCTGTTGGTCCAGCCGGCCGTACCGCTCAGCGTAATCGACGGGTAGAGGGCCGAACGGGCCTGGCTCGTTGCGTAGTAGGCCTGCATGAGGGCATACTCGGCGCTGCGTACGTCGGGACGGTTCGAGAGCATCTGAACCGGAACGCCGACGACAATCTGCTCGGGAAGCTGCTGTGCGTCGAGGCTGCCGCGCTCAATCTGCTGCGGGGCGATGCCCAGGATGGAGCAGAGGCTGTTCTCCGTCTGACGAATCGAGGTCTCGATGTCGCGCAGCGATGCCACCACGGCGAAGTAGTTGCCCTCGTACTGGGCAACGCCCGCCTCGTTGGTCATGCCGGCAGCCTTCAGCGCGCGCATCGTCTCGACGCTCTGCTCCCACTTCATGGCCGTCTCACGCGTCACCTCCTGCTGGCTGTCGAGCATGAGCAGCGTGTAGTAGAGGTTGGCGATGTTGGCGATGAGCTGCGTTTTGACCGCCTGCTCGTACTGCTGGCTCTGGGCGTAGAGCGCCTTGGCCTTGCGCTTGGCGTTGGTCAGACCGTTGAAGATGTCGATTTGCCAGCTTGCCGTGACGGGGATGCTGTAGGTCTTCGTCGTATTCTGGTTGTCGAAGCTGCTGATGCTCCCCTGCGGTGCGAAGTTGAACGACGGCAGGTAGGCCAGGCGTGCCGACTTGAGCGTCGCCTCGGCCTCCTTCACGCGCCACTGTGCCGACTGCAGGTCGGTGTTGTTGGCAAGACCCTCCTCGATGAGGCTCTGCAGGGCCGGGTCGGTGAAGACCTCCTGCCAGCGGAGATTGCCCAGAGTCATCGTATCGGCGCTCTCCGCGTCGCCGTAGAGTCCGTCGGTCTGGATTTCGGGACGGGTATAGGGCTTGTAGATGCCGCAGCCGGTCATGGCGACTGCCAGGCAGATGATAACTATCTTTTTCATGTGTTACTCCTCCTTCTCATTTTTGACCTCTTCCACTTCGGCGCGAACGGACCACTGCGGATCGGGATCGAGCTCGAGGGGTTTAACCTTCTCCTGAAGGGTTTCGAAGACGATGAACAGCGTCGGTACGAGGATCAGCAGCGCCAGCGTACCCACAATCATACCGCCTACGACACCCGTACCGAGGGTCGCGTTACCGTTGGCACCGGCACCGGTCGAGAATACCAGCGGGAGCATACCCAGCACGCAGGTGAGCACCGTCATCAGAACCGGGCGCAGACGGGCCTTGGCGGCCGATACGGCGGCCTGCGTGAGGCTCATGCCGGCGCGGCGGCGGTCGGCGGCGTACTCCGTAATCAGGATGGCCGTCTTCGACAGCAGACCAATCAGCATGATGATACCCGTCTGCAGGTAGATGTTGTTCTCGAGACCCATGATTTTGGCGAGAAGGAACGAACCCATCAGACCGCACGGTACGGCCAGGATGACGGCGAACGGAATCAGGTAGCTCTCGTAGAGGGCGCTCAGGATGAGGTAGATGAACAGAAGGCAGATACCGAAGATGATGAGCGTGTTGCTCGTCGTCTGGGCCTCCTCGCGGGTGATACCGTCGAACTCGTAGCCGTAGCCCTTCGGGAGCACCTGGTCGGCAACCTCGCGGATGGCGTTGATGGCGTCACCCGACGAATAGCCCGAGGCGGCGGTGCCCTGTACCGAGATGGCGTTGTAGAGGTTGAATCGGTTCAGCACGTCGGAGCTGTAGACCTTCGTCAGTTCGACGAACTCTCCCACGGGCGCCATCTCACCGCTGTCGGTGCGGACGTAGATGTTGTTGAGCGACTCCACGTCGAGTCGGTCCTCGGGACGGGCCTGCAGCGTCACGTAGTACATCTTCGAGAAGCGGTTGATGTACGATGCGTACTGGCCGCCGTAGTATCCCGCGATGGTCGACAGAATCGTCGAGGGCGAGACGCCGGCACGTTTGGCCTTCGCCGCGTCGATGCTTACCATGTACTGCGGGAAGTTGATGTTGAACGACGAGTAGGCCCGCTCGATTTCCGGACGCTGGTTGAGTGCGCCGATGAACTGCTGGAAGATGCCGTAGAAGTCGGTGAGCTCACCGCCGGCGCGGTCCTGCAGATACATCGAGAAACCGGACGTCGTACCGTAACCCGAAATCATAGGGGGTGCCACGGCGAAAATCTGGGCATTCTTGATGTCGGCCGTGCGGGCGTAAATCTGACCGATGACGGCGTGTACCTCATCCTCGGGATTCGGACGCTCGTCCCAGTTCTTCAGCTTGACGATACCCATGGCGTAGGAGGAACCTGCGGCCGAGGCAATCATGTTGAAGCCGGCGGTCTCCATGGCGTTCTCCACCTGCGGAATGTCCGCGATGCGGTTGGCAACCTGCTCGAGCACCTTGTAGGTCTCCTCGAGCGACGTACCGGGCGAGGTGGTCACGTTGACCATGATGGTACCCTGGTCCTCGTCGGGCACAAGACCCGTCTTGGTCGAGTTCATCAGCAGTACGAGCGCCGCAATGGCGATGACGAAGGTCGACCACATCAGCCACTTGTGCTTGATGAAGACCATCACGCCGCGCTTGTACTTGTTAATCAGTGCGTTGAAAATCGTATTGAAGGCCTTGCGGAAGCGTGCGGCGAAGTTGTCGCGCATCTCGCCGTTCTCATCCAGGTAGGGCTTCAGCAGCAGGGCGCAGAGGGCCGGCGACAGCGTCAGTGCGTTGATGGCCGAGATACCGACGGCCACGGCCATCGTAATACCGAACTGCGTGTAGAAGACACCGGACGTACCGCCCATCATGGCCACGGGGATGAACACCGCCATGAAGACCAGCGTCGAGGTGATGATGGCAGACGTAATACCCGACATGGCGTCGATGGTGGCCATGTACGAGGATTTGTAACCGGCATCGAAGCGCGCCTGCACCGCTTCGACCACAATGATGGCATCGTCGACGACCGTACCGATTGCCAGCACCAGCGCGAAGAGCGTCAGCAGGTTGATGGAGAATCCGGCAACGGAGAGGAAGGCGAAGGTACCGATGAGCGACACGAAAATCGAGACCGTAGGAATCAGCGTCGAGCGTATATCCTGCAGGAAGACGTATACCACCAGCACCACGAGGATGATGGCCTCGATGAGGGTCTTGATCACCTCGTTGATGGAGGCGAAGAGGAAGTCGTTCACACTGTGCAGGTGGGCGATGGCCATGCCCTTCGGCATGTCGGCCTCCACCTCGTCGAGCAGCTCGTTGATTTGGTTGACGACCTCCGTAGCGTTCGAACCGGCCGTCTGGAAGACCATGGTGCTGACGCCCGGGTGGCCGTTCGTCTTGCCGACGTAGGCGTAGGACTCACGACCCAGCTCGATGTCGGCGACATCCTTCAGACGGAGAATCGTACCGTCGTTCTGAGCCAGGATGACGATGTTCTCGAACTCCTCGGGCTGCGTCAGACGACCCGTATACTTCATCGTATACTGGAAGGCGTTCTTCGAGTTCTCACCCAGCGAACCGGTCGAGGCCTCGAGGTTCTGCTCGGCCAGCACGGCCGTGATGTCCGAAGGCATGAGGCGGTACTGCGCCATGACGTCGGGCTTGAGCCAGATACGCATCGAGTAGTCGGCGCCCAGCGTGAAGGCCTCACCTACGCCCGGGATGCGGACGATACGGGGCTCGATGTTGATTTTCGAGTAGTTGGCCAGGAAGCCTTCGTCGTAGGTGTCGTCGGGGCTGTAGAGCGAGAAGATTTTCACCATCGAGGTCTGGCGCTTCATGGTGGTCACACCAATCTGCGTTACCTCGGAAGGCAGCTGTCCGGTGGCCGTCGAAACCTTGTTCTGCACGTTCACGGCCGCCATGTCGGGGTCGGTGCCCTGCTTGAAGTAGATGGAAATCGAGGCGGAACCTGCGGCGGCGGCCGAGGTGATGTAGGTCATGTCCTCCACGCCGTTGATGGCCTCCTCAAGCGGGATGACAACCGATTTCTGAATCGTTTCGGCGCTGGCGCCCGGGTACGAGGCACGCACCATCACCGTCGGAGGTGCAATGTCGGGATACTGCTCGACCGGAAGCGTGGCCAGGCCGATGATACCGGCAATGACAATGACGATGGAGATGACCGACGCCAGTACGGGCCGTTCTATGAAATTTTTGAGTGTCATGGGTTATTCCTCCTTTGCATTTTGGGTTTGGGCGGCAGCCTCTTCCGTCTGGGCGGCCGTCTGGTTCATCTCGGCAGCCTGTCCGTTCTCCGTCGTCTGTGCGGCGGCAGCGGCAGCCTGGCCCTTCGGCACGACGGGCGTACCCTCGCGCATCAGACCTACGCCCTCGGTGATGATGACCTCACCCGGCGTCAGACCGGCGGTGACGATGTACTCCCGACCGTTCGAAATCTTCTCGACCTCAATCATCGACGAGGTGGCCTTGCCGTCCACGAGCTTGTAGACGTAGACCTTGTCCTGAATCTCGAAGGTGGCCGTCTGGGGAACGACGATGCAGTCCTTGTAGAGGTTCGGCATGATGATGTTGCCGGTGCTTCCGCTCAGCAGCAGACCGTTCTCGTTGGGGAATACGGCACGCAGCTGGACACTGCCCGTCGAGGTGTCAACCACGCCGCTGATGGACTCCACGCGGCCCGTCTGGTCGTAGACCGTACCGTCGTTGAGCTGCAGCTGCACGTCGGGCATGTTCTTGAGCGTCTCGGCAATCGAGCCGTAGCGGCGCGTCAGGTTGAGCTGCTGCTTGGCCGTCATCGAGAAGTAGACATACATCGTCGAGTTGTCCGATACGGTGGTCAGCGGCTGGGGAATCGAAGCGCTGACCAGCGCGCCGACACGGTACGGCAGCGTGCCGACCACGCCGTTCGACGGAGCCTTGACAACCGTATAGGAGAGGTTGTTGGCGGCGTTGACCAGGGCGGCGTCGGCCTGGGCGAGCTGAGCCTTGGCTGTCAGCAGGCTGTTCTCGGCCGTCGAGAGGTCATACTGCGAAACGACGTTGCGCGAGAAGAGCTCCTTCTTGCTGTCGTAGGTCAGCTGTGCGGTGGCTACGGCAGCCTTGGCTGCTTCCACATTTGCTTCGGCCGTGCGCAGGGCGGCCTTGTAGGGCACCTGGTCGATGATGAAGAGCGTCTGACCCTTGGTCACGCGCTGACCCTCGGTGATGCAGACCTGCGAAATCGTACCCGAGACCTGCGGATAGATGGCGATGTCCTGCCGTCCCCGAATCGTTGCCGAGTAGTTGGTCGGAATCGTACGGTCGGTCGTGGTGATGGTTTGCACGGAATACTCCGCGGCTCTTTGCTGAGTCGGTGCCTGTCCGCACGAAACGACTGCCATACAGCAAGCGACGAGCGCTGCCTGTACAAATGTTTGCTTCATAGTTTCTTCTTATTTTATACTAAAAAACTTTTTCAGGTGCAAAAGTATCGTATTCTCCTCCGGTTTATCCTTATATATTGCGAACAGTGTTGGTACTTTTCGGAATAACAAAGTGCGTATATGCTTATTTATCCCTATTTTTGTTCGAAAAAAGCAACGAACCCCATGCCTGCAACAAATCCCATTGTCACTACCGATACCGAACAATTCGTAGTCGGAGACTCCGATTTGCGCTACTTTTACAACTACCCCGCGCGCTGCGAATGCGGAGCCATCATCCTCTGCCGCAGCGGAAATGCCGAGGCGACGGTTAATCTGCGCCGGGGGCGCATCGAGCCCAATACGATTCTGCTGATGCTGCCGGGCAGCATCCTGATGCTGACAGACGTGTCGGACGATTTCCAGGTCACCTACTGCGCCTATTCGCGAGACATCTTTGCCGAGGCGAGCTTCCGCATGGAGCCTGCCTTTTTCCGCTTCCTGAGCGAGAATCCGATTTGCTACCCGCACGGGAACGAGAACGGCATCCACATCTGGTTCGACATCGCCACCTATACTTATCAGGACCGCGAGAACATCTTCCGCAACACGATTATCAAGAACCGGGTTCAGAACATCCTACTCGAAATCTACGACAAGCTCCAGCGCTTTGCCGAGCGCGACCGCCCGGCTCCCGGAACGACCAACCGTCAGGCGGAACTCTTTCACCGCTTTCTGGCTCTGGTGCACGACCATTGCTCCGAGCAGCGCGACGTGGCCTTCTATGCCGACAAGCTCTGTATCTCGACGCGCTACCTGTCGACCATCGTGCAGAACGTCTCGCACTCATCGGCCAAGGAGCTGATAGACAAGTCGGTCATCCTTGAAATCAAGATGATGCTCCAGTCGACCGACCTCTCGGTGCAGGAGATTGCCTATCGCCTCCACTTCCCCGACCAGTCCTATCTGGGACGCTATTTCAAGAAGCATACGGGGGTCTCTCCGACGGGATACCGTCGAAAATCCTGAGGCGTTGCATACCATGCGCTCCCAAACGTGCGTTTGTTGTATCACAGGACTAAAAGGACAAAGGGATGGAAGTAGTATTTTTCGGAACGCAGCCCTACGACAGGGAGTCGTTCGATACCATTAATAACAACGGAGCCTATGGCTTCGATATTGTCTACCACCACAGCCATTTAACCCCCGATAATGCGGTTTTGGCACGCGGAGCCGAGGCCGTATGCATCTTCGTCAACGATACGGCCGATGCTGCGGCCATCCGGCGGCTGGCCGACGAGGGGGTGCGGCTCATTGCGCTGCGCTGCGCGGGCTTCAACAACGTCGACCTCAAGGCGGCGGCCGCGTGCGGCATCGGCGTGGTCCGCGTACCGGCCTATTCGCCCCATGCCGTGGCCGAACACGCCGTGGCGCTGCTGCTGGCGCTCGACCGCAAGGTGCACCGGGCCTACTGGCGGACGCGCGACGGCAACTTCTCGCTGCACGGACTGCTGGGCTTTGACCTCTACGGCAAGACGGCCGGCGTCGTCGGCACGGGCCGCATCGCCCGGGCGCTGATTGGCATTCTGAAGGGGTTCGGCATGGAGGTGCTGGCCTACGACATCTGTCCCGACGAGGAGTATGCCCGGACGGCGGGCATCACCTACGTCACGCTCGACGAGCTGTACCGCCGCTCGGATGTCATCTCGCTCCACTGCCCGCTGACCGAGCAGACGCGCTACATGATTAACGCCGACTCGATTGCCCGCATGAAGCCGGGGGTTGTGCTGCTCAACACGGGCCGCGGACAGCTCATCCATACCGAGGCGCTCATCGAGGGGCTGAAGCAGCGGCGCATCGGTGCGGCCGGTCTCGATGTCTACGAGGAGGAGGCCGCCTACTTCTACGAGGATACCTCGGACCGCATCATGAGCGACGACGTGCTGGCGCGTCTGCTGTCGTTCAACAACGTGCTGGTGACCTCGCATCAGGGCTTCTTCACACGCGAGGCGCTTGACAACATCGCCCGCACGACGCTCGACAACATCCGCACCTTCGCTTCGGGGGCTCCGCTGGTTAACGAGGTGCGCTTCGAAGCCTGAGTGCCGGGTCGGGATTCGCTTCAAGGTGGCTGCTCCTGTTTTCGTCGGGACGGGCCCGGCGGCTGCGGGACGACTGCTTTTGGATGCGTTTGAGGCCCGCAGCTCTTGCAACAGAGAAAACCGAATCAATCGAAACGGTATGAAAAAGATACTGGTGATATCGTCGAATCCGCGTCGGGACGACAACTCCGACACGCTCTGCGCCCGGTTCCGGGCCGGGGCGGCCGAGGCGGGCCACGAGGTGGCCGAGGTGCTTCTCGGTGACCTTCGAATCGACCCCTGCCTGGGGTGCGGCAACTGCAGCGTCGAAGGCGGTGTCTGCCCGCTGCAGGACGATATGGCCCATCTGGCCTCGCGGATGGTCGGCTCGGAGGTCATCGTGCTCGATACGACGCCGCGGGCCTGCGCAATGGGCGGCCCGATGAAGAACTTCATCGACCGCTGCTGTGGCTGCCGTCACGAAATCCGTGCGAAGGAGTTCTGCATCCTCCTTACGGCTGCGGGGCGGGATGTGTGGCAGGCGGAGCGCACCGTCAATCGGCTGCGTGGCTTTGTCGGCAGTTTCGACTCTTCGCCTCTGAAGGGGATAGTCTGCGACGCCGCCCGGCGGCCGGGAGCCTCCGGGTCGGAACAGCCCCTGCAGGAGGCCTGCGAGTTGGGTCGGAGCTGCTGATTGGCAGTCTCTGTCGGACATAACAAAGCAAGCCGCCGCAACGGAATTTTGGAACCGTTGCGGCGGCTTCTTTTTTGGAGGGGCGCTACCCTGCTGCTCCTGCCCTTAGGCGGCTTTGGCCGTAGAACCGGCAACCCTGCCGGCAGAGCTGCCCGCACTGTCGGTTACTCTTCGCTGTCTTTCTTGTCGGGAATGGGATATGGCAGCTCGGCCGCTTTGTCGCCCATCTGCTCGAGATAGGCATCGTACATGTCGAGAATCCAGGCGTCGTTCTCCTCGGCCTCCTTCTTGTGGACCTTGCCTTCGGAGCCCTTGAACCACTTCTTGCAGAACTCCTTCAGACCGGGATAGCGGTCCTTCATCAGCACCGAGTTGACCAGCATGTAGGGATAGACAATCCCTTCGGGGTCGTTGTGGAAGCGGACGCCGTAGTTGGTCTGGAGCGAGCGGCCCATGCCGTTGAATCCCGATGCGACCCAGATTTTCCACCAGTAGGTTGTGGCGTTTTTGCCCACCTTGTCGACGCAGAAGAGCCGCTGCATCGTGTGGTAGCGGCTTGCAAAGTTGGGCCGGGCGAGCGGATGCGACTCCCAGCGCAGACCGTCGGGATGGTCCGCCGTGGTCTCCACGTAGTCGATGCTCACCACATCGTCTGCAGTATATTGAATCGGCTCCTTGTCATCGGGTGTCCGGGTCAGCTTGAACGAGTAGTTCTCCTTCTTGAAGACCGAATTTTCGGCATGCCAGCCCCTGTGGACATAGCAGTCGACCTTTTCGCCCGACTTGAGGGTGACAATCACGTGGTCCGACTCCGCATCCGCGGGTTTCCGGGCTTCGGCATGCGTCGCGATGCCGACGGTGGCCGCCAGGGCCAGCGCACAAAGGAAGAACGATTTCATACGGCACTATTCTTTTACAGGTTTTTCTTCGTCTGCGGGACAGTAGTTTTCGAGCATCAGAATCGTCCGGCTGCGGTCGCGGCTCTCCGACCGGAGAATCTCGGCGGACAGTGCGGGGTCATCGGCCACGTAGGCGGCCACCGACTCGCGGAAGCGCCCCTTGCCCTGACGGCTGGCCGACCCCGCGTCGTAGAACTCCTCCTCGCCTGCCTTGCGCAGGTAGTAGGCCGTGCGCGAACGGCTCAGCGAGCGGTACTTGACCAGCACCTCGATGCCTCCGTTCGAGTCGATGCCGTAGCCCTTCTGCGCAAAGACTCCGACGCAGATGTACGGCGTCTCGAAGTAGACCCACAGCCAGCCGACCCCGGGTGCCGGGATGAACTTCTGCCGGTGTTCGGGCGCCGTTGCGTGCCAGCAGACCATCGAGTCAATCTCCTCGTAGCGGTAGACCTCCTTGCTCTTGTCCTTGTAGAAGGCACGACGCAGCAGTTTGACGTCCTGTGCGTGTTTGGGGAGTTTGATTCGGTCCTTTTCGCCGCATTCGATGATGCGTCCGTCCTTGAGATAGATGCGCCCCTGGACGGTCGAGGCGGCGTTTACTGAACTGATTGTCAGGACGCTAAGAAGCGTCAACAGCGTGATGCGAAAAATCCGGATGTTCATGGTTTGACGTGTGGTTGGATATCGGGGCGGTCGAGGCGTCGGGTGTGGCGGCAGCTCTCTGCAGCTGCGGATGCACCATCCGTCTGGGTGCGGCGTTTCGGCCGATACGTAAAGATAGAAAAAAATGAGTATTTCGGCAAGCCCGACCCCGCATAATTTTACTGCCGGGCGGTTTTTGCCGGCCTGCCGCTGCTTTGTCGGGCTTGGCTCCGCGGCTTGCCGGGGATGGTTCTTACGTGGCATCGGACCCCACACAACCACTGATGCAGAAAAAAAAGAGGAGCATCCCCTTTCTGGGAAAACTCCTCCTCTGGAGCGGAAAGCGGGATTCGAACCCGTGACCCTCAGCTTGGGAAGCTGATGCTCTACCGACTGAGCTATTTCCGCATTCGGAGTACAAAGATACTCCGATTTTCCGATATTTCAAGCATTCCGCGCCGGAATTTTCATCATCCCAGCACTTTTTGCAGCGAGGCGAGGTTGCGCTCGTTCTGAAGTTTGCGCCCCTCGGCCGTATAGAGGTAGTCGATTCTGTCGCGGAAGTGCTCCTCGACCTTGCCGCGGACAACCTTCATCGAGCTGTTGACCAGTCCGTTGCGTTCCGTAAAGGGCTCGTCGACAATGGCCAGACCCGCCGGAAGCCACCGCTCGGGGAATTCGCCTGCGAAGATGCCGCCCGAGCGGTAGCGGTCGATTTCGCCGCCGAGAATCGCGGCCGCGGTGGCGGCCCGCTCGGCTGGAGCCGTGCCGCGCGCCTCCAGCTCGCGGAGCAGCGCGTCGCGGTTGGGCACGACGATGGCACCCGTGAAGGGGCTCTGGTTGTTGTAAATCAGAATCTGGTCGATGAAGGGCGACTTGTCGACGATGGCCTCCTCCATCCCCTCGGGGCTGTACTTCTCGCCGTCGGAGGCGATGAGCAGGCTCTTGAAGCGTCCCAGCACGTAGAGGAACTCGTCCTTAGAGACGTAGCCCATGTCGCCCGTGTGGAGCCATCCATCGCGCACGGTGGCGGCCGTCGCCTCGGGGTTCTTCCAGTAGCCGGCCATGACATTCTCGCCGCGGATGATGATTTCACCCTTCTCGCCGTGCGGGAGCTCGTGCCCCTGCTCGTCGACGATTTTCAGGTCGAGCGGGATGAGTATCTTGCCCGACGAGCCGAAGCGGTGCCAATGGTATTTGGGCGAGTTGGTCGAGATGACGGGCGTCGCCTCCGAGAGGCCGTAACCCTGGAACATCGGGATGCCGATGGCGTAGAAGAAGCGCTGCAGCTCGGCGTCGAGCAGCGCACCGCCGCCGACGAAGAACTTCAGACTGCCGCCGAAGGCCTCGCGGACCTTGCGGAAGAGGAACAGGTCGAAGAGCTTGACCGCGGGCCAGAGCACGAAGCGCCACCCCTTGCCGCGGCTGTAGCCGTCCTGGTTGTAGCAGTAGGCCGTGCGGAGCGCCAGTTCGAAGAGCCGCTCGGCGGCGGGTCCCTTGGCGCGGATGGAGCTCTCGATGTTCTTGCGGAAGTTCTTGGCCAGCGCCGGTACCGAGAGCAGGAAGTGCGGCCGCACCTCGCGGATGTTGAGCGGGATGTTCTTGAGCGTCTCCATCGGCGTGGCGCCCACCTGTACGGTAGCTACCGAGGCGCCGCAGGCTATCATGATGTAGAATCCCACGACGTGGGCGAAGCAGTGGTCCAGCGGCAGGATGATGAGCGTGCGGTACCACGACGGGATGTCGATGCGCGAGAGCGACTGCTCGACGTTGGCCGTATAGTTGCGGTGCGTCAGCACGACCCCCTTGGGGTCCGAGGTGGTGCCCGACGTATAGGTGATGGTGGCGTAGTCGTCGTTCTGGATAGCCTGCCCGATGGCAAGGAAGCGGTCGCGCTGGTCGGCCAGGTAGGCGCGGCCGAGCCGCTTGAGGGTTCCCAGCGCCATCTCCCCCGCTTCGAGCGGAATGTGGCCGAAGACGATGATGTGCTGCAGCTCGGGCAGCTGGCCGACGATGCGGCGGATTTTCGGCAGCTGGTACTTCGAAACGAAGATGGTCTTCACCTCGGCGTGGCGCAGCCGGAACAGCAGGTCGTTCGACTCCTCGAGCTTGACCGAGAGCGGCACGCTGATGCAGCCGGCATAGAAGAGGCCGAGCTCCGAGATAATCCAGGCGTTGCACCCCTCCGAGAGGATGGCTACCTTCTCCTTGGGGCGGATGCCGATGGCGGCCAGGCCGGCTCCCACCTCGAGCGCCTGCTCGCGGGTCTCGGCATAGGTCGTCGGTTCGAACTTGTGGTGGCGCTTCTCGAGCAGGAAGGTCTTCTCCCCGTACCGGGCGACCGATGATTCAAAGAGGTCGATGATGGTTTTCTTCATGGGGTTAATCCATTTTGAGGACGGCGAGAAAGGCCGACTGGGGAACCTCGACGTTGCCGATTTGACGCATGCGTTTCTTGCCTCGCTTCTGCTTCTCCAGAAGTTTGCGCTTGCGCGTGATGTCACCGCCGTAGCACTTGGCCGTCACATCCTTGCGCACCGCCTTGACCGTCTCGCGGGCGATAATCTTGGCGCCGATGGCCGCCTGGATGGCGATGTCGAACTGCTGCCGGGGGATGAGCTCCTTGAGCTTTTCGCACATCTTGCGGCCGAAGTCGTAGGCGTGGTCGGCGTAGATGAGCGACGAGAGGGCGTCGACCGGTTCACCGTTGAGCAGGATGTCCAGCTTGGCCAGCTTCGAGGGCTGGTAGCCCGTGCGGTGGTAGTCGAACGACGCGTAGCCTTTCGAGATGCTCTTGAGCTTGTCGTAGAAGTCAAAGACAATCTCCGAAAGCGGCATGTCGAAGTTGATTTCCACGCGGTCCTGCGTGATGAAGGTCTGGTTCTTCATCACGCCGCGCTTGTCGATGCAGAGCTTGATGACGTTGCCCAGGAAGTCCGCCTTGGTGATAATCTGGGCGAGGATGTAGGGCTCCTCGATTTTGGCAATCTTCGTGATTTCGGGCAGTCCCGAGGGGTTGTGCACCTCGAGCACCTCGCCTTGCGTGGTGGTGATGCGGTAGGAGACGTTCGGCACGGTGGTGATGACGTCCATGTCGAACTCGCGGTAGAGCCGCTCCTGGATAATCTCCATGTGGAGCAGTCCGAGGAAGCCGCACCGGAAGCCGAAGCCGAGCGCCAGCGAGCTCTCGGGCTCGAACGTCAGTGAAGCGTCGTTGAGCTGCAGCTTCTCGAGCGAGGCGCGCAGGTCCTCGTACTGGTCGGCCTCGACCGGGTAGACGCCGGCGAAGACCATCGGCTTGACATCCTCGAAGCCGGCGATGGCCTCGTGGGCGGGGTTCTCCACCGAGGTGATTGTGTCGCCGACCTTGACGTCGGACGAGGTCTTGATGCCCGAGCAGATATACCCCACGTCTCCGGCGCAGACCTTGTCGCGGGGCTGCATCTTGAGCTTCAGTACGCCCACCTCGTCGGCGTCGTACTCGCTGCCCGTGTTGAAGAACTTGACGTGCTCGCCCTTGCGGAGCGTGCCGTTGAAGATGCGGTAATAGGCGATGATGCCGCGGAAGGGGTTGAACACCGAGTCGAAGATGAGCGCCTGCAGCGGGGCATTCTCGTCGCCCTTGGGGGCGGGAATGCGCTGGACGATGGCTTCGAGCACCTCTTCGATGCCGGCACCCGTCTTGCCCGAGGCGAGCAGAATCTCCTCCTCCTTGCAGCCCAGCAGGTCGACGACCTGGTCCTTCACCTCGTCAATCATCGCCGACTCCATGTCGATTTTGTTGAGCACGGGGATAATCGTGAGGTCGTGCCCCACGGCCAGATAGAGGTTCGAGATGGTCTGTGCCTGGATGCCCTGCGTGGCGTCGACGACCAGCAGCGCCCCCTCGCACGAGGCTATGGCACGCGAGACCTCGTAGGAGAAGTCGACGTGCCCCGGCGTGTCGATGAGGTTGAGCGTATAGAGTTCTCCGTCGCTGGCGCGGTACTCCATCTGGATGGCGTGGCTCTTGATGGTGATGCCCTTTTCGCGCTCGAGCTCCATGTCGTCGAGCACTTGGGCCTGCATCTCGCGCTGGTTGAGCGTGTTGGTCTTTTCGAGCAGGCGGTCGGCAAGCGTACTCTTGCCGTGGTCGATGTGGGCTATGATGCAGAAGTTGCGGATGTTTTTCATGTCGTGGCGGAAAAATTCATGCAAATATACGAACTTTTTCGGAAACCGAAGGGACTCCGTGCCCGCAGCGGCGCGATTTTCGGCGGCTTGTTCGCCGTGCAGGGGCTTTTTGCGGGTCGGTGGTGTCGGAACCGGTGTCGGAACCGGTGTCGTGCGGCGGGCGGAATCGGTGCGGCCGGCTTCGCGGCGGAGGGTCGGGGCTGGGAGGCTGCGGAAAGGTTTGCGGGACGGAAGCGTGGATTTTGTCGTCTGGACGGAATTTTTTATCTTTGCCCTTCGGTTAAGGTTAAACAGGTTAATTAAATCACATAACATGCTGAGCAGACAGATTGCTCCCCGGCTGAGGGAGTTTGAGACCCCGTTCTATCTCTACGACATCGCGCTGCTGCGTCAGACGCTAGAAAGCGTCGTCTCGGAGTCGAAAAAATACGATTACAAGGTTCACTACGCCATCAAGGCCAACTACGACGACCACCTGCTTGCGGTCATCCGCGAGTACGGGCTCGGCATCGACTGCGCCTCGGGCAACGAGCTGCGCAAGGCCGTAGAGGCGGGCTTCGACCCCCGCGGCATCGTCTATGCCGGCGTGGGCAAACGCGACAAGGAGCTGCGCTACGCCATCGAGCAGGGCATCATGGCCATCAACTGCGAATCCATCGAGGAGCTGGAGCTGGTCGACCTGCTTGCGGCCGAGGCGGGGCGTGTGACCGACGTGGCGCTGCGCATCAACCCCGACATCGACCCCAAGACCAACCACTGCATCGACACGGGACAGGCCGACAGCAAGTTCGGCATCTCGTACGAGGAGGTGCTGGCCCATGCCGAGTGGATTAAGTCGCTGTCGCACATTAGCATCGTCGGCATCCACCTGCATATCGGCTCGCAGATTCGCGAGCTGCACGTCTTCGAGAACATGTGCCACAAGGTCAACGCCATCGTGGCCAACCTCGAGGCGCTGGGCTTCTCGTTCCGCTTTGTCGACGTGGGCGGCGGCCTGGGCATCAACTACGACGTGCCCGAGAACGAGCCGATTCCCAACTTCGCCTCCCTCTTCTCGATTGTCCACACCCATCTGCAGGTGGGCGGCCGCGAGGTGCACTTCGAGTTCGGCCGTTCGATTGTCGGCGAGTGCGGCGAGTTGATTACCTCGGTGCTCTTCAACAAGACCACGGCCACGGGCCGCAAGCTGGTGATTGTCGACGCCAGCATGACCGAACTGATTCGTCCGGCGCTCTATGGCTCCTACCACAACATTGAGAACGTCACCTCCGAGGCCGAGACACGCGAGAAGTATACGGTGGTGGGTACGGCCTGCGAATCGACCGACGTCTTCGACGAGAACGTGACGCTGCGCACGACCCGCCGCGGCGACCTGCTCTCCATCAAGTCGGCCGGCGCCTACGGCATGTCGATGGCCTCGCGCTACAACCTGCACGACCTGCCCGGCGCGGTCTATAGCGACGAACTGTAGCCGGGACTTGTAGCCGGTCGGCTGAATCGACCGGGCGCCTGCTACCCTGCCGGGCCGCCAGTTCTACCGTCGGTCCGCCCGCTGCCCCGCCGGCAGCCGGCTCTTTTGCGGGTGGTCGGCTCTCCTGCCGGTGGCCTGCTTCATGTCGGCCTCACCCCTATCGGCGGCCTGCTTTTTCTGTCGGGTTGCCGGCTGAACTCCGGCCGGTGACGTAATCCGACCCCAAAACCGTGAACGAATCATGTGGCTGACTCTTGCCTTTACCTCTGCCGCCCTGCTGGGCCTCTACGACGTGGCCAAAAAGCGGGCGCTGACGGACAACGCCGTGTTGCCCGTCCTGCTGCTCAATACGCTTTTTTCGAGCCTGCTCTTCGTCCCGGTCATCGTGGCTGCGGAGTGCGGTCTGGGATGGTTCGACGGGACGCTGCTCGAGAGTGTCCCGGGTGATGCACATGCTCACGCGCTGGTTGCGCTCAAGTCGGCCATCGTGCTGGTGTCGTGGGTATTCGGATACTTCGCCATGAAACATCTCCCGCTCACCATCGTGGGCCCCATCAACGCCACGCGTCCCGTCATGGTGCTCGTCGGCGCGATGCTGCTCTTCGGCGAGCGGCTCAACGGCTACCAGTGGGTCGGTGTGGCACTGGCGCTGCTGTCGCTCTTTCTGCTGAGCCGTTCGGGACGGCGCGAAGGGGTCGATTTCGCCCACAACGTCTGGATACTCTGCATCGCGGCCGCCGCAGTCATGGGGGCCGTCAGCGGTCTCTACGACAAGTACATCATGGCGCGGCTCGACCCGGTCTTCGTCCAGAGTTGGTACAACTTCTACCAGCTGCTGATGATGGGCACGGTGGTCGGCCTGCTCTGGTGGCCCCGCCGCCGCACGACCACCCCGTTCCACTGGAGCTGGGCCATTCCGCTCATCTCAATCTTCCTCTCGCTGGCCGACTTCGCCTACCTGACGGCGCTGGGCGAAGAGGGGGCGATGATTTCGGTGGTCTCGATGGTGCGCCGCGGCTCGGTGGTGGTTTCGTTCTGCTGCGGGGCGCTGCTCTTCCACGAGCGGAATCTGCGGGCTAAGGCGCTCGACCTGCTCTTCATTCTGGTCGGCATGTTCTTCCTCTGGCTCGGCTCGCGCTGAGCGGAGCGGTGACCGGACCGTTCGCCGGCGGACAAAAAAAGTGAGCGGACTGCCTCGGGGCGGTTCGCTCACTCATTTTGTTGTTAGAGGTGCTCTTCAGATGAGCTTCTCCAGCTGGGAGAGGGTCTTCGAAATCTCGGCGTCCGAGGGCGAGTAGTCCTTCAGCGCCCCGGCCAGATACTGCTCGTAGGCATAGAGGTCGATGACGCCGTTGCCCGAGAGGTTGAAGAGGATTGTCTTTGCGCGCCCCTCCTCCCTGGCCCGAAGGGCTTCGCGGATGGTGGCGGCGATGGCATGGGTCGACTCCGGAGCCGGGATGATGCCCTCGGTTCGGGCGAAGAGGATGCCGGCGGCCAGCGTCTCGTTCTGCGGAATGGATTGGGCCTCGATGAGCCCGTCCTTGAGCAGCTGGCTGACGATGGCTCCCGCTCCGTGGTAGCGCAGTCCGCCGGCGTGGATGTCCGAGGGCTGGAAGTTGTGCCCGAGCGTATACATCGGAATCAGCGGCGTGTATCCGGCCACATCGCCGAAATCGTACTGGAATGCTCCGCGGGTGAGTTTCGGGCAGCTCTCAGGTTCGACGGCGATTGCCCGTATCTTCTTGCCCTCGACGAAATTCCTGCGCAGGAAGGGGAAGCTGATGCCGGCGAAGTTGCTGCCGCCGCCGAAGCAGCCAATCACCATGTCGGGCTCGGCGTCGGCCATCTCCATCTGTGCGACGGCCTCCTGTCCGATGACCGTCTGGTGGAGCAGCACGTGGTTCAGCACGCTGCCCAGGCAGTAGCGCGTATCCTCGGGGCTGCGCAGCGCCACCTCCACGGCCTCCGAGATGGCCAGTCCGAGGCTTCCCGAGCAGTCGGGGTCGCGCTTGAGGGCGGCCCGGCCCGATTCGGTGAGCGTCGAGGGCGATGCCACGCATTCGGCGCCCCACGTGTTCATCATTAGCCGCCGGTAGGGCTTCTGGTTGTAGCTGACCTTGACCATGAAGACCTGAAGGTCGATGCCGAAGTGCTTGGCCGCGAAGGCGATTGATGCTCCCCACTGTCCGGCTCCGGTCTCGGTGGTCAGATGCTTGATGCCCTGCTTGTGGTTGTAGTAGGCCTGCGGTACGGCCGTGTTGGGCTTGTGCGAGCCGGCCGGCGAGACGCTCTCGTTCTTGAAGTAAATCCTGGCGGGGGTGTCGAGGGCCTTTTCGAGCGCCGTGGCGCGGACGAGCGGCGTGGGTCTCCAGATTTTATAGATTTCCTGCACCTCTTCCGGGATGTCGATGAAGCGCTCGGTCGACATCTCCTGGTCGATGAGCTCTTCGGCGAAGATGGCCGACATCTGCTCCTTGGTGACGGGCTCCTTGGTGGCGGGATTCAGGGGCGGCAGGGGCTTGTTGGGCATGTCGGCTACGATGTTGTACCATTGGGTGGGCATTTGACGCTCGGAGAGGCAGATTTTTTTCGTTTCCATGGCGTTGAAATTTTAGAAGATTTTGAGATTGAGTTTTGATACGGATATGAAAAAAACCGTTGCTTACGATTCGTAAACAACGGGTTTCAAGTGTGTATCCTTGGGGTCTCACCACACATGCGACGGGGCGCACTCATTGTTCACGAGCGTCAACGGGTGCCACCACCAAGCCTGTATGTTGAAATTGCAGAACATTCTTTCGAATTGCTTGAAACAAAAGTAATGTTTCGAAACGAAAAAAGCAACCGTTTCGCGGATTATTTTCGCAAAAAAAGCAGACACCTATTTATAGAATTTGTGGCAGGAGGCGCTTATGCCCCACCTTTGGACCGTATCCGCGGCGGTCGCGGATGTTGACGCCTTCTGCAGCTGGCGGATTGGCGTCCGGACCGCGCGTGACGCTGCGCGACGGAGGGGTTACCTGCTCTCGGAGAACCGTTTCCGCGTGAAAACTGCGGAAAAAGCCGCCGAGTTCCGGAAAAATTTGTATTTTTGCATGATAATCTGCAAAATCAAAACACAACGATATGAATATTTCGTATAACTGGCTTAGACGTTACCTCGACACTTCGCTGACGGCGGAGCAGATTTCCGCGATTCTGACGGACATCGGCCTCGAGGTCGAAGGGTTCGAGAAAATCGAAACCATACGCGGCGGTCTGAAGGGCGTCGTGGTCGGCGAGGTGCTGACCTGCGTCGACCATCCCGATTCGGACCACCTCCACATAACGACGGTCGACGTGGGAAGCGGCGAGCCGCTCCAGATTGTCTGCGGCGCCGCCAACTGCCGTGCGGGGCTCAAGGTGCTCTGCGCCACCGTAGGTTCGGTGCTCTACCCCAACGGCGGCGAGGAGGAGTTCAAAATCAAGCGCAGCAGGATTCGCGGCGTGGAGTCGCTCGGCATGCTCTGTGCCGAGGACGAGCTGGGTGTCGGCTCGTCGCACGCGGGCATCATGGAGCTTCCGGCCGATGCCGTCGTGGGTACGCCGGCCAAGGAGTTCCTCCACATCGAGGACGACTATCTGATTCAGATTGGTCTGACCCCCAACCGGGTCGATGCCGCCTCGCACATCGGCGTGGCGCGCGACCTGGCGGCCTACCTGCGCAGCCGCGGCGAGCAGGTCGAGGTGAAGTGGCCCGATGTTTCGGCCTTCGCCCCGGACAACCACAACCTCGAGATGCGCATCCGCGTCGAGAATACGGAGGCGGCCCCCCGCTATGCCGGCGTGACGGTGACGGGGTGCAAAATCGGCCCCTCGCCCGAGTGGATGCAGAACTGCCTCCGCGCGGCGGGCATCAACCCCAAGAACAACCTGGTCGACATCACCAACTTCGTCCTCTTCGAGCTGGGACAGCCGCTGCACGCCTTCGACGCCTCGAAAATCGAGGGGCATGAAATCGTCGTGCGCACCTGCGCCGAAGGGACCCCCTTCGTGACGCTCGACGGCGTGGAGCGCAAGCTCACGGCCAACGACCTGATGATTTGCTCGGCCGAGCGCCCGATGTGCATCGCCGGCGTCTTCGGCGGTCTGGATTCGGGCATCAGCGAGACGACGACCGACGTCTTCATCGAGAGCGCCTACTTCAACCCCGTATGGGTGCGCAAGACGGCCAAGCGGTTCGGTCTGAATACCGACTCGTCGTTCCGCTTCGAGCGCGGAGTGGACCCCAACCTGCAGATTTATGCAGCCAAGCGCGCCGCCCTGCTGATGAAGGAGCTCGCCGGCGGCACCATCTCGAGCGACATCACGGACATCTGCCCCGTTCCGGCCCGCGACTTCACCTTCGACGTCTCCTTCGCCCGCATCAATGCGCTCATCGGCAAGGAGCTGCCCGAGGAGACGGTCCGCACGATTCTCGATGCGCTGGAGGTGAAGATTCTCGCCGAGCACGACGGCGTGATGACGGTGGCCGTACCGCCCTACCGCGTTGACGTGCAGCGTGAGGCCGACCTCATCGAGGATATTCTCCGCATCTACGGCTACAACAACGTCGAGATTCCCGCTCGCGTGCGCTCGACGCTCTCCTATGCGCCCAAACCCGACCGCAACCGGCTGGTCAACCTGGCTGCCGACTTCCTGACCGACCGCGACTTCACGGAAATCATGTCCAACTCGCTCACGAAGGGGGCCTACTACGAGGGGCTGACGAGCTATCCGGCCGAGCACTGCGTGCGGATTCTCAACCCGCTGAGCGCCGACCTGAACGTGCTGCGCCAGACGCTGCTCTTCAACATGATGGAGGCCATCCAGCTCAACGTCAACCGCAAGAACGGCGACCTGAAGCTCTACGAGTTCGGCAACTGCTACTTCTACGATGCGTCGAAGCGCGGCGGCGAGCAGGCGTTGGCTCCCTACTCGGAGGGTTACCGCCTGGCGGTGGCCGTGACGGGTCTTGCCACGGAGCCTTCGTGGAACGTCAAGGCGGAGCATACCTCCTTCTTCACGCTGCGTGCTGTGGCCGAGCTGCTGCTGCGCCGCTTCGGCATCGACATCTACACGCTGAAGTGCGAGACGCTCGACAGCGACCTCTTCAGCGAGGCGCTGAGCATGTCGCTCAACGGCAAGGAGCTGCTACAAATCGGTTCGGTGAGCGCCCGGGTGCGCCGCGCAACCGATGTCAAGCAGCCGGTATACTTCATGGAGCTGAACTTCGACCTGCTGGTCAAGTCGACCCGGAAGCATCGCATTGCGGCCGAGGAGCTGTCGAAATACCCCGAGGTAAAGCGCGACCTGGCGCTGCTGGTCGACAAGTCGGTCACCTTCTCGGCGCTGCGCGATGTGGCCTTCGCTGCCGAGCGCAAGCTACTCAAGAGCGTTTCGCTCTTTGACGTCTACGAGGGCGACAAGCTGCCCGAGGGCAAGAAGTCCTATGCGCTGAGCTTCATCCTGGAGGACAAGAGCCGGACGCTCGACGAGAAGAGCATCGAGCGGGTGATGACCACCCTCGCGAAGCAGTTCGAGCAGCGGTGCGGCGCGCAGATTCGCGCCTGAAGCCTCTGACCGGGGCGGCGGCTCCGGCGGCCGTTCCGCGGTCTAGCGGGCCTCTGTCCGAAACAGTCCAAGAAAAAATCCTGTCGCAGATGGTGCGGCAGGATTTTTTTGTGTGCATGGATGCACGGCCCTCTTCCGGCTGAGGGGTCAGAGCACCGGCTTCACGACGGGCGGCTGGATGACGACGAAGGGGGTGCTGTTACCGCGGCAGGTCGCCACGAGCCGCACGGCCCTCACCGGCCGGTTGGGACGGAGCGTGATGCACCCCTTGTCGAGCGCTCCGGCCCGCTCGAAGCGTACGCCGTCGTAGGAGACCTCGGCATAGCCCGTGACGATGTGGGCGTTGGGCAGCTGCCGGTATCCCGTCTGGAGGAAGAGCTCGCGGCAGCGCAGCGGCATGTCGAAGGTGTAGAGCAGCCAGTCCTTCGGCCGGCAGGTGCGGCAGGTGCGGCTCATGCCGCGGTAGTGCTCGGCGTTCGAGGCCGGGAAGCGCTCGCTCAGGGGCATCGACGAGGTGAGCTTCCACGAGGGGGTGACGGTGCGGTAGAAGGAACGGTCGGCCGCCTCGGGGCTGCGGCCTGTGCCGCGGCGCGTGAAGAAGCGGTAGCGGTACGGCTGCGTGGTGGCGATGGGGCCGGTATAGGAATGCTCCTCGGGCGACGAGTCGACGAGGTAGCAGAGCGTCGAGCCGTCGTCGGTCGAGGCCGTGAGCTCGCCGTTGCGGCAGGAGACCGTCGGCGGGAAGAGGCGGAAGCGGATGCCCATGGCCGTCATGCGGTCGTAGTGCTCCCCGACCAGTTCGCGGTAGTAGGACTCCCACCCCGCCTCGTTGCCGCTCCAGGCCAGGCGCGAGAGGGCGCACAGGCGCGGGAAGGTCATGTAGTCGAGGTAGTCGGGCTTTTCGGGCTCGTGCGAGACGTAGGCCTCGCTCCAGAAGGCCGCCTCGAGGCCCTCTACGTGGCGCATCCGCTCGGCATTGAAGCCTTCGCGGGCGAAGTCGAAGTTGTAGGTGGTGCGGGCATCGAAGACGGCGGCCCAGCTGTGGCCCTCCTCGTGGGGCGACTGCCGCATGTCGAAGTAGAAGCTCGTTGCGGGCATCACCACCGTCGGATACCCCTTGTCGACGGCATCGAGGCAGGCCCGGACGCTCTCCCAGCCGTGGACGCGGCTCGTGCGCGCCGGTCCGCCGCGCTTGACCGCTTCGTTCCAGAGTGCCGGCCTCTTGCCGTGGGCGGCGAGGATGTCGCTCATGCGCTGCATGAAGATATCCTCGAGCCGGTGCGGGTCGGTGATGCCGCGGCGCTCCATCAGCGCCCGGCAGTCGGGACAGCGCTCCCATTGCGAGGCATCGACCTCGTCGCCGCCGATGTGGATGTAGGGCGAGGGGAAGAGCGCGCAGAGCTCGCCGAGGATATCCTCGAGCAGACGGTAGTTCTCCTCGCGGGCCACGCACCATGCCGAACGGTAGTCGTAGCCGCATGTCGAGACCGTATCGGGACGGTAGTTGCAGCGAATCTCGGGATGGACCGAGGCGATGTTGCGGCTGTGCCCCGGAAGGTCGATTTCGGGGATGATTTCGATGTTGCGCGCCGCGGCGTAGGCAATCAGCTCGCGCATCTGCTCCTGGGTGTAGTAGCCACCGTACTTTTCGTCCCACTTTCCGTAGATGGGCCGCACGGGCGAGTCGCCGCCGCGGAAGCCGCCGATTTCGGTCAGCTCGGGGTGCGAGCGGATTTCGATGCGCCACCCTTCGTCATCGCTTAGATGAAGGTGCAACTTGTTTATGTTATGATACGAAAGCAGGTCTATGTAACGTTTCACATGAGGTGCATCCACCCACGTGCGGGCTACGTCGAGCATCATGCCCCGGTAGGCGAAGCGCGGAGCATCCTCGATGTGCAGCGTCGGCAGCCGGAGCGGCAGCGTGCACTCCCGGGCATAGACCTCGGGCGGCAGGAGGCGGAAGAGCTGCTGGATGCCGTTGAAGACGCCGCCGTAGGCGCCGCCCTCGATGGCGATGTGGTCGGGGAGGATGTCGAGCCGGTAGGCCTCCTCGCCGAGCGAGGGGTCGAGCGCCAGCACGAGCGCCGCGTCGGAGGCGTACTGCTCGCTTGCGCCCGCCAGCGGGAGGTACGAGCGCAGGTAGTCGGCCAGCGCCTCGAGCCCCTGTTCGTAGGTGACGAGCGTCGCTCGCGTGAAGAGAAACTCGCCTCCGAGGTCGGTACGGTGGGCCGGTGCGGGTTGTGCCTGGGCCGTCAGCGTGAGGAACCACAGGGCGGCCGCAGAGAGCAGATGACGTATTTTCATGGGGAAAATGGGTGTTTTTGTCTCGTGCAAAGTTATATTTTTTCCGCCGAATTCGTAACTTTGCCTCAATTATGGAGCGAAGGAGCGCTCCGGCCGTCATGCGGACGGCAGCCGCACGGAGACCTCCCGGCGGAGTGCGTCCGGATGCGGACAGGAAGTGTGAAACAGACGATTCAAAGATATTCAATCCTATGGAAGACAAACGTTTGGAGGCCACGGCCCGGCTGCTGGAGGTGATGAACACCCTGCGCCGTGAATGCCCGTGGGACCGCGAACAGACATTCGATTCGTTGCGGAGCAACACGATTGAGGAGACCTACGAACTGGCCGATGCGATTCTCGACCACAACATGGAGGGCATCAAGGAGGAGCTGGGCGACCTGCTGCTCCACGTGGTCTTCTACTCGAAACTGGGCGAGGAGCAGGGTGCGTTCGACTTTGCCGACGTGGCCAATGCGCTGTGCGACAAACTCATCTACCGCCATCCGCACGTCTACGGCGACATCCACGCCAATACGCCCGACGAGGTGAAGGAGAACTGGGAGGCGCTCAAACTGCGCAAGAAGAAGCGCAAGAGCGGCACGCTGGGCGGCGTGCCCCGTTCGCTGCCGGCGATGGTCAAGGCCTACCGCGTGGGCGAAAAGGCCGCCGCGACGGGCTTCGACTGGGAGCGCCGCGAGGATGTCTGGGCCAAGGTCAAGGAGGAGACCGCCGAGGTCGAGGCCGAAATCAACTCGAAAGACCACGAACGGCTCGAGGGCGAGTTCGGCGACCTCTTCTTCGCGCTCATCAACGCCTGCCGTCTCTACGGCGTCGACCCCGAGGCGGCGCTCGAACGGACGAACAAGAAGTTCATCCGCCGCTTCAACTACATGGAGGAGCACGCCGCCGCCGAGGGCCACATGCTGCACGACATGACCCTCGACCAGATGGAGGCGCTCTGGCAGCAGGCCAAGAAGGAGGAGTAGTCCGCTACCCTGCCCGATGCGGCCGGCCGGGCTGCCCTTTCCGAAAAACATGAAACAAAACACGTATACAAAAACGACATTTTCAATATGGCACTGATTCGAAAAGTACGCGGGCACGAGCCCGTCATTGGCGAGAACACCTTTGTGGCCGAGACGGCCGTCATCCTGGGCGATGTGACCATCGGTCACGACTGCTCGATTTGGTACAACACCGTGCTGCGCGGCGATGTGAACAAAATCGTCATCGGCGACCGTACGAACATCCAGGACGGTGTGGTGCTCCACACGATTTACGACAAGGCGAAGCACCCCTCGCAGACCATCATCGGCAACGACGTCTCGGTGGGTCACAACGCAACCATCCACGGAGCCATCATCGAGGACAACTGCCTCATTGGCATGGGCTCCACCATCCTCGACAATGCCCACGTCCCCTCGGGCTGCATCATTGCGGCCAATGCGCTGGTGCTCTCCAACGCTCAGCTGGAGCCCAACTCGGTCTACGCCGGTGTCCCGGCCCGCAAGGTCAAGGAGGTGACGCCCGAGCAGCGTGACGAAATCATCCGCCGGACGGCCCACGACTACATGCTCTATGCGTCGTGGTACACGAAGGAGGAGTAACCCCGCAGACGGAACGACATGGGGCTCCATCCGAAATATTCGGCCGTGATTCTCAACCTGCTGGTTGCTGTGGCAATCAGCCTGGTGGTCAATTTCTCCTACCTGCTGCTCTATCTGGTCGACCAGCGCGAACTCGGCAAGCCGCAGCCCGGCAAGGCGCGGATTGTCGAGCGGCGCGAGACCGGACGGCTCTCGGTGAGCCCCGACGGACACGGCTATCTGGTCTATGAAAACGGCGACAGCGTCTACGTGCCGCAGACGCGCATCCGGAGGCTCGGGCTCGAAGACGGCGACCGCATCGTCGCCGACCTCTCCGTCCGGGGACGCGAGGGGGGCCATCCCCTCATCTCCGACATCCGCTACCGCAACGGCGTGGAGTTCGACTACAGCGCGCTGTTCAACCGGCCGTCGCGGACGGTCGAGATGCTGCTCCAGCTGCTCTACTACCTGGTCGTGTCGTTCATCCTGCTCTCGATTCTCACCTCGGCCCGTCACCGCTACACCTCGCGCGGCTTTGTCAAACGCTCGCTCTGGTGCCTCGTGGCGGCGGTGCTGCTCTACCTGATTGCCCCCGTCACGCAATGGCATACGGGGCGCATCATGTTCAACTTCATGAGCGGGCGGATGCTCGACTACCTGCTGCTGCTCAAGTGTTCGTTCGCCGTGGTGGTCTCGGTGCTCTACGGCCGCATCTACGTGCTCATCTCGCAGCGGCAGGCCGTCGTGCTGGAGAACGAACGGCTGAAGAACGAGAATCTGACGACGCGCTACAACATGCTCGTTGGTCAAATCAACCCCCACTTCTTTTTCAACTCGCTCAACTCGCTGGCCATGCTCGTGCGCGAACGCGACGGAGAGAAGGCGCTGACCTACATCGACCAGCTCTCCTATACGTTCCGCTACATCATTCAGAACGGTCAGAGCACGCTCGTGCCGCTGAGCGAGGAGCTGCGGTTTGCCGAGGCATACGGCTATCTGTTCAAAATCCGCTATGCCGACAAGCTCTTCTTCGATGTCGACGTGGCCGACGAGTACCGCTCGTGGCTGCTGCCGGCCCTCTCGCTGCAGCCGCTCATCGGCAATGCCGTCAAGCACAACGCCATCACGCGCAACCGACCCTTCCACATCTCCATCCGCACCGAAGGGAGCGTGCTGGTGGTGTCGAATCCCCGCATCCCGAAGCTCGAGCAGGAGCCCTCGACGGGCATCGGTCTGCGCAACCTGCGCAGCCGCTGGATGCTCATCACGGGGAGCGACATCGAAATCATCGAGACCGAAGCGGAGTTCACCGTGCGTCTGCCGCTCCGCAAAAACGAGACAAAGGCATGAAAACACTCATCATCGAAGACGAAACCGCCGCGGCACGCAATCTGGAGGCGATTCTTGCCGACATCGAGCCCGACGCCGAGGTGCTGGGTGTGCTGGAGAGCGTGAGCGAGAGCGTCGAGTGGCTGCGCACGCATCCGTCGCCCGACCTGCTCTTCATGGACATCCACCTGGCCGACGGCGACTCGTTCCGGATTTTCGAGGCGGTCGAGGTGACCGCTCCGGTGGTCTTCACTACGGCCTACGACCGCTATGCGCTCGAGGCCTTCAAGGTCAACAGCATCGACTACCTGCTCAAGCCGCTCAACGAGCGGGACGTCCGCCGGGCGCTCGACAAGCTGCGCCGGCTGACGGGCGACGAGCGCCGCGCCTACGGCTCGCGTGTGCAGCGGATGGCTGACCAGCGGCGCGAGGATGTCTTCCTGGTTCATGTCCGCGACCGCATCATCCCGCTGCGTCGCGAGGAGATAGCCTTCTGCTACACCTCCAACGAGCGGGTCACGGCCCATACGTTTGGCGGCGAGGTCTACACGCTCGACAGGACGCTCGAGGCGTTGCAGGCGCAGTTGCCCGGCGACGACTTCTTCCGGGCCAATCGCCAGTTCATCGTGGCACGCCGCGCCGTGAAGGACATCGTCGTCTGGTTCGGCAGCCGGCTGGCGCTCAACCTGCAGGTGGAGACCCCCGAGCGAATCATCATCTCGAAGGCCCGCGTGCCCGAATTCAAGGCGTGGCTCACGTCGGCTCACCCCGCCGGGTAGTCGTTTTGCCGGCGCAAAAAGGCGTTTGACCAGCTGCCCTGCCCTCAATCTTTCACTCTGGCCCTACCTTTGCACTGTGACGAACACGGAAACAGTAACCGGCCGCACGGCGGCCCCAAAAAATAAAGGAACCATGAAAAAGAGATTATTTGCAGCCCTCGCAGCAGTTTGCATGCTGGCCGGCACGAGCGCATTCGCGCAGCAGACCGAAGCTCCCCGCACCAAGGCCAAGCAGCGCCCCACTCCCGAGCAGATGGCTCAGCGCATGAGTGACCGCATGGCCCAGCGCTACGAGCTGACCGATGCCCAGAAGCAGCAGGTCTACGACCTGAGCCTGCAGCAGGTGCAGAGCATGCAGGAGCACCGCCGTCAGATGGTGGCCGAGCGCAAGGCCGCCGACGAGAAGATGAAGGGCATCCTCACCGAGAAGCAGTACAAGCAGTGGAAGGAGGACCAGGCCAAGATGATGCGTACGGCCAAGCACGACCGCGGTGCGAAGCATGCCGGGAAGCATCATGGCGACAAAAAGTAGCTCTTCGGAGGAAAATCCTCGTCGATGACGCCTTCTGCGTCGTACGAAAAGAGGTGTCGGCAGTCGGCTGACACCTCTTTTTTGTCGTTTCACCCCCGCGGGATGGGAAATCCGAAATAAAAGCGTTAATTTCGCATGCGATACGTGCAAACGACGCAAAATAGAAATACTCGAACCTCTACACACAAACATGAAAAGAATCATACTGACCTTACTGTCGAGCCTCCTTGCGGTTGCGGCCTTTGCCCAGAAGGGAAGCGTCACGGCGACGATTGTCGATGCCGAGACGGGTGAAACCATCCCGGGCGCCGTGCTGCAGGTCTCTCCGACGAAGTCTCCCGATACGAAGAGCTTTTTTACATCGGGCTACAAGGGTGCGGTGACCATTCCGGGACTCTCCTACGGGGAGTACAGTGTCGAAGTCTCCTTCCTGGGTTATAATAACGAAACGCGTACGTTCACCGTCTCGTCGGCGCGCCAGAGTCTGGGCGAAATCGCGCTGAAGGCCGGTGTGCAGATTGCCACGGTGGTCAAGGAGGCGAAGGCGCTCCGGACCTCGCAACGGGGCGATACGCTGAGCTACAACGCCAGCGCCTTCAAGGTCGCGACCGATGCCGACGTCGAGGGTCTGCTCAAGAAGATGCCCGGGATCACGATTACCGACGGCGCGGTCGAGGCCCAGGGCGAGGAGGTGCAGAAAATCTTCGTCGACGGCAAGGAGTTTTTCGGCGAGGATGTCACGACGGCCATCAAGTCGCTGCCGGCCGAGGCCGTGAAGAGCATCGAGGTCTTCGACAAGCTGAGCGATGCGGCCGAATTCTCGGGCATGGACGACGGCGAGGGCTACAAGGCCATCAACATCGTGACGCACGAGAACATGCGTCAGGGCCAGTTCGGCAAGTTCTACGGCGGCTATGGATATGAACCCGACGCCCAGACCGGCACCTCGCACAAGTACATCATCGGCGGCAACGCCAACATCTTCAGCGGCGACAGCCGTGTCTCCGTCATCGGCCTGTTCAACAACGTCAACCAGCAGAACTTCTCGTTCGAGGATATCCTCGGCGTCTCGGGTTCGACGGGCGGCGGCGGTCCCCGTCGGGGCGTGGGCCAGTACATGGTGCGCCCTCAACCGGGTGTCGCGCGGGTTAATGCCATCGGCGTGAACTACTCCGACACGTGGGGCAAGCGCGACCAGGTCTCGTTCCAGGGCAGCTACTTCTTCAACAACACCCGCACCATCAACCATGCGACGACCGACAAGTGGTACGAGGCTCCCATGCCGCTCGATACCCTCGCGACGCGCGGCTACTCCAACACGCTGGGCAACAACCACCGCTTCAACGCCCGCATCGAGTGGAAAATCTCGGAGAACCAGAACCTGATGATTCGTCCGGGCTTCAGCTACCAGGCCAATGACCCCTACAGCTGGACGCGCGGCTGGCAGTACGGTGCTCCGGCCGACGGCGGCAGCGGATACAGCTATACGAACAACCTCGAGGATGCGACGCGTCAGGGCTACAATGCCCGCCTGTCGGCCGTCTACCGGGCCAAACTGGGCAAGGCGGGCCGTACGATTACGCTCGACGGCAGCGCCAACTATTCGAGCCGTACGGACGATGCGGACTCCTATTCGAACGTGCTGCCCACCAGCGACATCCGTCCCGAGGTGGACCCCGAAACCGGGGAGTGGAATCCCGACGACTACATGCGTCTGCGCTATCTGCGCGACGAAGCCCCTTCGAGCAGCTACCGCCTGCGTGCGAACTTCACCTATACGGAGCCCATCTCCAAAATTTCGCAGCTGAGCCTCCAGTACCGCTTCAAGTACGACTTCCAGGAGCGCGACAAACGCTCCTATGCGGGCTATACGCCGGGAGAACTCGAGTTTGACAGCGACCTTTCGAACTCCTACGAGAGCGGTTACCAGACCCATGCCGTCGGCCCGGGCTTCCGTCTGGCCAAGGAGCGCAACACGCTGGTGGCCAACGTCTACTACCAGCGTTCGATGCTCGACGGACAGGTGATTCACGGGCAGAGCGACAAAATCAGCCACGGGTACGACAACGTGACCTACTTCCTGATGGGTCAGTTCAACTTCAACCGCGAGAACTCGCTGCGCATGTTCATCTCCTCCTATACGGACAACCCCCGGATTACCTCGCTGCAGAACGTGCCCGACGTGACGGATGCGCAGAACATCACCAACGGTAACCCCGACCTCAATCCGTCGTACAACCACCGCATCCGGCTTCACTACGTCAATTCGAACGTGACGAAGGGGCGCACCTTCATGTGGATGTTCATGATGAACGCCACGCAGGACTACAACGCCACGCACATGGTCGCCTCGCCGGGTACCATCACCCTCAACGGCCAGAGCTATACGCCCAACTACTACTCGCGTCCGGTCAACATGGACGGCTACTGGAACCTGCGCACCCACCTGAGCTACGGCTTCCCCATCGGTTTCCTGAAGAGCAACTTCAACGTGATGGCGGGTCTGACCTATACGCTCACGCCGAGCATGCTGGGCGGCGTGGTGCAGAACGACGGCTCGATTACGGGCGGTTCGCGCAACGATACGAGCACCATAGGCTACGACTTCAACGCCGTGCTGGGCAGCAACATTTCGGAGAACGTCGACTTCACGCTCGGTTGGAACGGAACCTATTCCGAGGCGACCAACTCGCTGGTTGAGGGGGGCTCGAAGAACCGCTACTTCAACCACTCGGCCATGGGCAACATGAAGTTTGTCCTGCCGCTCGGCTTCACCTTCACGGCAGCGGTCTCCTATACGCAGTACCTCGGTTTCACGAACGACTACAACGACTCGTTCCTGCTCTGCAACGCCTACATCGGCAAGAAGGTCTTCCGCAACCAGCGCGGCGAGATAAGCTTCGGTGTGAACGACATCTTCAACCAGAACAAGGCCTTCGTCCGTACGGTGGGCTCGGGCTGGACGCAGAACGCCACCAACAGCGTCATCGGGCGCTACTTCATGGTGCAGTTCACCTACAACCTGCGTCGCTTCGGCAAGAAGGGCTCGCGCAACATCCAGGATTACGAGGGTGTCGAGCAGCCGCGCCGCCGCGGTCCGGGCATGATGCCCCCTTCCCCGCCGGGATTCCATTGACGGCCGGGGCGCGCACCTGAAAAGAACGGGCGGGAAAGGTTTGTGAACCTTTCCCGCCCGTCGTTTGTTGTCCGTGGGGCGGTTACTCGCCGAGCGTGCGGCGCGTGTCCTCCATGAACCGCTCGTATTGCGCCCGGACGGCGGGTGCCATCGGGAGCGTGTCGCCCACCTCGGGCGGCACAATCCGGTAGCCGGGGTGCAGCACCCAGACGGGAACGGGCCTTGCCGTGTAGCTCATGCGGCCCGAGGGGCGGCGCGTTGCCGTCACCTCGGCCATCAGCCCGCCGTCGGAGTAGCGCCAGCGCTGGTTCGAGACGAAGTTGCCCAGCGAGTAGAAGACGGCGTGGAGCGAATCGGCCCGGAAGGGCTGCACCACGTGGGGGTGGCTCCCGATGATGATGTTGGCGCCGTGGCGGCGCAGCAGGTCGGCCAGGTGGCGCTGCGAGCCGTTCTCGCGCCGTTCGTACTCCACGCCCCAGTGGATGCAGACAATCGTGCAGTCGACCGAGTCGCGGCGCACGCGTTCGAGGTCGCGCACCATGAGGACCGAGTCGATGCGGTTGACGATAACCCCCTTGGGAACGGGATTCCCGTTGGTCGAATAGGTGTAGTTGAGCAGGGCGAAGCGGATGCCGCGCCGCTCGAAGAGGAGCGGGTTGCGCGCCACGAAGTCGATGCTGTCGGCGAAGACCCCCGTATGGCGGATGCCGCAGCGCTCCAGCTCGCGGGCCGTACGGCGGATGCCCCTTTCACCGGCGTCGCAGCAGTGGTTGTTGGCCAGCACGGCCATGTCGACCCCCGCGTCGCGCAGCGCATCGGCCATCGAGGCCGGCGTGCGGAAGCAGGGATAGCCCGAGAAGGGGGGGTCGGGAGAGAGCGTCGTCTCGAGGTTGACAATCACGGCGTCGGCCTCGGCGAAGCGGGGCTTGAGGTAGGAGAAGACGGGACGGAAGTCGTATTGTCCGTCGGCCGTGCGGGCGGCGGTGAGCTGCGGCGTGTGGGCCATCACGTCGCCGGCAAAGAGCAGACGCACGCGGACGGGACGGGCCTCGGACAATGCCGCCGCGTCGGCCTCCGCTCCGTTCTGAGTCGGCGTTGCGCATCCGGCCAGCACCGCCGTGCAGCAGAGTGCGGCTGTCCAGTGGCGGAGCCCCGCAAGGCGCCGCACGCGGGGATGCATCCGGATGTCGGTCGCAGTCCGGGTGCTGTTGTCCCGGGCCGGGTGCGGCGCTTCGGTATGGCGCGTCCCGGTCTGTTGCCGTGCAGCGAGGCGCGGCCTTGCGGTCGGAAAAATATGCAGCGGGTGTTTCATGGATGAGGGTCAGAAGTTGTATTGGACCTGCAGGCTTACCCGGTTGGCCGCCCCTGCGGCTCCGTCCATGTTCCGGCGTGTGCCGTGGAGGTATTCGGCGGCAACGCGGCAGAGCGGCGTCAGCGTGCAGAAGATGTTGCAGAAGATGTACTGCCCCTGCCGGTATCGGTCGGCCGGGAGGGGGCCGTTCTCATGCTCGACGCGGACGGTCGAGTAGCCGCCCGTGACGGCGAGGCGCTTCGAAAGGTCGGCCTGCAGGGCTGCCTGTCCGCCCCACATGGGGATGGTCCGCATGCGGTCGGGATTTGAGGGGGCGGGGGCGAAGTCGAGCCCCGAACCAATCAGGTCGAGGATGTAGGGGGTGATGCCGCGGCCGTAGACGCCGTTGAAGAAGAGGCGCAGGGGGCGTCCCATGCGGATGGTGCCGCTCAGCTGGGCGCCCCACCCCGGCAGCGAGGTGTTGCGGCCCGTGCGCAGGTTGTGCAGGTAGAGGTTGCGGACGATGCCCGTGGCGCGGATGTGGCTGCTGCGGTCCGGGCCCCAGGCATAGAGCAGGTAGAACGGGAAGTCGGGCATGCGCTGTGGAATCGGGGCGAAGATGTCGTTGTAGGTGCCGCTCACCCGCGGAAGTTCGCACGCCAGGCCGAAGCGCATGTGGTTGCGGGCGAAGTCGACCTCGTAGCGGAGCACCGTCGCGAAGTCGAAGTTGTAGGCGTTGGGGCACTGGAAGTCGATGGTCGTCGGGGCGGCCTGCAGGTCGCAGAAGGTCGTCACGTCGCGTCCCAGCGTGAAGCCCAGTGCCGAGACGTGGGCCGTGCGGATGCGGGGCGTGTAGCTGCCCGGCGCGCCGCCGCGGAAGTCGGCGTCGATGGTAATCGTCACGGGGCCCAGCTTCGGGGAGCGTGCCACGGCCTTCATGATGATGTGCGACGTGGAGGCATCCATCGAGATTTTCTGGCGGGTGGCGTAGTTGCCCGGAACGGGGATTTCATAGGGAATGAAGTCGATACTGTTGACCACGCCCTTGAAGTCGTAGCTGCCGCGCACGATGAGCGAACCGCCGAACGAAAAGGTGAAGCGTTGGTTGGGCGACGTATAGCTCACGAGGGCCTTTTCGGCCTGCTGGAATCCGGCATGCTGCGTCTCCGTATAGTCGGCAAGGGGCTCCTCGGCCGGCGGAGCTGTCCAGTGTAGCTGTGTTGTATCCGTTCGGCCGGGCGGCATATCCCGTACGGCGGAAGTCTCCTCCGCATGCGGCATTTCACCCATGGAGGGCCGCTCCGGCGACGGAGGAGCTCCGTAGCCGGTCAGCACCGCTGCACAGCAGAGTGCCGAGGTCCACATGCGGAGTCTCATGAGCGTCGGCGTTTCGGGTTTTCGGGAAACCAGCCGCGGGCAACCCGCTTGCGCTGCTCGAACAGCTCGCCGATGCTCCAGAGCGAGGAGGCGCCCCAGACGGCCAGCAGCGTCGACCAGAGGATGTGGCGGATGGCGATGGAGGCGGCAATGGCGGCGAGGCCCATCACGAGGAAGACCCACCAGCAGCGCGTGCCGAAGTGGTATTCGCCCTTGATGACCAGCGGATGGAAGAGTCCGATGATGAGGAAGGTCGCGATGCCGATGACGAGCCCCGTGAGGTTGTAGTGCGAAAGAAATTCCATAGGCTGAAACGGACGCACCGTATGGGGCGCGCTGTGTCAAAGATACGATAAAACCCCGAACCGAACAAGCAAAGCGGCGGAGAACTCCCGCAGGAGTCTCCGCCGCACGGTTCCGCAGTCGGACGGAACCTTAGAAGTTGTACTGTACCAGCAGGTTCATCCGGTTGGCCGTTCCTTCGATGCCGTCCATGTTCTCGCGCGAACCGCGGAGGTATTCGGCAGCGATGCGGCAGCGCGGCGTCAGTGCGTAGAAGATGTTGCCGAAGATGTACTGTCCCTGACGGTACTCGTTGGCCGAGATGTAGCCGTTCTCCTTCTCGACGTGGACGGTCGAGTAGCCGCCCGTGACGAAGAGTCGCTTCGAGAGGTTAATCTGCAGCGCGGCCTGCCAGCCCCACATGGGCATTGTCTGCATCTTGGCGGGGTTCTCGGGGTCGGGTGCAAAGTCGAGGCCCGAGCCGGTCAGGTCCTGTATGTAGGGGGTGATGCCCTCGCCGTAGACGCCGTTGAAGAAGAGGCGGAACGGACGGCCCATGCGGATGGTACCGCTCAGCTGGGCGCCCCAGCCCAGACGCGAGGTGTTGTTGCCCGTGCGCAGGTTGTGCATGTAGAGGTTGCGGATGACGCCCGTGGCACGGATGTGGCTGCTGCGGTCGGCGCCCCAGGCGTACTGCAGGTACATCGGGAAGTCGGGCATGCGCTGCGGAATCGGGGCGAAGTAGTCGTTGTAGGTGCCGCTCACGTTCGGAAGCTCGCACGCCACGCCGAAGCGCATGTGGTCGCGGGCGAAGTCAACCTCGTAGCGGGCCACCGTGGCGAAGTTGAAGTTGTAGGCGTTGGGACCCTGAAAGTCGATGGTCGTCGGGGCGGCCTGCAGGTCGCAGAAGGTCGTCACGTCGCGGCCCAGCGTGAAGCCCAGCGCCGAAACGTAGGCCGAACGCAGACGGGGCGTGTAGCTGCCCGGCGCGCCGCCGCGGAAGTCGGCGTCGATGAAGATGACCACGCGTCCGAGGGCTCCCGAATGGGCGATGGCCTTCATGAAGAGGCGCGACGTGGAGGCGTCCATCGAGATTTTCTGGCGGGTGTCGTAGTTGCCCGGAACGGGGATGTCGTAGGGTACGAAGTCGGTGTTGTCGACCACACCCTTGAAGTCATAGCTGCCGCGTAGGGCAATCGAGCCGCCGAGCGAGAAGGAGAAGCGGTTGTTGCGCGTCGTGAAGACGAACTGCGGCTTCTCGGCCTGCTGGAATCCGGTGCGGTGGGTCTCCATGTAGTCGTTGATGGCGTTGTCGACGGCCGCCTGGTTCATGGCCGCGAGCCTCTGCGCCGCGCCGCAGCACTCGTAGACGGTGTCCACCTCGCGTGCCGAGACCAGATAGACCGTCGGTGCGTACTTCTCGCTGCGGGCATTGCCGCGGTAGCGTTGCGCCGTCGCAGAGGTTGCGAGCAGCAAGGTTGCAATCAAAAGTTGGAAAGTTTTTTTCATAAGCCGAATAGATTAAAAAAGATGTTTACTTGTTCAACATGGCTGTTTCGGAGTGCAATCCGTTCATTTACCGCGGAATCAAGCAAGGAGTATGCCAAAAGCCGCCGAAAGACGCTGCGATGGCCCCTGTCCGGGTGCTGGCCGACGCAGGGGGCGTTGGAGCGTAATCGGAGTATAATCGGAACGGAATCGGGAGCGGGGCGGAAAACCGGGCCGCGCATTTGTGCCGGCCCGCTCCTTTTCGTATCTTTGCAGCGTATCGTCCTCCGAACCCGACGGAGGCTGCAATCTTTATAAATAGGTATGCTGATAACCGTAACCTTTCTGCTGACGCTCGGCACGATTGCCGCCGATATCTTCGTGTGGCTCCGGCGTGTGCGGCGCAGCGGCTCCGCCCTGCGCCGGCGGCTCTTTGCCGCGTGGTGCATCCTTTCAGACCTGCTTCCCTTTGCCATTGCCGTCGTCAACTGGACGAGCAGCGACAATACCACCCCGGTGATGTCCTTTTCGATGTGGTGCTTCTGGCTCTACCTGCTGCTGGTGCTGCCGCGTCTGCTCTACTACGTATTCCGCCTCTGCCGGCTGCCCCGCGTGGGTGCGGTTGCGGGCGTGGCGCTTGCGGCAGCACTCGTATGGGGCGCCACCTACGGACGCACCAAGCTGGTCGTCAACCGGGTGACGGTGCGGTCGGAGCGGCTGCCGGCATCGTTCGACGGCTTCCGCGTGGCGCAGTTCTCCGACGTGCATGTGGGGTCGATGGTGCATCCCGAACGGGAACTACGCCGATTGGTGGCGGCACTCAACGCCCTGCAGCCCGATGTGGTGCTCTTCTGCGGCGATTTGGTCAACATCCGCTTCTCGGAGCTGACCGACAGCGTGCGGAGAATCCTCTCCGGGCTGAAGGCCCCCTGCGGCGTCTACTCCGTCACGGGCAACCACGACGTGGGGGTCTACATCCGCGACACGCTCTCGCTGCCGGCGGCCGAGAATCTGCGCCGTCTGGTGGCGGCCCAGCGCTCCATGGGCTGGCACGTGCTCGAGGATACGACGGCCTACCTCGTCCGCGGAGGGGACAGCATCGCCCTGACGGGCATCTCGTTCGACAGGGAGTTGCAGGAGTTCCGCCACTCGTTCCACCTCCCGACGCTCGACCTCTCGGATGCCTACCGCGGCGTTCCCGATTCGCTCTTCGACATCACGCTGAGCCATCTGCCCCAGCTCTGGCCCAACATCACGGCGCTCGGCCGCGGCGATTTGACCCTCTCGGGCCATGTCCACAGCATGCAGCTCCAGCTGCACCTCTTCGGCCGCCGCTATTCGCCCGCGCAGTGGCTCTACGACCGCTGGAGCGGCCGCTACGACTGCCCGGGCAGCACGCTCTACATCAACGACGGCATCGGCTATGTCGGGTACCCGATGCGTCTGGGTGCCTATCCCGAAATCACCCTCTTCACCCTCACGCGATGAACATCTACGCATCTGCTGCCGTCACGGCCGACGGCTATATGGACGACGCCTCGCCAGAGCGTCTCATCATCTCGACGCCGGAGGACTTCATGGAGGTGCAGCGCCTCCGTGCCGCCTGCGACGCCATTCTGGTCGGCGCCGAGACCCTGCGCCGCGACAACCCGTCGCTGCTCGTGCGCGACGAGTCGCTGCGCGCCCGGCGCCGCGCCGAGGGCCGTCCGGAGGATATCGACAAGGTGACCTTCACCGCCTCGGGGCGGTTAGACCCCTCGATGAACTTCTTCACGCAGGGCGCCGGCCGCAAGTTCGTCTTCTCCACGCGGCCGCTGCCCCAACTGGCCGGGGTGGCCGAGGTCGTCGTCCCGGAGGAGCCGCTCACGGCGCAGCTGCTCGTCACCGAGCTTGAGAAGCGCGGCATCGAGCGGCTCCTTGTCGAGGGCGGTCCCCGCACGCTGCGCCTCTTCGCCCGTGCGGGGCTGATTGACACGCTGCGGCTGGCTGTCAACCGCAGCATGCGGCTCGGCGTGGAGGCCGACGCGCCCCGTCTCTGCTTCGACGAGGGGTATCTCGACGTGCCGCACACCGATGCGATGCTGGACGACCGGATGGAAATCCGGACGTGGCGGTTCCATCCCAACACGCGCGAGGAGGACCTCTGCCTGCTGCGCCGGGCCATCGAGCTGAGCCTCCAGTCGCCCCCCAGTCCCACCTCGTACCGGGTCGGGGCCGTGGTCCGCACCGCGCGGGGCGAACTCTTCACGGGTTATACCCACGAAACATCGCCGACGCACCACGCCGAGCAGGAGGCTGTCGCCAAGGCGCTGGCGGCGGGCGCCGAACTGCGCGGGGCGGCCATGTACTCTTCGATGGAGCCCTGCTCGCGCCGCAGCAGCGAGCCCGAGAGCTGCTCGGCCATGATGCTGCGGCTGGGCTTTGCGCGGGCGGTCTTCGCCCTCTACGAGCCCGACCGCTTCGTCTGCTGCCGCGGCGCGCTCAATCTGCGCGAAGGGGGTGTCGACGTGCGCGCCTACCCTTCGCTTGGCGGCGAGGTGCTTGCTGTCAATGCCCATCTTTTCCATTGAATGTCGCGGCCGGTCCCCGAGGGTTGGAAAAACGGGCCTCTTTATGCACCCTTTATACCTAATATTGGTCTAAATAACCTCTTTGGCGGACAACTTTGCGGAAATACGTTTATATTTGCCGCAAAAGTTGTTTCGTCATGAAAATCGCACCCCGGATTTTAGCTGCCGCTCTGCTCCTGTCGGGCCTTTCGGCCTACGGGCAGCAGGCCAAGCAGACGCTTTCGTTCGACGAGGCGCTCGCTGCGGCTCTTCAGAATAACCCGGCGCTCGAGGCGGCCGTCTACGAGGAGAAGGCCGCCATGCAGGAGCGCCGCGCGGCCATCGGTCTGCGCATGCCCCAAATCAACCTCTCGGGCGCCTATGCCTATCTGGGCAAGGACATCGGACTGGACCTCAACGACAAGAAGGGAGCCCTGAAGGGGGCTGCAGAGACCATCCTCGGCAGTGGCGTGGTGCCGCCCGAGATGATACCCACCATCAGCGGACTCATCAACCCCCTGTTCAGTGCCGACTGGAAGCTGACGCTGCAGGACCGCAGCCTGGGATTCATCGGCGGCGAGGTGACCCTCCCGCTCTATCTGGGTGGCAAAATCAATACGGCCAACCGCGCGGCCCGCATCAACGAACAGACGGCCGTCGAGCAGAGCAACCAGACGCGCAACGCGCTGGTTTCGGAGCTCGTCGAGCGCTACTTCGGTCTGACGCTGGCGCGGCAGGTGGTCGAGGTGCGGCAGCAGGTGGTCGACGGCGTAAGGCGCCATCTGGAGGATGCCGAGGCGCTCGAGAAGAGCGGCATGATTGCCCACAGCGAGCTGCTCTACGTGCAGTTCAAGATGACCGAAGCGGAACGCGAATTGCAGAATGCGCGGCTGCAGGCCGAGACGGTTGCCTCGGCGCTCAACAACACGCTGGGCGAGGAGACCGCATGCCAGCCCGTGACCTCGATGTTTATCCTCGACGAACTGGAGGGGGTCGCCTACTACCAGGACCTGGCCCGGAAGTACAGCCCGCTGCTCAACCAGGTGTCGCTCAAGCGGAAGCTGGCCGAGGAGGGGGTGAAGCTCCAGCGTTCGGCCTTCCTGCCGCAGGTGGCGGCCATGGGCGGCGCCATGTTCTACAACTACCAGGTCTCGGGGCTCGTGCCGCGCTGGGCCGTGGGCGTGGGGGTCAACTTCAAGCTCTTCGACGGTCTGAACCGCGAATACAAGTACTCCGCCGCGCGCCATACGGCCCGCCGCGTCGGGGCGCTCGAGCAGAAGGCCGGGCAGGATATCGCCGTGCTGGTCGAGAAGCTCTACAACCAGATGGAGAACTACCGCAACCAGATGGCCTCCATCGACGCCTCGCTGGACTTCGCCTCGGAGTACCTCAAGGTGCAGAACGCCGCCTTCCTGGCCGGAATGGCCTCCTCGTCGGAGCTCATCGACGCCGAACTCAACCTCGCGAAGGTGCGCACCGAGCGGCTGCAGGCTGCCTACAACTACGACCTGATGCTGGCCCGGCTGCTTGAGGCGGCGGGCGTCAGCGACGAGTTCGCGAGCTACATCCGCCGTCCGGATGCCCGTCAGGTGCTCTTCGTCCGTGAAAAATAAAAGCCATACGATATGAAGAAGAATTACGTCATCGGAATCATTGCCGCCGCCGTGGTCATCATCGCCTCGGTGCTGCTCATCAGCTGGTACATCACCCGCAAGACCCCCACGCTGATTCAGGGTACGGTCGAGTGCACCACCTACAAGGCCTCGTCGAAGGTCCCGGGAAGGATTGTCGACATGCTGGTCGAGGAGGGTGACTCGGTGGCCCTCGGACAGCTGCTCTATACCCTCTCGACGCCCGAACTCGACGCCAAGCTGCGTCAGGCCGAGGCGGTCCGCAGTGCCGCTTCGGCAATGGACCAGGCGGCCATTGCCGGTGCGCGCGTGCAGCAGATTGAGGCCGCGATGAACATGTGGCAGAAGGCTCAGGCCGGGCTGGAACTGGCCCGCAAGACCTACGAGCGGGTGAAGGGCCTCTACGAGCAGGGCGTCCTCCCGGCCCAGAAGCTCGACGAGGCGACGGCCAACTTCCACGCCATGGAGGCGACGGCACAGGCCGCCAAGGCGCAGTACGACATGGCGGCCGACGGTGCCCGCAAGGAGGAGAAGGAGGCTGCGGCGGCCCGCGTCCGTCAGGCCGAGGGGGCCGTGAGCGAGGTGGAGTCCTACATCAGCGACGCGATGGTCTATTCGCCCGTTGCGGGCGAGGTCTCGACGATTGTCGCCGAGCAGGGCGAGCTGGTCGGAAGCGGCTACCCCGTGGTGGCGATTCTCGACATGAGCGACATGTGGGTCACCTTCAACATCCGCGAAACGCTGCTGCCCCGCATCCGGATGGGGACGCGCATGCAGGGCTACGTTCCGGCGCTCGACCGCACGCTGACCTTCCGCGTGAGCTACATCGCCCCGCAGGCCGACTTCGCGACCTGGGCAGCAACGCGTACGCAGGGCGGCTTCGACATCCGCACCTTCGCCATCGAGGCCCGTCCCGAGGGGGAGACCTCAGGGCTGCGTCCCGGCATGAGCGTTCTGGTCGACTGGGATAAAATCGAGTAGTCATGCCGTCGCTGCTGCACCATACGGCCGCCGTGCTGCGGCGCGAGCTGGGAAGAATCGCCCGTCAGCCCATGTATGTGGTGCTGATGCTGCTTCTGCCCGTGCTCTCCTTCTCGTTCTTTGCGCTGCTCTTCGAAAAGGGGGTGGCGCACGACATCCCCATCGCCGTATTCGACGAGGACGGAACGACGCTCTCGCGCAAAATCGTCGACATGATTGACGCGACGCCGACGGCGCTGGTGGCCTACGAGGTGCAGGACATGCCGCAGGCCGAGCGGCTCATGCGCGAGGGGCGCATCATGGCCATCGTGCAAGTGCCCGACTTCTTCGAGAAGAACATCCTGAGCAACCGCCAGACCCACGTCGAGGCCTACATCACGGGTACGAACATCACGGTCAACGGCCTGCTCGCACGCGACATCCAGACCGCCGTGACCACCTTCTCGGCCGGCATCCAGCTCCAGCTGCTCACCAAGCAGGGGCTGACCGACCGCCAGGCCATGGCGCAGCTGATGCCCGTACGCTTCAGCAAGCACGTGCTCTTCAACCCCTACACGAACTACGGCTACTACCTCTCGCCGAGCTTCATGCCGATGATGCTGCTCATCTTCGTCATCATGACGACCATCTTCGCCGTGGGCACGGAGCTCAAGCGCGGCACGGCCGGCGAGTGGTTCGTGACGGGCGGAGACTCCGTTGCGGCGTCGGTGGCGGGCAAACTGCTTCCCATCACGGTGGTCATGTTCCTGGTGGCGTTGGCCATGCTGTGCATCATCTTCAAGGTGGTGGGCGTGCCGCTCAACGGCTCGCTGTGGGTCATCCTGCTCGCCACGCTGCTCTTCATCGTCAGCTATCAGGCTATCGGGCTCTTCATCGTCGCGCTGCTGAGCAACCTGCGCCTCTCGCTCTCCATCGGCGGCGGATACTCGGTGCTGGCCTTCACCTTCTCGGGACTGACCTTCCCCGTGATGGCCATGTGGCCGGCGATGCAGTACCTCAGCCGCCTGTTCCCGTTCACCTACTATACCGACATCTTCGTCGACCAGATGCTGCGGGGCGCCCCCGTCGTCTGCTCGCTGCCCGACCTGGGCTACATGTCGCTCTTTATTCTGTTACCGTTCCTCTGCCGCCGGCGTCTGCGCCGCATCTGCACGGAGGAGAAATTCTGGGGGAGACTCTGACATGACGCGCCTTTCACGACAAATACGCTCCTATTGGCACCAGTTGCTCATCGTCATGCGCAACGAGTACCGCACCATCTTTACCGATGCGGGCGTGCTGCTCATTCTGGTGCTGGCCATCTTCATCTATGCGACGCTCTACTCGAGCGCCTATGGTGCGCAGGTGCTGCGCAACGTCCCGATTGGCGTGGTTGACGAGTGCCGCACGCCGACGAGCCGCAGCCTGATTGACCTCTTCAACGCGGGTCCGAACACCTATGTGGCCTACGAACCCACCGACATGGAGGCTGCGCGGCGCCTCTTCTTCGACCGCAAAATTTACGGCATCGTCTACATCCCCTCCGACTACGAGCGGCATCTGCTCGGGGGCGAGCAGGCCAACGTGGCGATATACGTCGATGCCAGCTACTTCCTGATGTACCGCCAGGTCTTCCAGGAGGTGGTCACCTCCATCGGCGCCACGGGGGCGATGGTCGAGTTCCAGCGGCTGGTGGCCAAGGGGGCTAACATCCCGCAGGCGCAGGCCACCACGCAGCCCGTGATTTACGAGTCGCACAACCTCTTCAACCCCTATCTGGGCTACGGCACCTTCGTCATGCCGGCCATCATCATGGTGATTATCCAGCAGACGCTGCTCATCGGCATCGGCATGATTGGCGGCACGTGGCGCGAGTTCGGCCTCTACACGAAGCTCTGCCCCGAGGGGCGCTGCCGGCTCTCGACCCTGCCGGTCGTCATGGGCAAGGGGCTGGTCTACGCCAGCATCTACGCCGTGACGTCGCTCTACATCCTCGGACTGCACTATCGGCTGTTCCACTACCCGATGAACGGTGCGACGGGAACCCTCGTGCTCTTCATGGCAGCCTACCTGGCGGCCTGCATCGCCATGGGCATCGCCGTCTCGACCCTCTTCCGCTACCGCGAAAATTCGCTGCTGCTGTTGCTCTGGACCTCAATCCCCTTCCTCATGCTGAGCGGCGTTTCGTACCCCGCCGAGGCGATTCCCGGGTGGCTGCTCGACTTCGGGCGGATTCTCCCCTCGACGCACGGCGTCAATGGCTTCATCCGCATCCAGAGCATGGGGGCTTCGCTTGCGGAGGTGCTGCCCGAAATCAAGATGCTCTGCATCCTCACGCTGCTCTACGGCGGTCTGGCCTGCATCAGCACCCATCTGGTCATCGGACGCGAATGGCGCATGCAGCAGAAGCGGCGGAGCGATGCCGAAGAGCCCTGTTCGTGCGACGGCAGCGGTAGGTGATGCGGTCCGGCGGAGGGAGGCTGCTTCCGTTCGGAAGGCCGGGACGGGCGCGACGGTCGACTCTCTCCTCTTCGGCTGGCTGGGACGGACGAGGCTGCCTGGCGGTTTAGTTAGATGGTTTAGATGGCTTCCGATAGCTTCGGACCGCACTATAAGTCCGACAAATAACGCTATCGGAAAAAACGATGGAATTTTTGTTGGAAGGATGCGGAATTTGCATACCTTTGCCTCAGACGAAAACCTCATTAAACAATACAACCATGAAAAGCATCAAGGGAACCAAGACCGAGCAGAATCTGCTCAAGGCATTTGCCGGCGAAAGCCAGGCCCGCAACCGCTACGTATTCTTTGCAAGCGTGGCCAAGAAGGAGGGCTACGAACAGATTGCAGGCGTCTTCACTGAGACGGCCGAGCAGGAGAAGGAGCATGCAAAGCGTTTCTTCAAATTCCTCGAGGGCGGCGAGGTGACCATCACCGCCTCCTACCCTGCCGGAAAAATCGGCACCACGCAGGAGAATCTGCTGGCTGCGGCCAAGGGCGAGAACGAGGAGTGGGACGTGCTCTACCCCGAGTTTGCCCGCGTGGCCGACGAGGAGGGCTTCCCCGAAATCGCCACGGCGTTCCGCATGATTGCAACTGTCGAGGCCGAGCATGAGAAGCGCTACCTGAAGCTGCTGAGCCGCCTGACCGACGGCAACTTCTTCAAGCGTGACGGCGAAATCTGGTGGCAGTGCCGCAACTGCGGTTATGTCTGCAAGGCTTCGGAGGCTCCGCAAATCTGCCCCTCCTGCAAGCATCCGCAGGCCTACTTCGAGCCCAAGAAGGAGAACTATTAGTCGGTTTGCCGCCGCGGCCGGGCCGTGACGGATAACCTGCAAACCATTGCCCCGATGCCTCGAGCATCGGGGCGATTTCGTTGTGTTGGACGCGCGGGCGGAGGCGAGCGTGAGCTGTGGCCGGATGGATGGGCAGGAAGGACCGACAGAGAGCGGGCGGCGGACAGAAATTGCAGACGATTTCTACTGCCCGTGCGGCGGTGCGCGGGCGGAGGCATTCGGCGGTGAGAATATGCCGGCGGAAGGGGTTTGCCCGGTGGATTCAGGGCCCCGTCTGGGCGCTCCCATGGCCCGTTTCGTGGGCGGAGCAGAGCGGGCAGGCGCCTCCGAGTGTTAAAATTATCGGCTTCGGCGCGGCGGAGGCGGATTCTCGGCGAAAAATTCGTATCTTTGTCGAATCATGCGAAACAAGTAAAACCCCAAATATGGCAGACGAAAAAATCATCTTCTCGATGGTGGGTGTGAGTAAGACCTTCACCAACCAGAAAAAAGTGCTGAACAACATCTACCTCTCCTTCTTCTACGGAGCCAAAATCGGCATCATCGGTCTGAACGGCGCCGGAAAGTCGACCCTCATGAAGATTATTGCCGGCATCGACAAGAACTTCCAGGGCGAGGTGGTCTTTTCGCCCGGCTATACGGTGGGCTATTTGGAGCAGGAGCCCAAGCTCGACGATACGAAGACCGTCCGCGAGGTGGTCGAAGAGGGGTGCGCCGCCACGGTAGCCCTGCTCAAGGAGTACGAGGATATTAACATGAAGCTCTGCGAGCCGATGGACGACGACGCGATGGCGCGCCTCATCGAGCGCCAGGGCGAGCTCTACGAGCAGATTGACCACGTGAACGGCTGGGAGTTGGACAGCGTGCTCGAGCGTGCGATGGACGCCCTGCGCTGCCCCGACCCCGACCAGTCGGTCAAGGTGCTTTCGGGCGGTGAGCGGCGCCGCGTGGCGCTGTGCCGTCTGCTGCTGCAGCAGCCCGACGTGCTGCTGCTTGACGAGCCGACGAACCACCTCGACGCCGAGTCGATTGACTGGCTCGAGCAGCACCTCCAGCAGTACAAGGGTACGGTCATCGCCGTGACGCACGACCGTTACTTCCTGGACAACGTGGCCGGTTGGATTCTGGAGCTCGACCGCGGCGAGGGCATCCCCTGGAAGGGCAACTACTCGGGCTGGCTTGAGCAGAAGACCAAGCGTCTGGAGATGGAGGAGAAGCAGGAGTCGAAGCGCCGCAAGACGCTCGAACGCGAGCTGGAGTGGGTGCGCATGTCGCCCGCCGGCCGCCACGCCAAGTCGAAGGCCCGACTGTCGGCCTACGACAAGATGCTCAACGAGGATGCCAAGCAGAAGGAGGAGAAGCTCGAAATCTTCATCCCCAACGGTCCGCGTCTGGGCGACGTGGTCATCGAGGCGCACGATGTCTCGAAGGCCTTCGGCGACCGCGTGCTCTACGAGCATCTGAACTTCTCGCTGCCGCCCGCCGGCATCGTCGGCGTCATCGGCCCCAACGGTACGGGCAAGACGACCCTCTTCCGGATGATTATGGGGCTCGAGCAGCCCACGTCGGGAACCTTCCGCGTCGGGCCGACGGTCAAGCTGGCCTACGTAGACCAGCAGCACAAGTCGATTGACCCCGAGAAGACGGTCTACGAGGTCATCTCGCAGAACAGCGACCTCATCACGCTGGGCAACCGCCAGGTCAACGCCCGCGCCTACGTGGCCCGCTTCAACTTCACGGGTGCCGACCAGGAGAAGAAGTGCGGCATGCTCTCGGGCGGTGAGCGCAACCGGCTCCATCTGGCCATCGCCCTCAAGGAGCAGGGCAACGTGCTGCTGCTCGACGAGCCGACGAACGACATCGACGTCAACACGCTCCGCGCGCTGGAGGAGGGCCTCGAGAACTTCGCCGGCTGCGCCGTGGTCATCTCGCACGACCGCTGGTTCCTCGACCGCATCGCTACCCACATCCTCTCGTTCGAGGGCGACTCGAAGGTGGTCTTCTACGAGGGCTCCTACAGCGAGTACGAGGCGTGGAAGCGTGCCCAGGGCGGCGATACGACGCCCCACCGCGTGAAGTACAAGAAACTGATTGAAAACTGACGGAGCGCCTCGCGTTGCCGCGAGCGCCTCTCCGTTTGAACCAGAGACAGAATTCAACAAGATACGGTTATGCAGAAACCTTCGATTCCCAAGGGTACGCGCGACTTCTCCCCCGCGGAGATGATGCGCCGCCAGTATATTTTCGACACCATCCGGGGCGTCTTCCGCCTCTTCGGCTTTGCGCCACTCGAGACGCCCGCCATGGAGAACCTCTCCACGCTGCTGGGCAAGTACGGCGACGAGGGAGACAAGCTCCTCTTCAAGATTCTCAATTCGGGCGACTACGCCGCCGGACTTTCCGACGACGAGGTGCGCCAGGCCTCGCGCATCTGCGAGAAGGGGCTGCGCTACGACCTCACGGTCCCCTTCGCCCGCTACGTCGTGCAGCACCGCGACGAGCTGTCGTTCCCCTTCCGCCGCTACCAGATGCAGCCCGTATGGCGGGCCGACCGTCCGCAGAAGGGTCGCTACCGCGAGTTTTACCAGTGCGACGTCGACGTCATCGGCACCCGCTCGCTGCTGTGCGAGGTGGAGCTGGTCGAGATTGTCGAGCGGGTCTTCCGCGCACTGGGCATCCGTGTGGTGCTCAAGATGAACAACCGCAAGATTCTCTACGGCATTGCCGAGGCCATCGGCCATGCCGACAAGATGATGGACATCACGGTGGCCATCGACAAGCTGGAGAAAATCGGGCTGGAGCAGGTCAAGGCCGAGCTGCTCGAGCGCGGTCTTACGGAGGAGGCCGTGGCACGGCTTCAACCGATTCTCGAGCTGAGCGGAGATAATGCTCAGAAGCTCGCATCGTTGCGCGAGGTGCTCTCGGCATCTGAGACCGGTCTCAAGGGCATCGAGGAGATGGAGACCATCTTCGGCCATGTGGCCAGCCTGGGGCTGGAGCTGCCCGTTGAGCTGGACCTCTCGCTGGCGCGCGGTCTGAACTACTATACGGGGGCCATCTTCGAGGTCAAGGCGCTCGATTTCGCCATCGGCTCGATTTGCGGAGGCGGCCGCTACGACGACCTGACGGGCATCTTCGGCATGCCCAACACCTCGGGTGTCGGCATCTCGTTCGGTGCCGACCGCATCTACGACGTCATGACGGGGCTCAACCTCTTTCCCGAAGGGGTCGGCTGCTCGACGCGCGTGCTCTTCGTCAATCTGGGCGAGGCCGAGCAGGCCGCGTCGCTCGGTCTGCTCCGCACGCTGCGCGATGCGGGCATCGCCGCCGAGATTTACCCCGAGGCTGCCAAGATGAAGAAGCAGATGGAGCATGCCAACCGCCGTGCGATTCCCTACGTGGCGATTGTCGGCAGCGATGAGCTTGCACGCCGCGAGGTGACGCTCAAGGATATGCGCTCGGGCGAGCAGAGCTCGGTGCCCTTCGGTGAACTGGTTTCGCACATCCACTGAAACGCAGGGAACGGATGATGAGCCGCGCGGTCGCATGTCGCTTTGTGCTGCTGTTGCTTGCAGCCTTGTGGGGGCTTGTGTCGTCGGCGCAGGCCCAGGCCCAGGGGGATGCCGTTGTGCAGCAGCAGAAGCTCAACCGGGTCTACCAGCTGCTCGAGCGGCTCTACGTCGATGACGTGGAGATGGCTCCGCTGGTCGAGAGCGCCATTACGGCCATGCTCGAGGAGCTTGACCCCCACTCTGCCTACCTCGGCGCCGAGGAGATGAAGGGGGTGCAGGCGAGCTTCGATGGCGAGTTCAGCGGCATCGGCGTGGAGTTTTCGCTGTTGCGCGATACGATTGTCGTGGCCAACACCATTGCGGGCGGTCCGGCCGAACAGGTCGGCGTGCTGCCCAACGACCGCATCGTCCGCATTGATACGCTCGATGCCGTGGGGATGCGCATGGGCGATGTCCCCCGCTACCTGCGCGGTGAGCGTGGTACGAAGGTCGGAATCGACGTGATGCGCCACGGCGTGGCCGGGCAGCTGCACTTCGTCATCACGCGCGACCGCATTCCGCTCAACACGGTCGATGCCGCCTACATGCCGGCCGAAGGCATCGGCTACATCAAAATCAACCGCTTCGGGCGGACGACCATGACGGAGTTTCTGGAGGCCTTCCACGGCTTCGACCGCTGCGAGGGGCTGATTGTCGACCTGCGCGGCAACGGCGGCGGCCTGCTCGAGCAGGCCATCCTGCTGGCGGAGTTTCTGCTCCCCCGCGGTTCGACGATTGTCTCGACCGAGGGGCGCGCCGTCACTCCGACGAGCTTCGAGGCGCGCGGCGGCGAGAAGTTCCGCGGGAATCTGGTGGTGCTCATCGACGAGTCGTCGGCCTCGGCCAGCGAGATTGTCTCGGGTGCGGTGCAGGACTGGGACCGCGGCGTGATTGTCGGCCGGCCGAGCTTCGGCAAGGGGCTCGTGCAGCGGCAGATTCCGTTGGGTGACGGCTCGACGGTCCGTATCACCATCGCGCGCTACCACACCCCCTCGGGTCGCGTCATCCAGCGCCCCTATGAGAACGGCAAGCGGCGCGAGTACTACCTCGACCATCTGCGGCGCTACGACGACCGGGTGCGCGACTCGCTCGACGCCGGGGCTCCGCTCTATGAGACGCTCCGGAGCCATCGCACGGTGCGGGGCGGCGGAGGCATCACTCCCGACGTGATTGTTGCCGAGGATACGACGGGCGTGACGAACTACTATGCCGAGCTGGTGCGCCGCGGTGTGGTGAACGAATTCGTGCTCTCCAGTCTGGATGCCCGCCGGGCGGAACTTGAACGCCTCTACCCCGATTTCGAGACCTTTGCGGCGCAGTTCGAGCCCGACGAGGCGATGCTCGACGAGCTGGTGACGCTCGGCTGCGGGCGCGGTGTACCCTACGACGATGCTCAATACATTGAATCGAAGTCGTTTATCCGGCTCCACCTCAAGGCGCTCCTCGGACAGCGTCTCTACGGCGTGGGGGCTTTCTACCGCGTGATGAACGAGGGACGGCCTGGAAGTTACTCGCGGGCGCTCGAGATTTTGAGCGATTGGGAGACGCAGGGCCGCTTGTTGCTCGATATCAGAAATTAAGCACTCTTTTTTTTTGCATAGTTGTCGTTTTTGTATACCTTTGTGGGCGAAATCAATCCCTCGTATAAGGTATATAGGTTATGACATCTCAAACCTCGTTTCGCAAAGAGAATGAAGACTTTGGCGAACAAATCATGACGAAGGCCGTGAAGGCGGGTCGTCGTACTTATTTTTTTGATGTGCGTGCCACACGCGGTGACGATTATTTCCTGACCATCACCGAGAGCCGCAAGAAGAGCAATCCCGACGGGACGGTGGTCTTCGACCGCCACAAGATTTTCCTCTACAAGGAGGATTTTGTCAAATTCAGCGACGGTCTTGCCGAAGTGATTGCCTTTATCCGCAAGGCCAAGCCCGAGTTCTTCGAACAGCAGGAGCGCGCCGAAGAAGAGCGGGTAGCGGCAGAGTTGTAACGCGGCGGCGGTTTGTAAATCCTTTGGGACGGGGTGCGTGGCGTACCCGGGAAACGCAGCAGAGAACAGGAGAGCGAGCGTGGAGTGGATGGAGAACGGACGATGAGAGGGAGAAAGAGGATGAAGGGATGATGGAGGAAGAGATGATGAGAGGTGCGAGGTGAAGAAGGAGCGATGAATGGCAGAGAGATGAAGGAGAGAGGGGACGGATGAAGGATGAAGACGGGAGCGTGAGGCGTGAGATGGAGGATAAGCGAGGATGCAGAGAGAGAATGCAGAGAAGAGTGAGGAAAAGCGAGAAGGTGCAGCGAGGAAGAGAGAGTGAGAGGAAGAGGAGGTGAGAAGTGGAAGTGAGAAGAGGAAGTGAGTGAGGATGCTGTTCCCAAATAAGGATTTGTCAAATCGTATGCGGTTGCCCATGGGCAGCCGTTTGTCGTATATGGCCGGTCCGGTTGTGCGGTGAGTGGTAGCCGGCCCGGTCTGTCTGCTGTATTAAGGCCCGGTCTGTCTGCTGTATTAAGGCCCGGTCTGTATGCTGTATTACGGTCCGGTCTGTCTGCTGTATTAAGGCCCGGACTGCCTGCTGCGGTACGGGCCGGACGGGCAGCCGGTGGCGGATAACAGGGCGGGTGCGGTCTCGGAAGGCGGCAACTCGCTCGATTATATTGCGCAGACAGCTCCTCCACAAGGGGCATAATCCCGAATTTTGATTAAATCTGTATAAGGAATATACCTCTTTGAAATCAAGAGAGTTAGAAGAATTACCTCGTTTTCGGGTAATGAGTTGGTAACCGTTCTAATTGCCGTGGTCTGCATCGCTTTGCTTGTTCAAGTAACTCTTCGGATGCAAAGGTACAAAAAATATTCAGGCTGAAAGAATCATCCCAAATATTCTTTCAGCCTGTTTTGTATCCACCATTATGTTGTTTGAGGCTTGAAATAATTAATAAGCAAGGAAGCCACAGTAAAAGCGATTCCCGTCCAAGCCACGCCTGCCCATCCATAATGTTGCCAGGACAGACCGGAAACGAAAGTGCCCGCAGAACCGCCCAGAAAGTAGATGGTCATATAAACGGTATTGACACGATTGATGGCAGATGCGTCAAGGGCGACTACGCTGGTCTGATTCGACAAATGGATGCATTGCATACCGGCATCAATCAACAGGATGGCAACTATCATCCACAGGTAGCTGTCATTCCCTAAAAATGCCAGCAGCCATGCAGCCAATACCACACATCCTCCGGCAATAGAAAAGAACCTTGCACCGTACTTTTGGATATAGCCGCTGATGAATACGACCGTGGATGCACCTGCCAGTCCGCACAAACCGAGTGCCCCGATAATGTCGTCACTTGCAAAGAAAGGTTCCTGTTTCATCCGGAAAGCAAGGCAACTCCACAGGGCGAAGAACGAGCCATAAGCCAATGCCGCCCTCAGCGACGCGATACGCAAGTACGGGTATTTGGCAAGCAGACGCAACAAGGATTTCATCAGCCCTGCATAACTTTCTTGAGAGCGGGCAGACAGCACGGGCAGCATCTTGTAAATCATCAGAAAACATCCGAGCATAAACACGCAAGCCACGAAATAGACGGAACGCCATCCCCACATATCAGCCAGGAAACCACTTAACACCCGTGAGCCAAGAATGCCTATGAGCAGACAGGACTGTATAATCCCCACGTTGCGTACCTTGTGTGCTGGTGCTGAATGGAAAGACACCAACGGGATGAAGAACTGCGGCATAACCGAAGATGCTCCGGCAAGCAAGGATGCGCCCCACACCCAGTAGATGTTCGGGGCAAGGGATATGGCAAGCAAGGCGCACGCAGAAACGATATAATTGGTCAATATCAGCTGCTTTCGTGAAACCAAATCACCCAGTGGGATGACAAATACAAGTCCGGTCACATAGCCTATCTGGGTCAATGTCGCTACCATGCTGGCAGAAAAGTCATTTACCGCGAAGTCTTTTGCCATGCTGCCCAACAAAGGCTGGTTGTAGTAACAGTTGGCGACGGAAAGTCCGGTAGCGGCTGCCATCAAAGCCAGCAGAGGTGCCGGAATGCCGTGGTTTTCTCTCAATTCATATTTCATCATTTATTCCTCCTTTCAGTATGACACAACTTTCAATCCAATCAAGGAGGCAATGAGCGTGAACAGGAAGAAAAGCCGTATGGGAGTGGCCGGCTCTTTGAAAACGAATATCCCAATCAAGACCGTGCCGACCGCTCCGATACCCGTCCAAATGGCGTATGCCGTGCCCAAAGGCAACGTCTGAACCGCTTTGGCAAGTAATGCCATACTCAATACCGTGGAAGCCAAGAAACCGCTTCCCCACAGATAAAAACCAATACCTGATGCCTCTCTCGTTTTTCCCAAGCAGAATGTAAGGCTTACCTCAAACAATCCTGCCAAAAATAAAATTATCCAATTCATACCTATGATTTATTAAATTCGGACGCAAAAGTAAGCAAGTAATCCCTAACAGCTTTTTACATTTGGCAAAAACCGATTTTGCATTTGACAAAAAGCAACCGCTCATTCTCGTTTCTATGTGCTATTTTATAATTTTGCACACCGAATACAACAATGCGCTATGGATATAAAGGAAATCATCAATCAAAGATATGCTATGCCGGACACGTCTTTGGACAAGTTGCGGCAATGTTTGACGGAAGTTTCGTATACCAAAGGATTCCGCGTGCTGGAAAGCGGCAAGGTGGAGAAGAACATCTTTTTCATCAAGGAAGGCATTGTCCGCGCCTATACCTCGGTGGACGGGAAGGAAATTACCTTTTGGTTTGGCAAGGAAGGGGCGACCCTTGTTTCCATGAAAGGCTATGTGAATGACGAACCGGGATATGAAACAATGGAGCTGATGGAAGACTCGATATTATATGTATTGGAAAGGAAAGAACTGAAAGAGTTATTCTTGAAGGATTTGCACATAGCCAATTGGGGACGGCGTTATGCGGAAATGGAACTGCTTGCTGCCGAGGAACGGCTGATTTCCATGTTGTCAGCCGTCGCCTCGGAACGGTATCACGAGTTGTTGGAGAAAGAGCCTGATTTGTTACAGCGGTTGCCGTTAGGAAGTATCGCCACCTATTTAGGCATCACACAGGCAAGTTTGAGTAGGATTCGGGCACAAATAAAATGACGTTTCACCTAACGAAAGCCAAAGCATTTGTCTGTCTTTTCGCAAGCACAGCCTTTCCAGCAAGACATTACGCACTCTTGCGGCATTGGATGTGTTGATACGGAAAGCCAGTGCCATTACCATTGGCAGCGCATACACTTCCAAATAATAACCGTTTGGCAGCCTGATGCGCCTTTCCACTTCGCAAGATTGCAACACTCCGCTCCTATACACGGCTCGGACAGCGGCACGGAGTGTCGGGGCGATTACATCAAACAGCGTTACCAACTCCATTTCGCTCATCCACACATTGGCTATATCGGACGGTACGGCAACCCTGCCGCTTCCGTCCATCGTGATTGTTGCCCGTTTCATATCCCTGCCACCTTGATGTTACCGAATGACTTGCTCAACTTGTCGCCCAGCATCGTGAGGTCGTTATCCAGCTTCTCCACGGTTATCTTCGCATAGATTTGGGTCGTTTCGATGTTCGTATGTCCCAAAATGCGGCTTACGCTCTCTATCGGCATACCCTTGCAGAGAGCCAGGGTTGCGAATCCATGACGTGAGCAATGGAAGCTGATGTCCTTATTCACGCCGCATTCCCGTATCATCTTCTTCAACGGTTTGCAGATTGACCAATAGTTCAGATTGGGGAATACCAAGTCGTTTTCTTGGAACGGTCGGTAACGCTCGATTATCTGCAAGGGGATGTCCAGCAGCTTTACTTGGAAAGATACGCCCGTCTTGTGACGCTTGGAGATAATCCATTTCTCGCCGTTCACCTCCACGATTCGGTCGTTGGTCAGTTCCTTGATGTCCACGAAAGAGAGGGCGGTGAAACTCGCAAACACGAACAGGTCACGGATATATGCCAGTTTCGGGTCTGAGAACTCGTGCGTCATCACCGCCTTCAACTCATCCTCCGTCAGAAACTCACGCTCCTTGACATTCGGGCTGATGTGGAATTGCGCAAACGGGTTTCTCGGTATCAGTCCGTTGAAGTGCGCACGCATCACCACGCCTTTCAGCCACATGCACTTCTCCCATATCGTGCCGTTGCGTAATCCCGCTTCCGTGGCGAGATAGACCGCAAACTCCTTGATGAAGTCGGGCGTAAGTTCCAGCATCGACATGTCGCTGCGCTTGTAGAACGACTTGATGAATGCCGCCACATAGTTCCTGCCACTACCCTTGACTGATAGGTCGCCAACTTCCTGTCCTTGCCGACACGCTTCTTGAACACCTCGTTCTCACGGTCGAAGGCTTTGAGCAGCGTTTCATACTCGCCGCCTATGCCCTGATAGGCGTTGCGTACCATCTCTGCCGTCACAAACGCCTCACGGTCGGAAATGCGCTGGTAGTGCTTGATGATTTGCGCCTTGATGTTGTCGAGCGCAAGGTTCGTCTCTCTCGCTTCCACGCTCTTGCCTTTGGCACGGTTGCCCTTTGCATCCCAAAGCTCCTTTGCGATGCTCCGCTTGCAACTGAACTGCGCCACCGTCCCGTTGATTGTAACCCGTCCCATGATGGGGACAATTCCGTTCTTCTCCTTGCTGCCGTTCGCATAGAACAGCACGCGAAATGTACTCCTTGTCATACTCGTTCTTTTTTGAGTGCAAAACTATAAATCAACGAGTTAAACCTTGACAAGCAAACCTATGCAGAACGGCACAAACGGGACGGAGAGTGTTAAATCTGCATTTCTGACGGGTAACGATTAGGAAACCGTTCTCTTTCTCCAATCCGCTTTGAAACGCTATTCAGCCCTCTATCCAACTTCCGCGATTTTCTCCTAACTACTTAATTCACAGATTACATTGCGTTAATCTGCCGAATTTTGGAGGTTTTTCCATAGATTTTGATTAACTTTGCGCAAATTCTGCTGACGATGAAATTTCATCAATACCTTATTCTGACCCTCAAGGGGTGTGCCATGGGAATGGCCGATGTCGTTCCCGGTGTCTCGGGCGGAACCATCGCCTTCATCTCGGGCATCTACGAGGAGCTCATCGACTCCATCAAGAGCATCAACATGCAGGCGCTCAAGCTGCTCTTCACCTTCCGCCTGGCCGAATTCTGGCGCCACATCAACGGCCGCTTCCTCTGCGCCGTGCTGCTGGGCATCGCCATCTCCATCTTCTCGCTCGCGCGGCTGATGACCTATCTGCTCACGCACCACACCATCGCCATCTGGTCCTTCTTCTTCGGACTGATTGTCGCCTCGGCGCTGCTGGTCGCCCAGCAGGTGGGCAAGTGGAACGTGCAGAACGTGCTGTCGATGCTCGTCGGCGTCGTCGTGGCGTGGTGGATTACGATTGCTTCGCCCACGGAGACGCCCGATACGTGGTGGTTCATCCTCCTCTCGGGTGCGATTGCCATCTGCGCGATGATTCTGCCCGGCATCTCGGGCGCCTTCATCCTGCTGCTGCTCGGCAAGTACCAGTTCATCATGCAGGCGGTCGGCGACCTGAACATCCCCGTGCTGCTGACCTTCGCCGTCGGCGCCGTTGCGGGCATCATCAGCTTCTCGCACCTGCTCTCGTGGCTGCTCAAGCACTGGCACGACATCACGGTGACGCTGCTCATGGGCTTCATGCTCGGGTCGCTCAACAAGGTGTGGCCCTGGAAGGAGGTGACCGAGATGTATGTCGACAGCCACGGCGAGCTGCAGCCGCTCGTCGAGCGCAACGTCCTGCCGGGCCGCTTCGAGGCGCTCACGCAGCTCGATGCCCAGGTGGCAGAGGCCGTCGTGCTCTGCATCGTGGGATTTCTGCTTATCTATGCCATCGAACTGGCGGGCCGCATCATCATGAAGCGGCAGGGAAAGGAGGAGTAGCCCCATGCGACGCTTCGGACTGGTCGGGCGTACCCTCGCCCACTCCTTTTCGGCAGCCTATTTCGCGGAAAAGTTCCGCCGCGAGGGGCTCGACGACTGCTCCTATGCGCTTTACGAACTTCCGTCGGTCGACGGGGTGCGCGATTTGCTGGAGCGCGAGCCGGAGCTTTGCGGCTTCAACGTGACGATTCCCTACAAACGGTCTATCCTCCCGCTGCTCGACGAGCTCAGCTTCGAGGCGCAGTGCATCGGAGCGGTCAACTGCGTGAAGCGCACGGCCGGGGGTCGGCTCTGCGGCTACAACACCGACGTGGAGGGGATATATGCCTCGCTGACGCAGCTGCTTGACGGCGAGCTGCCCGACGAGGCGCTCGTGCTGGGTACGGGCGGGGCGTCGCAGGCCGTACAGTATGCGCTTGCGCAGTGGGGAATACCCTACCGTCTGGTGTCGCGCGATGCGGCGCGGGGTGATTATACGTATGATAATCTTCCGTGTGAGGTGGTCGAGCGTTCGCACTTGATAATCAATGCAACGCCTGTAGGCACCTACCCTGCCGTCAACGAGGCTCCGCGCATCCCCTACGGCTATGTAACGCCGGCGCACCGCCTCTTCGACCTGGTCTACAATCCCCCGCTCACGCAGTTTCTCGATTACGGCCGCCAGCGCGGGGCACGGACGCTCAACGGCGAGCTGATGCTCCACGTGCAGGCCGAAGCCTCGTGGCGCATCTGGAACGAGTAGACGTGGTCGGGCCCGGCCCGCGGCCGGGGTGAACGATAATAATGATGTAGCGGGTGCAAACGATGACGCCGGTGCGGCCCGAGACCGGGCAAATGCGGAGAACGAATCAAACCATCACAGGTATATGAACCTGAAAATTCGGATTTCGATTCTGGCGGCGCTGCTCCTTTCGGGCGGTGTCGCGACGGCGCAGCAGACTGAAGCGTCTGCTCCCGAACAGACGCCTCCCCTCTTCCAGGGGACGGCTCCCCAGCGCTTCATCGTCCGTCTGGTGAGCGAGGCCGAGCAGATTGCGCTGGCCGAGGAGGTCAAGGCGGCCGACCTCTCGCCGGTGGTCTACGTGCGGACGGTCATCGATACGACGGGACGTCCGACGGCGTGGCGCTACATGGACCGGACGTGTCAGGGGCGCGATTTCCGCGACGTGGAGCCGGCTACGGAGACTACGCGCCGCGTGCTGGAGCAGGCGCTCGACAGCCTCGAGGCCTGGACCCCCGCAACGCGCGGCGGCCGTCCGTGTGAGGCGGAGCTGGGGCTGCAGCTGCGCCTGCCCGTCGAGAAGATTGCCCGCAAGCAGGATGGCGACCCGCTGCTCTTCATGGGAGAGACGCCCGACAAGAGCTTCCATCAGTGGGCGCGCACGCACATGCATTACTTCGCCAATGCGGGTTCGTCCAAGGCCGAAGGGCAGCTCGTGGTTCGCTTCCGCGTCGAGTCCGACGGCCGCATCACCATCCTCGAGGCGTCGGATTTCCCCGACCAGAAGCTGGTGCGCGACGTGGTGCGCGTCATCCGCAAGAGCGAGGGCAAATGGACGCCGCGGCGCATCGACGGCAAGCCGGTGGCCAGCGAGTACTCCTATCGGGTCTATTATACGGGCAGCTGATGGAACGAACATCGAGGGCGGAGGGCCCTCGACGCGATATCCCGCCGGCGGAGGCGGGCTGAAACGACGGCGGGACGGGGGCAAACAGCGAACCTTCGCCCCGCCGTGCGCAATACGGGGCGTGTCGGAGAGTGCCGGTCGCGCCGTGAAGTGTGAAGGGAGCCGTTCACTGCAGAACGGCTCCCTTGGTCTGTGCGGCTAACGGTGGCGCAGCAGGTCCTGCGCCCGCTCGAAATCCTCCTTGCGGACGACGAGCTGGGCGGGCATCGTGCCGATGGGATAGATGGTCGACATGTATTCGTTGCGGATTGTCGACTCGATGCCGGCGCTGTCGAGCATCGACTTGGCTATTTCGGCCTCCATGAGCGTGTTGTACTCCGCCAATACAATCTGCGATTCCTCTTTCATGGCTGTTCGGTTTTAGGTTTGCTGCCTTTTCGGCTACTTAAAGATAAGCAATTTGTTGATAAAATGCAACAGCGGCTCCCGATTTTGTCGGGAAAATGAGTTATCTTTGTTCACGAAAAATCTGAAGTGAAATGCCCCAGTTCGTCCATCTGCACGTACACTCCCAATATTCGATTCTCGACGGTCAGGCGAGCATCCAGCGCCTCGTTGACAAGGCCATGGCCGACGGTCAGCCCGGAATCGCCATCACGGACCATGGCGACATGTTCGGTATCAAGGAGTTCTACAACTACGTCAAGAAGGTCAAGGGCAAACTCAAGGACAAGGCTGCCGAGTGCGAGAAACACCTGGCGGAGCTTCGCGAAGGGACGGCGGAGGCGGCCGGCGGCGACGCTTCGGCCGAAATCGCCGCGTGCGAGCGGCAGCTCGAGGAGCTGCACCGCAAGATGGCCTTCAAGCCCATCATCGGCTGCGAGGTCTACGTCGCGCGCCGCCGGCTGAGCGACAAGGAGGGCAAGCCCGACCAGAGCGGCTACCACCTCATCCTGCTGGCCAAGAATCTGAAGGGCTACCACAACCTGATAAAAATCGTCTCGAAGGCGTGGACCGAGGGTTTCTACATGCGCCCGCGTACCGACCGCGCCGAAATCGAGAAGTACCATGAGGGGCTTATCTGCTGCTCGGCCTGTCTGGCGGGCGAGGTGCCGCGCGCCATTACGGCCGACGATTTCGATAAGGCCGAGGAGTCGATTCGCTGGCACAAGGGTGTCTTCGGCGAGGACTATTACCTCGAGCTGCAGCTGCACAAGGCCACCGTCGAGCGCGCCAACCACGAGGCCTATCCCATGCAGCTGAAGGTGAACGAGCATCTGCGCCGCCTGGCGGCCAAGTACGGCGTGAGGATGGTCTGCACGAACGACGTGCACTTCGTCGACGAGGACAATGCCGAGGCGCACGATCGCCTCATCTGCCTCTCGACGGGCAAGGACCTCGACGACCCCAAGCGCATGCTCTACTCGAAGCAGGAGTGGCTGAAGACGACGGCCGAGATGGCCTCCATCTTCGGCGAGAGCGACCCCGAGGCGATGGCCACGACGGTCGATATCTGCAATCAGGTGGAGTGCTACTCGATTGACCACGCCCCCATCATGCCGACCTTCGAGATTCCGGCCGAATTCGGCACCGAGGAGGAGTACCGCGCCCGCTATACGGAGCAGGACCTCTACGACGAGTTCACGCGCGACGAGCACGGCAACGTGGTGATGTCGGAGGAGGAGGGCCGCAAGAAAATCGAGAAGCTGGGCGGCTATGACAAGCTCTACCGCATCAAGCTCGAGGCCGACTATCTGGGCCATCTGACGATGATTGGCGCCCACAAGCGCTACGGCGAGCAGCTGACCGACGAACAGTCCGAGCGGCTGAAGTTCGAGCTGCACATCATGAAGACGATGGGTTTCCCGGGCTACTTCCTCATCGTGCAGGACTTCATCCGCGCGGCGCGCGAGGAGCTCGACGTATCGGTGGGTCCGGGCCGTGGTTCGGCGGCCGGTTCGGCCGTAGCCTACTGCCTCGGCATCACGCAGATTGACCCGATTGCCTACGACCTGCTGTTCGAGCGTTTCCTCAATCCCGACCGTATCTCGCTGCCCGATATCGACGTCGACTTCGACGATGACGGCCGCGGCCGCGTGCTCAACTGGGTGACCCAGAAGTACGGCAAGGAGAAGGTGGCACACATCATCACCTACGGTACGATGGCCACCAAGCTGGCCATCAAGGATGTGGCGCGCGTCGAGAAGCTCATGCTCGCCGAATCGGACCGTCTGTGCAAGCTGGTGCCCGACAAGACGCCCGACGGCAAGGCGGTCAAGAACCTCTCGCAGGCCATCGAGCTGGTGCCCGAGCTGAAGGCGGCCGAGCAGTCGGACAACCCCGTGCTGCGCGATACGATTCGCTATGCCAAGATGCTCGAGGGCAACGTCCGCAATACGGGCGTGCATGCCTGCGGCACCATCATCTGCCGTGACGACATCACCGACTGGGTTCCCGTCTCGACGGCCGACGACAAGGTGACGGGCGAGAAGATGCTCGTCACGCAGTACGAGGGTTCGGTCATCGAGGATACGGGCCTTATCAAGATGGACTTCCTCGGTCTGAAGACCCTCTCCATCATCAAGGATGCGCTGGAGAACATCCGCCAGACGAAGGGCATCAAGGTCGACATCGACGACTTCTCGATTATCACCGACCCGGCCACCTACAAGCTCTACAGCGAGGGCCGCACCGTCGGCACGTTCCAGTTCGAGTCGGCCGGCATGCAGAAATACCTGCGCGAGTTGCAGCCCTCGACCTTCGAGGACCTCATCGCCATGAATGCCCTCTACCGTCCGGGCCCGATGGACTACATTCCCGACTTCATCGCCCGCAAGCACGGACGCAGCCCGATTGTCTACGACATCCCCGTCATGGAGAAGTATCTAAAGGATACGTACGGCGTGACGGTCTACCAGGAGCAGGTCATGCTGCTGTCGCGTCTTCTGGCCAACTTCACCCGCGGCGAGTCGGACACGCTGCGCAAGGCGATGGGTAAGAAGCTCAAGGACAAGCTCGACGCGCTGAAGCCCAAGTTCATTGCCGGCGGTACGAAGAACGGCCACGACCCCAAGGTGCTCGAGAAAATCTGGGCCGACTGGGAGAAGTTCGCCTCCTACGCCTTCAACAAGTCGCACGCGACGTGCTACTCGTGGGTCGCCTTCCAGACGGCCTACCTCAAGGCCAACTACCCGTCGGAGTACATGGCGGCGGTGCTGAGCCGAAACCTGGCGAACGTCGACCAGCTGACCATCTACATGAACGAGTGCAAGCGGATGGACATCCCCGTGCTCGGGCCCGACATCAACGAGTCGATGCGTACCTTCTCGGCCAATGCGGCGGGCGACGTGCGCTTCGGCATGGCGGCCGTGAAGGGTGTCGGCGAGGCGGCCGTCGACAGCATCATCGCCGAGCGCGAGGCGAACGGCCGCTTCAAGGATATCTACGACTTTGTCGAGCGGGTCAACTTCAGCCTGGTCAACCGAAAATGCCTCGAGAATCTGGCCTATGCCGGAGCCTTCGACTCGATTTCGGGCTTCCCGCGCTGCAAGTTCTTCGGTGCGGATGCCCGCGAGAGCAGCGGCATGACCTTCCTCGAGCAGCTGATGCGCTACGGACAGCGCTTCCAGGTCGAGAAGAACAACGCCCAGCAGAGTCTCTTCGGCGGGGACGACCATGTCGACATACAGCATCCGCTCGTGCCGGCCTGCGCCGATTGGAGCCAGCTCGAGACGCTCAACAAGGAGCGCGAGGTCATCGGCCTCTACCTCTCGGCCCATCCGCTCGACGACTACGCCATCATCATGCGCAACATGTGCAAGACGCAGCTCTCGGAACTGCAGAACCTCGAGGCGCTCAAGGGGCAGGAGATTGCGGTGGCTGGCATGGTCATCAGCGTGCAGAACCTGCTGACGAAGAACGGCAAGCCGTGGGGCAAGTTCACGCTCGAGGACTACAACGGAACGCACGAGTTCGCCCTCTTCGGCAAGGATTACGAGAATTTCCGCAAGTACCTCTATACGGATTACTTCCTCTTCATACGAGGCAAGGTGCAGCCGCGCCCCTACAACGACAAGGAGCTGGAGTTCAAGATTGTCTCGATGATGCAGCTCTCGGAACTGAGCGAGTCCATCAAGGAGATGCACGTCCAGCTGCCCGTCGAGGAGGTGACGCGCACGCTCATCGACGAGCTGGCGGCGCGTGTGCGGGAGTCGAAGGGGCAGACCGTCCTGCGGCTGAACCTCTACGACCGCGAATCGCAGGTGTCGCTCAACCTCTTCTCGAAGAGCTACAAGGTGGGCATCACCCGCGAACTGGTCTCCTATCTGGATGACCACAGCATCAGGTATTCCATTATGTAAACAAACCGATAAAACTAAAATTCATACAGTTATGGCATTAGCAATCAACAAGGAGAATGTTCAGGAAGTTCTCTCTTCGGAACTTCCGGTAGTAATCGATTTCTGGGCCGAGTGGTGCGGTCCCTGCCGCATGATGTCGCCCATCGTCGACGAACTGGCCGCCGCATACGAGGGCCGCGTGCTCGTCGGCAAGTGCGACGTCGAGGAGAACGACGAGCTGACGATGAAGTACGGCGTGCGCAACATCCCGACCATCATCTTCCTCAAGAAGGGCGAACTGGTCGACAAGCAGGTGGGCGCCTGCTCGAAGGAGGCGCTGGCCGCCAAAATCGAAAAGCTGCTCTAGGCGATGCTGCGCTGTATCGACTGGCACGGGCTGCAGGCCGTGGAGTTCGGCAAGGGCGACTACGAGGCGCTGCTCATTCCGGGCTTCGGGGCCAACCTTGTGCGGCTGGCCAACGTGCGGCTCGGCGTGGAGATTCTGCGTACCCCTGCGGCCGATGAAATCGAGACCTTCAAGGGGCGTCCCCACGTCTTCGGCCTGCCGGTGCTCTTTCCGCCCAACCGCATTGCGGACGGCACCTTCACCTTCGGCGGACGCACCTACCACCTGCCCATCACGCAGGTCAAGGAGCACCATTACCACCACGGAATCCTCAAGAGTCAGCCCTTCGCCGTCTCGAAGGCGTGGGAGACGGACGAGGAGGTATTCCTCGAGTGCCGCTACTACTCCAATGCGGGCAACGACGCGATTTTCCGCGACTTCCCGCACGAGTTCAAGTGCAAGATATCCTTCCGCCTGACGGCCGATGGCCTCGAGCAGGAGGTCTTCTTCGCCAACCGGAGCCGGGAGGCGATGCCCATAGGTGTGGGGTTCCATACGCCGATGCGGATTCCCTTCGCCGACGGCGGAGCCGAGGATTACGTACTCCGCATGGCCGTCGGCGAGCAGGTCGAGCTCAACGGGCGCAACATCCCGACGGGGCGCACCTTTGCCCTTCCCGAGAACTTTGCCCGGCTGCGCAGCGAAGGGCTGCGCGTGACGGAGTGCGACCCCATCGAGGCTGCATTCACCGTGCGTGAAATCGACGTCGACGGGCGCCCCTTCCGCGGAGCGCTGGTCGAGAACCTCCGGACGGGGGTACGGACCTTCTACGAAGCCGACGAACAGACCATCTACTGGACGCTCTGGAACAACGGCGGGCATGTACCCTACTGCTGCCCCGAGCCGCAGTCGTGGTGGACCGATGCCCCCAACGCCGCCAATCCGGCCGAACATGGCTTCCGGGCCATCGAACCCGGCGGCAAGTGGCGGATGCGCTTCCGTCTGTGGGCCCGGAAGTCGGTGTGAGCCCGTATGGTAATTGACCAACCGCACGTTTTATTATTATAATGTGGCCGGTTGAACGAAGAAGCCCTCTCCGCACATCGGAGAGGGTTTCTTCGTGGTCGGAATGGAGGCCGGCGAGGCCTTTTTGAATAATTTATTTCGGCTTCGGGAGAACACCCGGTTTCCAAAATGCATAATTTTATGGGTCTTTTTGAAAATGGAGGGTATGAATACCGAGAAAAGTTGGAAAGGTCACGGCGCCATGCTGGGCGCCAATGTCATGTGGGGCCTCATGTCGCCGCTTGCCAAGCTGGTCATGGCCGGAGGCATCATGGTGCCGCTGCTGGTCACCGATTTGCGCATCTGCGGAGCGATGGTGCTGTTTTGGCTCTTTTCGTTCTTCCAGCGTCGCGAGCGTGTGCCGCTGCGCGACCATGCGAAGCTCTTCGCCGCCTCGCTGCTGGCCATTGTCTTCAATCAGGGCAGCTTCATCTTCGGCGTGGGGTTGACCTCGCCGGTCGATGCCTCGATTATCACCACCAGCATGCCGCTGCTGGCCATGATTCTGGCCGCCATCTTCCTGGGCGAGCCCATCACCAGCCGGAAGGTGCTGGGCATCATTGCCGGTGCTGCGGGCGCCCTGCTGCTGATTTTCGGCGGCAGCCATCCCGTCGAGGCGGCGCCCCGCGGCAGCAACTTCATTCTGGGCGACCTGCTGGTGCTCTTCGCCCAGCTCTGCTACGCGCTCTACATCGTCCTCTTCAAGAACTTCGTCAACCGCTACTCACCCGTCACCATCATGAAGTGGATGTTCACCTATTCGTTCATCTGCGTGCTCCCCTTCTCGCTGCACAACGTGGTAGAGACCGAGTGGTCGGCCCTGCCGCTGCGTGACATCGGCGCCCTCTTCTTCATCGTCGTGGGCAGCACCTTCCTCAGCTATATTCTGGTCATCGTCGGACAGCGCCTGTTGCGGCCGACCGTCGCCGGCATGTACAACTACGTGCAGCCGCTCGTGGCCAGCATCGTGGCCGTATGCTGGGGCATGGATACCTTCAACCTGACGAAAATCCTCTCGGTCGTGCTGATTTTCGGCGGCGTCTATCTCGTGACGAGCAGCCGCAGCCGTGCCGACGTCGAGGCCGCCGCAGCCGCCGCGGCCGGGGCGCAGGCGGAGACTCCGGCTGCCCGGCAGGAGTAACGGCCTGCATCGGGTCGGACCCCGGCAATCAAACGCAAACCCCGCCTTTCTGGAAAGAAGGCGGGGTTTGTTGCGTTCTGATGCTGCGGCGTGCGGCTTATTTCGCGCCGTAGGTCTCGTGGAAGACCGTTTCGCAGAGCGGCTTGCGCGTCTGGTCGTGCCGTTCAGAAGAGGCCGGCTCGCCGGCTCCGTAGCCGATGAAGAGGATGTTGACCGGCTCGACGTGGGGCGGCAGCGCAAACTCCTCGCGCACGGCGTCGGGCTTGAACATGCAGACCCAGAGCGTGTCGAGGCCGAGGCTCGCCGCCATGAGCATCATGTGGTCGGTGACGATGGAGGCGTCGATGTCGCCGATTTTCTTGCCGTCGTATTTGCGGCACCACACCTCGTCGGTGTCGGCGCAGACGATGATGGCGCAGGGGGCCTTGAAATCGCGCGTGCAGCGCGCCAGGCGCTCCATGCCCTCGGCCGATTCGACGACGATGAGCCGCTGCGGCTGCCGGTTGGCCCCCGTGGGGGCGACGCGGCCCGCCTCGAGAATCGCCTCGAGCTTCTCGGGTTCGACCTTCCGGTCCTGATATTGGCGGCATGCGTACCGCCGTTTGGCAATTTGCAGAAAATCCATGGTCGTATCGTTTGATTGGGTTGTCATGCAAAGATACTCGTTTGTTCGCATCCGGTCAATATGCGGTGCGCTTTTGGCAGTCGCGGCTGACATTCTGTCATGGAAAGGCTGCTGGCATACAGTTTGAAGCATGTCGGGTCGACGAAAAAAATATAATTCAACGATAAAGCTATGAAAAACGGAAAAATCGGAGTTACGACGGAAAACATATTCCCCGTAATCAAGAAGTTCCTCTATTCGGACCATGAAATCTTCCTGCGCGAGCTGATTTCCAATGCGGTGGATGCCACGCAGAAGCTCAAGACCCTCTCGTCGATTGGCGAGGTGAAGGGTGAACTAGGCGATTTGACGATTCGTGTGGCGGCCGACAAGGCGGCCAAGACCCTCACGGTGACCGACCGCGGCGTGGGCATGACGGCCGACGAGGTCGAGCGCTACATCAACCAGATTGCCTTCTCGGGTGCCGAGGAGTTCATGGAGAAGTACAAGAATCAGGCGATTATCGGTCACTTCGGACTGGGCTTCTACTCGTCGTTCATGGTGGCCGACAAGGTCGAAATCTTCACCCGCTCCTACCGCGAGGGTGCCAAGACCGTGCACTGGAGCTGCGAGGGCTCGCCCGAGTTCGAGATGGAAGAGACCGACGAGCAGCGTGACCGCGGTACGACCATCGTGCTCCATCTGGCCGACGATACGCTCGAGTATGCCGAGGATTCGAAGGTCGAGGAGCTGCTGCGCAAGTATTGCCGCTTCCTGCCCGTGCCCATCGCCTTCGGCAAGGTCAAGGAGTGGAAGGACGGCAAGTACGTCGACACGGAGAAGGACAACATCATCAACGATACCGACCCGCTGTGGACGCGCAAGCCTTCGGACATCACGCCCGAGCAGTACAAGGAGTTCTACCACGAGCTCTACCCCACGGGCGAAGACCCGCTCTTCTACATCCATCTGAACATCGACTACCCGTTCCACCTGACCGGTATCCTCTACTTCCCGAAGATTCGCAACAACTTCGAGATTCAGAAGAACAAGATTCAGCTCTACTCGAATCAGGTCTACGTGACGGACCAGGTCGAGGGTATCGTTCCCGAGTACCTGACGCTGCTGCACGGTGTCATCGACTCGCCCGACATCCCGCTGAACGTATCGCGCAGCTACCTGCAGAGCGATGCCAACGTGAAAAAGATTTCGAGCTACATCACCCGCAAGGTGGCCGACCGTCTGAAGGAGCTCTTCACCACGATGCGTGCCGACTACGAGTCGAAGTGGGACGACCTGAAGATTTTCATCGAGTATGGAATCCTCACGGACGAGAAGTTCGCCGAGAAGGCGCAGGAGTTCATGCTCTGGAAGAATGTCGACGGCAAGTACTTCACCGCAACGGAGTATACCGACCTGGTCAAGGAGAACCAGACCGACAAGAACAAGACGCTCATCTTCCTCTATGTGGATGACCCCGAGGAGAAGCACGCCTTCCTCGAGTCGGCCAAGAGCAAGGGCTACGACGTGCTGGTGCTCGACGGACAGCTCGACAGCCACTACATCAACTGGTACGAGTCGAAGCACACCGACTGCCGCTTCGAGCGTGTGGACAGCGACGTTGTGGAGAAGCTGATTCAGAAGGAGGATGCCCTCAAGATGTCGCTCACCGAGGCGCAGCAGGAGCTGATGCGTCCCGTCTTCGAGAGCCAGATGCCCAAGGACGAGAAAATTCACTACAACATCTCCTTCGAGGCGATGTCGCCCGACGAGGCGCCTGTGGTCATCACCCAGAACGAGTTCATGCGTCGTATGAAGGAGATGGCCCGCGTGAGCGGCGGTGGCATGAGCCAGTTCTACGGCCAGATGCCCGACTCGTTCACCATTGCCGTGAATGCCAACCACCCGATTGTCATCGACATCCTGGCCGATGTCGAGAAGGCCTACGGCGACAAGCTCAAGACGACGACCAAGAAAATCGACGCCGCCGTTGCCGAGGAGAAGCGCTTCGAGGAGGTCATCAAGGAGAAGAAGGAGGCCGACCTCACGGCCGAGGAGAAGTCGATGCGCGAGGAGCTCTCGAAGAAGGTCGTCACGCTGCGTGACGAGCGCGACGAGCGGCTGCGCGAAATCGGTGCTGGCAACAAGCTCGTAAAGCAGATTATCGACCTGGCGCTGCTGACCAACGGCATGCTGAAGGGCAAGAACCTGACGGACTTCATCCAGCGTTCGATTTCGCTCATTGAGAAGTAGTTCCCGGTCGGGACATATGTAAAGGAGACGTTCACCTGCGGGTGAACGTCTCCTTTTTTTGTGCGGTTACGGCCGGCTGCCCTCCCGGGTTACTCTTCGACCCAGCGGCTGCGCAGCAGGTCGAGGTACCACTCCGGACAGCGGCACGGACGGCGCGTGTCGCTGTGGATGAAGCCCAGCTGCGTCATGCCCGTGTTGATGAGTTCGCCCCGCTCGTTGTAGATTTCGTAGAAGAAGTTGACGCGCGTCGAGGGGAGCTCGCGGAGGATAATCCGCACGGTGAGCAGCTCGTCGTAGTAGGCCGGCTTGCGGTACTTCGACTGCACCTCGAGAATCGGCATCATGATGCCGCGCCGCTCCACCTCGGCAAAGGACATGCCCAGCGCCCGCATCAGTTCGCTGCGTGCCGCCTCGTAGTAGCAGATGTAGTTCGAATGGTGGCAGATGGCCATCTGGTCGGTATGCTTGTACCAGACCCGGATTTGACAATCGTGTGAAAGCATTGATTTATCGTGTGTTGTTCGTCTTGCGTAGGAATGTATCGCCCGCCGGCTCTGTGCCTACGGCTTTTGTGCGGGGCGCGGCGTAACCTGTACCGGATGTCCGAGCAGCCGCTCCGCCTCGGCCGTATCGCCCGCGTCGAGCAGCCGCCGGATGACCGTCGAGCTGACGTGGTGTCCCTCCACTTCGCGCTCGTCCACCTGGACAATCCTCAGTCCGCAGTCCGCTGCCGTACGGCAGTCGTAGCGGTCGTGGCCGAAGCGGTGGTTGTAGCCGACGACGAGCGTCCGCGTGCCGATGCGCCCCTTGAGGTAGCGCTCGATGAACTCCCGGCCCGAGAGGGCGCTGAAGGCGCGGTCGAAGGGAATGACAATCACGTCGTCAATGCCCAGACTCTCGAGCAGCGCGAGCTTTTCGTCGAGCGTCGTCAGCTGGCGGAACCCGTTGGTGCGCCCCAGCGTGATGCGCGGATGGGGGTCGAACGTCAGCACGATGCTCTCGCCGCCCGTGGCGCGGGCCTCCTCGCACAGCCGTGCAAGCAGCGCCTGATGACCCAGATGAACACCGTCGAACGAACCCACCGTCACGGCCGGCTCGCTGAACCGCGGCAGTGCATCGAAACCGTAGAATACCCTCATCGTGCCGTTCAGCTGTTGTTGCTGTTCTCCTCGGACTCCTTGACGAAGTAGGCGACCTTTTCGAGCAGTGTGGTGATGTCGTAGTTCTCGACGATGATGCCCTGTGGAAAGTTGAGCGGCGTGGAGGTGAAGTTCAGCACGCCGCGGATGCCCGCATTGATGATGGGCAGGACGAGCTGCGGGGCCACCTTCGTCGGCGAGGAGACAATCACGATGCTGATGTCGCGCTCCTCGGCAATCTCCTCGAACGAATCCATGTGGTAGCAGGGAATGCCGTCGATGGTTTTGCCCACCTTCTCGGGGTCGACGTCGAAGGCGGCCGTGATTTTCAGATTGAGCCCCTTGCCGTTGAAGTATTTGGTGATGGCCTGGCCCAGATGGCCCATACCCAGCACGGCGATGTTCATCGGCGACGGGCTGTCGAGAATCTTGCCGATGTATTCGATGAGCACCTGCACGTCGTAGCCCTTCTTCGTGTCGCTCGAGAAGCCGATGAGCATCAGGTCGCGGCGCACCTGCACGGCCGTGATGCCGTGGATGCCCGCAAGCACGTGGGAGAAGATGTGCGTGATGCCCTGCTTGTGGCACGAGAGCAGCGTGCGGCGGTATTCGCTCAACCGCTCGATGGTCTTTTCGGGAATGCCGTTCGTCAGTGAGGCCATGGCGTTATTCGATGGTGATGGTATAGTCGCTGTTGTAGTTGACCCGGGTCCAGTTGCGGTTCACGTGGCTGCCCCCCTCCTCGCGCTGGAAGCGGTAGGTCGTCTGCAGCGGCGTGTAGGTGGTATTCTCCAGGTCGTTTTCGATGTCGCCGTACATGGCGGGGCAGAAAATCATCGCCGCGTCGTATCCACGATAGGAGTAGAGCGTCGGCAGCGCCCCGAAGGCACGGATGTAGTCGCTGTCGAACGAGGCGATGACCTCGGCGTCGCGCTTGGCGTGGTAGGTCGAGACGAAGACCAGGCGGTCCTTGAAGAACATCGTGCGGTCGATGTTGCCGAAGCGGTGCCAGCGGGCGTTGCCCAGCACGACGAACGATGGCGCCGTCAGGCCGCGGCTTGTGATGCTCGTATCGGCCGAGGCGATAGCCGCCAGGATGCGGTCGACGTCGACCTCGTTCTCGGCCATGATGACGAAGACGTTCTTCTCCTTGTTCTGCAGCAGCGGCGTGAGGTCGCTCGGACTGTTGGCCCGGCGGACGGAGGGGTGTTCGTAGCGGTAGTTGTAGCGCGTGAAGGGTCGGTCGCCCAGCAGCGCGAGCACCTCCTGCTCGAACTCCTTGTCGGTGCTGCCCGCGTAAATGAGCGTCACGCGGCGGTTGCCGTTGAGCAGTTCGGCCACCTTGTCGTACTTGAGCGCCGGGTCGGCCGCCATCTGGAAGAGGGCGTCGCTGTGGAGCGCCTCGATGTTGGCCAGCGGCGTGACCACCGGGACGTCGTGCTCCTCGGCGTAGCGGACCACGGGATAGAGCTCATCCTCGTAGACCGGGCCCACGATGAGCCGGTTGCGGGCGAAGTCGGGCGAGGAGACGATGCGGTCGATGGCGGCCGAGTCGCGGCCCGTATTATAGAAGGTGAGCTCGACCGAGTATCCGTAACGCTGCTTCACCTGCTCGAGCCCCAGCAGGAAGCCCTGGTAGAATTCGAGGTAGTTGCTGTTGGCGCGACCCTTGACCGAGATGGGGAGCATCAGGGCGACATCGAGCGGCTCGGAGCGGCGCAGGGCGCGGAACGTGACCTCGGGAAGCTGCCGTGCGGCGGCCGAGTCGGGGTGCGCAACGCTCAGCGAATCGACGGCCGGGGCCGGGGCTGCCGGCTCGTCGCTCGGAATCTTGAGCATCGCTCCGGCCTTCAGGTCGGCGGGCTGCAGTCCGTTGTTGAGCCGCGAGAGCTCCTCTTCGGTCGTGCCGAAGCGGCGCGAGAGCGAGTAGAAGGTTTCGCCCGGGCGCACGATGTGGTAGGCATAGCCCTTTTCGGCGACGCTGTTCAGCGCCGTGCGGTAGGCTTCCCACTCGGCCTGCCGTTGTGCTTCACTCCCCTTGCCGCTCTCCTTGCGGCGAATCAGAATCCGCTCGTCGGGGCGCAGATGGGTGGGGTCGAGGTTGGGGTTGTCCTCGAGGATGGTCTGGATGGAGATGGCGTAGCGGCGCGAGATGGCGTAGAGCGTCTCGCCCTTGCGGACGTAGTGCATGTCGAAGGTCTTCTTCAGCTTGCGCTCCGAGGGTTTGGCCTCCGGGGCCTCGGCCATGAACGGTATCTTGAGCCGCGCGTCGGCCTTCAGCCCCTGGGCAACCGAGGGGTTGTTCTCGACAATCACCTGCTCCCCCACTCCGTATTCACGGGCGAGCGAGTAGAGCGTCTCGCCCGCCTGCACGGTGTGGATGTAGTACTTCGAGCCGTTGATATAGACGATTGTCGGCGATTTCTCGGCCGCGTGGGCGCAGCAGAGGGTGCCTAACAGCAGCAGGGTCGCACAAAGTCGCTTCATCTTCCTGTTCATTTCGTTTTTTCGCGGCAGCGGATTTCGGTGATGACCCGCTTGGTATAGAGCGGAAAGTCGCCGTTCATCATCCAGGCGTAGTAGCTCGGTTCGTGGGCGAAGACCTCCGCCACCGAACGCCCCTTGTACTTGCCGAACCCGAAGACCTCCTCGCCCTTCTCGTTGTAGAGAATGCGGCCCGCATAGTCGGCCGATTCACCCCGCGAGGAGTATTCGGCCAGAGCATCGACGTCGTTCTCCAGGTCGGGATAGCGGTCCAGCTGCGCCTGCAGCACCTCGTAGGTCGCCCGCGTGTCGGCTTCGGCCGAGTGGGCGTCTGTAAGGTCCTTGTCGCAGTAGAACTTGTAGGCGGCCACCAGCGTGCGCTGCTCCTTCTTGTGGAAGATGTTCTGCACGTCGATGAAGCGGCGGCGCTTGAAGTCCACCTCGACGCCCGCACGCATGAACTCCTCGACGAGCAGCGGCAGGTCGAAGCGGTTGGAGTTGAAGCCGCCGAAGTCGCACCCCTGTAGGAACTGCGCGAGCGACTTGGCCACCTGGGCAAAGGTCGGGCAATCCTTCACATCCTCGTCCGTGATGCCGTGGATGGCCGTCGCCTCCTCGGGGATGTGCATCCCCGGGTTGAGCTTGCGCGTCTTGCAGATTTCCTCGCCGTCGGGCATAATCTTAATCATCGACACCTCGACGATGCGGTCCTTCGAGGCGTCGACCCCCGTGGTTTCGAGGTCGAAGAAGACGATGGGCCGTTTGAGCTTGAGTTTCATCGGCGCCCTCCCTATGCGTTAATCATCATCGGCATGAGCAGCATGAGCGACGTGTTGCTCTGCTTCTCGTCGTATACGGGCTTGAAGACGCCGGCGCGCGTCGAGTCGGCCAGTTCGATGACCACCGTCGGAGTCTCGATGTTGGAGAGAATCTCGACCAGGAAGGTCGACTTGAAGCCGATGGTGATGGGCTGTCCGTCGTAGCTGCACGAAATCGTCTCGTTGGCCGACACCGAGAAGTCGATGTCCTGTGCCGTGAGGTTGATGCGGTTCTCCTCGATGTCCATGCGGATGAGGTTGGTCGTCGGGTTCGAGCAGACGGCCACGCGCTTGATGCCGTTGACCAGTTCGATGCGGTCGACGAGCACCTTGTTGGGGTTGTTGGCCGGGATGACGGCGTTGTAGTTCGGGTAGTTGCCCTCGATGAGCCGGCAGACGAGCGTGTGGTTCTTGAGCGTGAAGAGGGCGTTCTTCGAATCGAAGGCCACCTTGATGGCATCCTCCTCCTTGAGCAGCACCGACTTGAGCAGGTTGGCCGGCTTCTTGGGCAGGATGAACGAGGCGTTGATGTCGGTCTCGCGCTCCGATTCATACTTCACCAGCTTGTGGGCGTCGGTTCCGACGAAGGTGAGCGCCGTGGGGCTGAAGTTGATGAAGATGCCGTTCATGACGGGACGCAGCTCGTCGTCGGCCGTGGCGAAAATCGTCTTGTTGATGCCGTTGACCAGCACGTCGACGTCGAGCTCGAGCTCCTTCTTCTCGGCGCTGAGCGTCGGAACGGCGGGATAGCTCACGGCGCTGGCGCCGGGAATCGACAGGGAGCCGCTCTTCCAGTTGATTTTGATTTCCCAGCTCTTGTCGTTCACGTCGATGGTCAGCGGCAGCTCGGGGAACTCCTTCAGCGAGTCGAGCATCAGTTTGCCCGGGGCGGCGATGGTGCCCTCGCTCTCGACGCTGTCGACCGTGATGGACCCGATGAGCGTGGTTTCGAGGTCCGAGGTGGTGACTTTCAGTTCGTTGCCGTTGAGCTCCATGAGGAAGTAGTCGAGAATCGGCAGCGTATTCTTGTTGCTGATGACCTTGCCCGTGGTTGCGAGCAGCGAGAGCAGGGCCGAACTTGATACGGTGAATTTCATGTCTTGCGTGTTTTTACTTATTTCTTTTTCTACTTGCTTCTTGTCTTTTGGGGCGGGGCCCCGGCGGCTGCGCGGACGGCGCGCATCGGGGCTATTCCAGCTCGGCGAGCTTGTCGAGCGCCATGGCGACCATCTTCCGTACGAAGGGCTTGTAGTCCGTGCAGGCGTCGAGCGCCACGCGCTGGGCGATAATCGTGCAGATGGTGGCGGCGCGGTGGCCCATCAGGGCGGCGAGTCCGGCCAGCGCCGAGCCCTCCATCTCGAAGTTGGTGATGCGGCGCCCCTCATACTCGAACGACTCGATTTTCTCGTTCAGGTGGATGTCCTGTGGTTCGAGCCGTACCCAGCGCCCCTGCGGTGCATAGAAGCCCGGGGCGGCGATGGTGATGCCCTCGCGCGTCGTGTCGCGGAAGTGCTCGAAGAGCGTCCGGTCGGCATCGATGAAGTAGGGCTTCGGCAGCAGTTCGTTCCAGCCGGTGTGGCGCATGAAGGCCTGCTCGATGGCCAGGTCGCAGACGTCGTTGCGTCCCTTGTAGTAGTTGAGCAGTCCGTCGAAGCCGACCGACGTGCGCGAGAAGACGAACTCCCCTACGCGAATGTCGGGCTGCAGCGCCCCCGAGGTGCCCAGACGCACGAGCGTCAGCCGCTGCTTTTCGCTCTTCTCCTGGCGGGTGGCGAAGTCGACGTTGACCAGCGCGTCGAGCTCCGTGACCGAGATGTCGATGTTGCCGATGCCGATACCCGTCGAGAGGACAGTCATGCGCTTGCCGCGGTAGGTGCCCGTCACGGTGTGGAATTCGCGGTTGGTTACTTCGCACTCGCGCGAGTCGAAGAACTCGGCCACCATGGCCACGCGGCCCGGGTCGCCGACCAGGATAACGGTGGGCGCAACCTGTCCGGGATGCAGATGAAGGTGGAAAATCGAGCCGTCGTCGTTGATAATCAATTCGGAAGGTGGGATTGTTCTCATGGTAGCCTCTTTTTTTATTTTTATAATTGGCATAAAAGTAATAATTTTACCTCGAATAACAAAACAATCAACCGGCAAATTCTTGCAAATACGTATAACATATTTTAATAAACTCTCAGAGAATCATGACTTTGATTAAATCCATCTCCGGCATTCGGGGAACCATCGGAGGACATGCGGGCGACAACCTCACGCCGCTCGACGTGGTGAAGTTCACGACGGCCTACGCCCGTCTGATTGCCGAGCGCAACCCCGGTCGGAAGCTGACCATCGTCATCGGCCGCGACGCCCGCATATCGGGTGAAATGGTGGCCAATCTGGTCGAGGGAACGCTGCTCGGCTGCGGCGTCGACGTGGTGAACGTCGGGCTCTGCACCACGCCCGGAACGGAGCTGGCCGTCACGGCGCACAAGGCCGACGGCGGCATCATCATCACCGCATCGCACAACCCGCGCCAGTGGAACGCCCTGAAGCTGCTCAACGGCGAGGGTGAGTTTCTGAGCGACGCCGAGGGCAAGCGTGTGCTTGCGATGGCCGAGGAGGAGGATTTCGCCTATCCCGAAATCGACGGCATCGGTCACGTCGTTTCGCGCGAGTCGTACAACGAGCGCCACATCGAGCAGGTGCTGGCGCTGCCGCTGGTCGACGTGGAGGCGGTCCGCGCCCGGAAGTTCAAGGTGGTCGTCGACGCCGTCAACTCGGTGGGCGGCATCGTGATGCCCGAGCTGCTGCGCCGTCTGGGGTGCGAGGTGGTCGAGCTCAACTGCGAGCCGACGGGCGAATTTGCCCACAACCCGGAGCCGCTGCCGCAGAACCTGACCCAAATCGCGCAGGTCATCGTCCGCGAGAAGGCCGACCTGGGCATCGTGGTCGACCCCGACGTCGACCGTCTGGCTTTCGTCAACGAGGACGGCACGATGTTCGTCGAGGAGTATACGCTGGTGGCCGTGGCCGACTACGTGCTGTCGCACAAGGTGGGCAATACGGTCTCGAATCTCAGCTCGTCGCGTGCGCTGCGCGACGTGACGGAGCGTCACGGTGGTCGTTACTACGCTTCGGCCGTCGGCGAGGTGAACGTCGTGGCGAAGATGAAGGAGGTCGGCGCCGTCATCGGCGGCGAGGGCAACGGCGGTGTCATCTACCCCGAGCTGCACTACGGCCGTGACGCACTGGTGGGTACGGCCCTCTTCCTGACCCATCTGGCCAAGTGCGGCATGACCATGACGCAGCTGCGCGCCACCTATCCGGCCTACTACGCCTCGAAGAACAAAATCGAGCTGACGCCGGCCATCGACGTGGATAAAGTGCTGCGTGAGATAAAGGCCCGCTATGCCGGCGAGAAGGTGAACGATATTGATGGCGTAAAGATTGATTTCGCGGAGAACTGGGTGCACCTGCGCAAGTCGAATACCGAGCCCATCATCCGCGTCTATACCGAGGCGAAGTCGATGGAGGAGGCCGATGCGCTGGCGCAGCGTTTTATCGGCGAAATCAAGCAAATCTGCAACCTGTAAAACTCAAATCAACGAATGACGACCATGAATCGGAGACAAATCTGGATGTGGAGCGCTGCGGCGCTCCTGCTGGTCGCCTGCGGAGGCAATGCGACCAAAAAGAGTGCGGCGACCAAGGCTGCTCCCGCTGCGGAGACCTCGGCTGCGGAGGCGCCCGCCTACTGCGGCACCTACCGGGGAACGGTACCTGCGGCCGACTGCCCGGGCATCGAACTGACGCTCACGCTCTCCCCCGACGGCCGCTACGAGCAGACGTGGAACTACATCGAGCGCGAAGGCATCTTCACGGACCGTGGCCCCTATATGGTCGAGGGCGATGTGCTGACGCTCCAGCCCGAGGACGACGGCGTGGCCCTCTATTACAAGTTGGACGGGGAGCGTCTGCTCAAGCTCGATGCCGACCGCAAGCCGCTCGACGGGGAGCAGGCACCCTACTACGAACTCCGTAAAATCGCAAAATAACACACGAGTATGGATAAAGCAAAGAAGTATATCGAGGAGCACAAGGAACAGTTCCTCAACGAGTTGTTCGAGCTGCTGAGAATTCCCTCCATCAGCGCCCAGTCGGAGCACAAGCCCGACATGCGCCGTTGCGCCGAGTGGCTGGCCGCATCGCTCAAGCGCTCGGGCGCCGACCGTGCCGAGGTGATGGAGACGGCGGGCAATCCGGTGGTCTATGCCGAGAAGCGGGTGTCGGATGCGGCGCCCACCGTGCTGGTTTACGGCCACTACGACGTCATGCCGGTCGACCCGCGCGAGGAGTGGAACACCGAGCCTTTCGAACCGGTGATTCGCGACGGCCGCATCTGGGGCCGCGGTGCCGACGACGACAAGGGGCAGCTCTTCATGCACGCCAAGGCCTTCGAGGCGATGTGCGCCACGGGAACGCTCCCCTGCAACGTGAAGTTCATGCTCGAAGGCGAGGAGGAGATTGGTTCGGCAAGCCTCTACGGCTTCTGCGAGCAGCACCGCGAGCTGCTCAAGGCCGACATCATTCTGGTCTCGGACACCTCGATGCTCTCGATGGATACGCCGTCGATTACCTGCGGTCTGCGCGGTCTGGCCTACATGGAGGTCGAGGTGACGGGGCCCAATCACGATCTGCACTCGGGCCTCTACGGCGGTGCGGTGGCCAATCCGGCCAACGTGCTGGCGCGGCTCGTAGCCGACCTTATCGACGACCAGGGCCGGGTGACGATTCCGGGATTCTACGACGACGTGCGCGAGCTGACCCCCGCCGAGCGAGAGGCCTTCAACCGCGCACCGTTCGACGCCGAGGCCTACAAGCGTGCGCTCGATGTCGAGGAGCTGGCGGGTGAGGCCGGCTATACGACTCTGGAGCGTACGGGCGTGCGCCCCTCGCTCGACGTCAACGGCATCTGGGGCGGATACATCGAGGAGGGAACCAAGACGATTATCCCCTCGAAGGCTTCGGCCAAGATTTCGATGCGTCTGGTGCCCCACCAGGATTACCACAAAATCGGCGAGCTGTTCCAGCGTCACTTCGAGGCCGTGGCCCCCAAGTGCGTGAAGGTGCGCGTCAAGGCGCTGCACGGCGGCATGCCCTATGTGGCTCCCACCGACATGCCCGCCTACAAGGCGGCCGAGCGGGCCGTCGAGGAGACCTTCGGCAAGAAGCCGCTCCCCTTCTACTCGGGCGGTTCGATTCCCGTCATCAGCGGCTTCGAGTCGATTCTGGGCATCAAGTCGCTGCTCATGGGCTTCGGTCTGGGCCAGGATGCGATTCATTCGCCCAACGAGAGCTACGGCCTCGACCAGTTCTTCCGCGGCATGGAGACCATTCCGCTGTTCTACAAGTATTTCGCCGAGTTGCGGTAGCGCGCCATGTTCGAGGAGTATCTGGATTTTGCCGTAGGGATGGCCCGCGAGGCGGGACGCATCCAGCTCACCTACTTCCGCGGCGACGACCTGGCCATGAAGACCAAGTCGAACGTCTCGGATGTGGTGACGCGTGCCGACCGCGAAAGTGAGGAGCTCATCGTCCGGAGCATTCTGGAGCGCTACCCTACGCATGCGATTCTGGGCGAAGAGGGCGGCGCGCGCGGCGATGCCGCAAGCGAGTGGCGCTGGGTGGTCGACCCGTTGGACGGCACGACCAACTACAGCCAGGGGCTGCCCGTCTTCTGCGTCTCAATTGCGCTGCAATACCGGGGCGAGACGGTCGTCGGGGTGGTCTATGCCCCCTATCTGCGCGAGCTCTTCACTGCCGTGCGCGGCGGAGGGGCCTGGTGCCGGCGCGGCGACGGAGAGCCCGTACGGCTGCACGTCTCGACGAAGCAGCGCCTTGACTGCTCGGTCGTTGCAACGGGATTCCCTTACGACAAGAGCGAGAATCCCGACAACAACAGCGACAACGTCGCCCGAATCCTCCCCCATGTGCGCGACGTGCGCCGGATGGGGGCTGCGGCTTACGACCTGTCGTGCGTGGCGGCGGCGATGCTCGACGGTTTCTGGGAGCTGAACCTCCACGAGTGGGATGTCTGCGCGGCGTCGCTGCTCGTCATCGAGGCAGGCGGCGTTGTCGAGTCGCTGCGCGCCGACCGCGGCGTCTCGCCCGTGGCGGGCAGTGCGGCACTGGTTGAGCAGATGAAGCGCTACGTGCGCTGACCGTGCCTTGCGGGACGGCGGGCGGAGGTCCTGTCGGGTCGCGCATCGGATGTGGATATATGCAACGAGGGCGGGGTCGAAACCCCGCCCTCGTTCTCTTTGTGGTGACCTGTTTGCCGCGTCAGCGCATCTCCTCGAAGGCGTAGCGCACCGCCCGGTTGAGCAGCGCCACGAAGGGCTGCGTCTGGCGCATCCGCTCGAGCGTGAACTCCAGCAGCCGCCCGTCGAGCAGCTCGCGCTCCGTCATGCGCCGTTCGAGCAGGAACTCCTTGAGGCGCAGCAGCTCGTCGTAGGGGCTGCCCGACGGGAAGCCCCTCGGCGTGCGGCGCAGCGCGTTGTCGCGGCAGAGCGTGAATGCGTCGGCCTGGCGGATGGTCCGCTCGACCTCGGCGCCGTTGTCGAAAATCTCGTCGCGCACCGAGCGCAGCACCACCGGCTCGGGGCAGTAGAGCCCCACGGCCAGCATGTGTCCGTAGGTAGAGCCTTCGCCGGTGTCGGGCTCCACATGGAAGTAGTAGCCGGCATAGCCCGACTTCTTGCCGCCCGGGGCGATGTAGGCGCCGATGTGCTCCTTGTAGGGCCTCTTGTCGGGGCTGAAGCGCGTGTCGCGCGCAATGCGGTAGGTGCAGTCCTGCACGCGCAGCCCGCGAACGGAGGGGTCGAACGACGAAATGCCGTCGATTAGCTGCTCCGTAAAACCGGCGAAGCGCGTTTTCACGCGCTTCCACTCGGCCCGGTGAGCGTCGAACCACTCCCGGTTGTTGTTGTCGTGCAGCTCCCTGAGGAACGCAATGACCTCCTTCATGCTACCACGCGAAGAGCGGATAGTTGGCCATCAGTGCGTTGACGTCGCGGCGCACGGCTGCGATGTTCTCCTCGTTCTCGGGGTCGTTGAGCACGCGGTCAATCAGCCCGACGATGTAGTCCATCTCGTTCTCCTTCAGTCCGCGGGTGGTGATGGCCGGCGTACCGAAGCGCAGACCCGAGGTCTGGAACGGCGAACGGGTGTCGAACGGAACCATGTTCTTGTTGGTCGTGATGTCGGCCGCCACGAGGCACTTCTCGGCCAGCTTGCCGGTCAGCTCGGGGAACTTGGTGCGCAGGTCGACCAGCATCAGGTGGTTGTCCGTGCCGCCCGATACAATCTTGTAGCCGCGCTTGATGAAGGCCTCGGCCATTGCGCGGGCGTTCTTCTGCACCTGCGTCTGGTACTCCTTGTAGCTGGGTTCCAGCGCCTCGCCGAAGGCTACGGCCTTGGCGGCGATGACATGCTCGAGCGGACCGCCCTGGATGCCCGGGAATACGGCCGCGTTGATAATCTGCGACATCTTCTTGATGACACCCTTCGGCGTGGTGAGGCCCCACGGATTGTCGAAGTCCTTGCCCATGAGGATGATGCCGCCGCGCGGACCGCGCAGCGTCTTGTGGGTGGTCGAGGTGACGATGTGGGCATACTTCACGGGGTTGTCGAGCAGCCCGGCGGCGATGAGACCGGCCGTGTGGGCCATGTCAATCATCAGCAGCGCACCCACCTTGTCGGCGATTTCGCGCATGCGCTTGTAGTCCCATTCGCGCGAATAGGCCGAAGCGCCGCCGACGATGAGCTTGGGCTTGCACTCCAGCGCCTTGCGCTCCATGGCGTCGTAGTCGATGCGGCCCGTGGCCTCGTCGAGCTGGTAGCCCACGGCCTTGAAGTACTTGCCCGACATGTTGACCGGCGAACCGTGCGAGAGGTGGCCTCCGTGTGCGAGGTCGAGTCCCATGAAGGTGTCGCCCGGATGCATCACGGCGAAGAATACCGCCATGTTGGCCTGCGCTCCCGAGTGGGGCTGGACGTTGGCGTATTCGGCGCCGTAGAGCCGGCAGATGCGCTCGATGGCCAGCGACTCGACCTTGTCGACCACTTCGCAGCCGCCGTAGTAGCGGGCGGCGGGATAGCCTTCGGCATACTTGTTCGTGAGGACCGAGCCCATGGCCTCCATGACCTGGTCGCTGACGAAGTTCTCCGATGCGATGAGTTCGATGCCGCGCATCTGACGACTGCGCTCGGCGGCAATCAGGTCGAAAATCTGGGTGTCTCTTTTCATGTCTGTTTTTATTTGAAAGGATTTCAATGCGTTCCGTTTCGTCGCTCGCTCCGGCGGCCTGCCTCCTGTCGTCCGGTTCCAGCCATCCGGCCTCTGTTTTCTGCCGTCCGGTCTCCGCCGTCCGGCTTTACGGTCCTGCCGTCCAGCCCTCGCCTTTCGGCCCTCCGGCCCTCCCCGTCCGGCCCTCCGGTGTTCGGCCCGAAGAGGTTGCCGAGCGATTGTACAAAGATAGTAATATTCGGCAATTTCCCGCTCGGAGAAAGCGCATTAAAATATTTTTCTTATCTTTGTCGTGCAAAATCGGATTTTACCAAAAACAAAATAACTATGAAATTACTCGAAGGCAAGGTCGCCGTCATCACGGGTGCAGCCCGCGGTATTGGCAAGGCCATCGCTCTGCAGTTCGCCAAGGAGGGTGCGAACATCGCGTTTACGGACCTGGTAATCGACGAGAACGGCAAGGCTACCGAAGCCGAAATCGCCGCCCTGGGTGTCAAGGCCAAGGGCTATGCGTCGAACGCCGCCAACTTCGAAGAGACCCACAAGGTCATCGACGAAATCGTGAAGGAGTTCGGCCGCATCGACATTCTGGTCAACAACGCCGGCATTACGAAGGACGGTCTGATGATGCGCATGTCGGAGGCTCAGTGGGACGCCGTGCTGACGGTGAACCTCAAGTCGGCATTCAACTTTATCCACGCCGTTGTGCCCGTCATGGCACGTCAGCGCAGCGGTTCGATTATCAACATGTCGTCGGTTGTGGGCGTGAGCGGCAATGCCGGTCAGTGCAACTACTCGGCCTCGAAGGCCGGTATGATTGGCCTGGCCAAGTCGATTGCCAAGGAGATGGGTCCCCGCGGCATCCGTGCCAACTGCATCGCCCCGGGCTTCATCATCACCGACATGACCAACCAGCTTTCGGACGAGGTGAAGGAGAACTGGTGCAAGCAGATTCCGCTGCGTCGCGGCGGTACGCCGGAGGATGTCGCCAAGGTGGCGCTCTTCCTCGCATCGGACCTCTCGTCCTACGTGAGCGGCCAGGTCATCCACTGCTGCGGTGCGATGAACTGCTAAACGCACGGCGGGCTCCCGACTCTTCGGAGGTCGGCTCAGGAGCAACGGGACATCCTCGGCGGATGCCCCGTTTTTCGTCGGCGGGAGGCTTTCGGCAGTCATTTGCTGCATGCAGTATGGCTTTCATCGCATTTTTTCAGCCTTTTGGAGCTATTGTGACCGGATTGGACTAAATTGATGCATGAATTGAGCTGTTTTTGTGTGGGAGGAATGACGTAACACCGAATATTTTTATATATTTGCAAAGAAAATAATCTAACTCTCAATTTAATTAACGTAGTTATGGAAGCTTTAGTAGCAAAAATCAACGAAGAGTTCAAGGCATTCCAGGAGAATGCAACGGCTCAGCTGGAGAAGGGCAACAAGGCCGCCGGTACGCGTGCGCGCAAGGCCGCTCTGGAACTGTCGAAGCTGATGAAGGAGTTCCGCAAGGCATCTCTGGAGGCTGCTGCAAAATAGTTGCAGGCTCGTGCCAAAAAAGAGGCTTTCCTCCGCAGGGGAAAGCCTCTTTTGTTTTGCGGCCGGTGCATGCAGGTATTTTGCCGCCGGTACATGCAGGCGTTTTGCGGCCGGTGCATGCAGGCGTTCAGAAGTGCACGCCGTGGCGGGCGAGCACCCGCAGGTCCTCCTCCGTCAGACCCGTCCGCGGGAAGGGGCGCGCCTCGTTGTGGTCGTTCAGATAGAAGCGCGGCGCATCCCAGTCGTAGGCGTCGTTGACGAGCGAGACCGACGGGTCGAGGTACTCCGTCCGGATGGAGGCCATGTCGGCCATCGTATGGAACAGGGCGTGCGTCGTGGCGGGCGCCTTGCCGTTCCGTTCGGCGGCAGCCACCTTCTCGGGGAAGTTCTTCCGGTACTTGTCGGAGAACCAGCCCAGCGAGGCGACGTAAATCTGATAGGCGGTCGTCGTCGGCGAGGCGTGCAGGAAGCGGCCCCGGCGGTCGTCGAGGATATCCTCGCCGTGGTCGGCGCAGTAGAGCAGCGCCACGCTGGCGTCGAGCGAATTGAGGTAGCCTACGGTGCGGGCCAGGAAGTAGTCCGTATAGCGGATTGAGTTGTCGTAGGCGTTGCGCAGCATCGTCACGTGCTCGGGGTTGATGGCCACGTCGTCATCGGGCCGGAAGTGGGCGAATTCGCGCGGATAGCGCTGGTGGTAGCTGAAGTGCGACCCGTAGCAGTGGAGGACGATGAAGAGCTTCTGTGCCTTGCTGTTGGCAACGATGCGCTGGATTTCGTCGAGCAGCTGCATGTCATGCCGCGGCGAGTGGATGTAGACCAGATGCTCCGACTGGCGGGCCAGCTTGTCAATCATGGCCCCCTGGGGCGCCTGGTTGGAGATGAACCACGTCTCGAAACCCGCTTCGCGGAAGAGTGCCGCGATGCCCTTGCGGCGGTAGAGCTCCTCGTGCTGGTCGGTGGCGATGGAGGAGAGAATCAGCGGAACGCTCTTGTGGGTCGTATTGCTCTGGGTGAGCATGTTGCGGAACGGGATGATGCCGTGGGTCCGCAGCAGCATGGGGTTCGTTTCGCGGTCGTAGCCCCACAGCTGCCAGTTCATGGCGCGTGACGCCTCGCCGACGATATAGACGTAGATTTCGCGTCCCGGAGCCTCGGCCGTACGCGTGGCGTGGAACGTGAAGCCGTCCGACGTCTGTTCGTAGTTGTGCATCTTGCGGAACTCGACGGCGCTCAGCCGCATGTTGTAGAGCACGTTGAGCGGGAAAATCTCGTCGCGCAGCACGTGGCGCTCCTCGCTCACACGGTAGGCCGGCCAGAGGGCCAGCAGTCCCAGACAGAAGAGCGCCGCGCCGGTCAGACCGACGCTCATGCGGGTCGTGCGCGAGATGATGCGGCGGTGGGCGATTTCACGGGCGCCGAGCCACAGCAGCGGAATGTAGATGAGGCAGACGGTGATGACCGCGGGATAGATGTTGCTGAGCAGTTCGGAGGCCTCGCCGGGGTTGGTCGTCAGCAGGTTGGTGAACATGTCCGTGGCAATAATCGAATTGCCGAACAGGTAGAGCAACACCAGCTGAAAGGCGCAGAAGAAGATGAAGGCGAATCCCAGCCAAATCATGATGCCCGAGCGTTTGAGCAGCACGCTCCACATCATGTAGAAGCCCAGCGGCAGCAGGATGAGCGCCTCGACCGTCCAGCCCGAGTAGGGCTCCGTAATGGCCAGCACGCAGTTCGGGATAATCAGCGCAACGAAGAAGTAGACCGTGACCAGAATGGTGAACCGGCTTCTGGTCAGCGGCTTTTTCGGTTTGAGTCGCTTTTTCTTCTTGGTGTTATCGTCTGTCGTTGTGGCCATGGTTCGTTTCGTTTAGAACGCCTCGTTGATGTTGAGCATGAAGCCGCTCGTCTTGCGGCCGAAGCCGTAGTCGAGGCGTACGTTCGTACGTTTTTTAAGTTCCCAGCGCAGGCCGATGCCGTAGTTGGGCAGCGTCTCCGACCAGTTGAAGGTCGAGAGGCGGTGGAAGACGTTGCCGGCACCGCCCCACACCGTGCAGCCGATGCGGCGCCAGATGCGCTGGCGCAGTTCGACCTGGAACGTAATCAAGCCGTTATCGGTATACTGACCCTCATAGTAGCCGCGCATGCGCTGACTGCCGCCCATGCGGGCAAGCATCGGCCACGGCGTACCGTCGGAGTTGAATTCACCGTAGAGGTCGATGGCCAGGATGCCGTCGCGCCACACCCGCTGGTAGAAGTCGGCCGTGAAGTTGGTGCGCCAGAGCGACTGCCCGCAGTTGCCCATCGGTTTGGGATAGAAGGTCTCCACGAGGCTGATGTAGATACCCCGGAAGGGGTTCGGGATGAAGTCGCGCGAGTCATACTCGATGATGGCGCCGATGCCCGTGGCCGTGTAGCCGGTCTTCTGCTGCACGCCGTCGAAGGTGATGTAGCTCAGGTCCGAGAACTTCTTGCCCTTGGTATAGTCGAAGCCGAGCATGCCGCCGATGAAGGTGTTGGGCAGCACGCGATAGAGGTAGCGCACGTCGACGTTGTAGCGCTTCTCGACGAAGTTGCCCTTTTCACCGTAGGCTCCGGCCCGATACCCTACTCCCCAGATGTCGCGCGGCTGCGACTTGAAGTCCACCGAGTAGTCGATGCGGCTGCGGTTCTGCGCGAAGATGTTGTTGCCCGTGACGCCCACGGCGTAGAAGCCCGTGATGGAGACGCTGGCGAAGATGGAGACGTTCGAGGGCGAGGTGACCGAGTCGCTCCGGTCGAGCCGGTAGAGTCCGGCGGCCAATACGCCGATGCCCAGGCTGGTGTTTTTCGAGTAGCTGGGACCGCCGGCGAAGGTGAAGTCGATTTTCTTCTCGAAGGTCTTGTCGGTGGTCGACTCGCCGAAGTAGTTGACAATCCGGCGCAGGAACGACGGCCGTCGTCGGGGCAGGGAATCGGATGCGACCGGTACGGACGCTGTGGCTGCTGCCGGCGCCGGGGTATAGGTATAGTGCAACGTATCGGTGCCGCGTACATAGATGCTGTCCACCGGGACCGCCTCTGCCGCACCGTTCATGCCGTTCATGCCGTTCGTGTTGTTCGTGCTGTCCTGCTGCGCCAGCGCCGGAAGCAAACCTCCGGAGAGCAGGCAGACGAGTAGGGCCGTACGCAACATGCGGTTGTTATTTGTAGTTTTCGAGTACCTTGTAGAATTCGTTGATGTCCGCCTGCGAGAGCTCGCCCTTGCGCATGAAGACCAGCTCGCCCTCCTTGGAGACCAGCAGCAGCACGAACTTGTTGTTGCAGTCGCCCAGCCCCCAGGCCGTGCTCAGCGTACGGCTTTCGTCGGCGAGAACAATCGCTCCGTTGCTTTCGGTGCGCTTGCGGGCCATCATGCGGGCCATGTTGTTGGGAATCAGCGGTGCATCCATGAGGTTCATGACGCCGAATCCAACGAGGTTGTCGCCTTCGGCGCGGTGGTTCTTCTCCATGTCGGTGGTGAACGCCTCGTTCTGCTTGTGACGGTCGGGGTCCACGTAGAATATCATGAGGTTCTTCTCGCCCCAGTACGGCAGTTTCGCGGGTTTGCCATTGAGGTCAACCAATCGTACATTTTCCACTTTGCGGGGCAGCTCCTGAGCCTGGACAACCGAAAGGGTCAGGGCGCATGCCGCGAGAGTCATCAATGCTTTCAACTTCATTGTCACACAAATTAAAGAACTGCGCAAAGGTATAATTTTTTTGCCGGATATGCACCATCGAATGGCCGCATTTATGTCCTGAAAGTTCAATATGAGGCTCTTGACTCCGCCTAAAGCGCATCCGGAACGGGTTGGGTTCCGTTTCAGTGTTCGATTGTTCCGCATGTGCGGTGCATGCAAAACGGGGCGCGGCGTGCCCTATCCAAAACGGTTTTTCGCTATCTTTGTCCCGCTATGAAACAGAGGATACTTTTCGTTTGCCTCGGCAACATCTGCCGCTCGCCGGCCGCCGAGGGTATTTTGCGCAGCCTGGCCGAGCGGAGCGGCATGGCCGGGGAGATTGAGGTCGATTCGGCCGGAACCTACGGTGGTCATGCGGGCGATTTGCCCGATGCGCGCATGCGCCGGGCCGCCGCGCGGCGCGGTTACGAGCTTACGCACCGTGCACGCCGCCTCCGCGAGTCTGATTTCGAGGCGTTTGACATGATTGTGGTGATGGACGACATGAACTACGAGGCGGCCCACCGCATGGCTCCGTCGCGGAGCGAGGCCGCAAAGATTTTCCGCATGGTGGAGTTCTGCCCGTCGTTCCCCGACCGGAGCTACGTGCCCGACCCCTACTACGAGGGGCATGAGGGGTTCGAGCTGGTGCTCGACATGCTCGAGGAGGGGTGTCGCAACATCCTGGAGCGCTGCCGGGATGAGGCTCAGAAGTCGAGTCCGAAGCTGATGCAGTAGGTGTCGCGCAGCGGCGAAGAGTCGGCGGCGAAGAGGTAGGCGAAGTCCAGCCGCAGGTGCATGAAGCGGACGCCGGCGCCGACCGAGGCGAAGTTGGGCGAGTAGATGCGGTCCTCGCCGTAGTGGTAGCCGGCCCGCAGCTGGAAGAGCTGCATGAGGTTGTATTCGGCACCGACCGAGAGCTCGAAGCCCCGGGTCTGCTGCGGCGTGAAGCAGTATCCGAGGTCGGTTCCGACAGTCACCTCGTGGGCGTCGGTGATGTAGGTGTCGAGTGCCACGCCGGCCGTGGCGCTCATCGGCAGGCGGAGCCCCGAGTGGTCGAGATAGCCGCCCAGATTGGCCAGCTTGCCGCCCACGCGTAGCGTCGAGTAGCTGCCGAGGTTTTCGAGCGGCAGCGCATAGAGCATGCTCAGGTCGACGGCAAGGGCGTCGAACGTCACTCCGGCCGGACGCCGCAGATGGAGGTAGCGCCCCGCGAGGCCGACGGCCCACCGCTCGTTGATGCGGTAGGCGTAGCCCAGGTCGAGCGCCATGTCGCTGTTGCTCTTTTCACGCAGGTACTGCCGCCAGCCGGCCTGGATGGCGTGCACCTGACCGAGGCGCCAGAAACCCGAGACGGAGTAGAAGTCATCGCCTTCGGGTGCGAGGTAGGTCGAGGAGAGCTGGCCGGGGGTGGTGGCGAAGACGGCCGCCGCCGCATTGGTATAGATGGTGTGGGAGCCTGCGAGGAGCGTGGTCGAGAGTCCGCCCATGGCCATCGCCTTGGCGTCGGAGAGCGGGAGCGAAGCCTCCTGGGCGCGGAGCGTCCCGCCGAGGATCAGAAGCACGATGAGCGCCGAAATCCGTTTCATCATAAAGCGTTGTGTTCGTGGCGGGTGGTGAGCTCCGCCGGGTTCAGGACAAATATACGACATATCCGCCAGACTCCCAAATGCCTCGGGGTGAAAGTGCGGCAAGGCGCGTCGCACGACCGCCGTTACTCCCCTGCGGGGGAGGATGCGGCAGCATGCGACGCGCCTTTGTGCGTGCGGCGGCTTCACCGGGGGGCTACTCCTCGACGATGCGGATGGAGAGAATCCGGTCGCCGCGGCGGATTTCGTCGATGACGTCGAGCCCCTCGACCACCCGGCCGAAGCAGGTGTGGATGCCGTCGAGGTGCTTCGTATTTTCGCGATTGAGGCAGATGAAGAACTGCGAGCCGCCCGTATCGCGGCCGGCGTGGGCCATCGAGAGCACGCCCCGGTCGTGGTACTGGAGCGGGGCCGAGGTCTCGCACTTGATGCAGTAGCCCGGGCCGCCCGTTCCGTCGCCGCGGGGGCATCCGCCCTGGATGACGAAGTCGGGGATGACGCGGTGGAAGGTCAGCCCGTCGTAGAAGTTGTGGTTGGCCAGGTCGATGAAGTTGGCCACCGTGCCGGGTGTCGCCTCGGTGTAGAGTTCGGCCTTCATCACCCCTTTCTCGGTCGAAATGACTGCGTATTGTTTCATGTGTGTCGGGTGTATTGGTGCGGGACGTGCGTCCCGGCTGTTTTTCCGTTTCGGGGGCGGGATGGATGCCGCTACCCCGCTCTTCCCTATTTAATAGAGGTAGTGCTCCATGAGCGGCGTGAGCAGTGCCGTGGCCAGCCCCATCAGCGCCATGGCCAGACCGCTGAGGGCCCCCTCGACGGCTCCGATTTCGATGGCGCGCGCCGTGCCGATGCCGTGGGCCGCCGAGCCCAGCGCAAAGCCGCGGGCCTGGGGGTCGGTAACGCCGCACCGGCGGAGAATCCACTCTCCGAAGATGCTGCCGAAGATGCCCACGCAGAAGACCACCACCGAGGTGACCGTCGCGATGCCGCCCAGAGGGCCTGCCACCGAGACGGCGATGGGCACGGTGACCGATTTGGGGGCCAGCGAGTTGACAATCGCCCGCTCGGCACCGAATGCCATGGCGATGTAGACCACGCTCAGCACTCCCACGACGCAGCCGGCAAGCGTCGAGATGATGACCGGGGTGAGCCGGCCGCGCAGTTGGTCGATTTGCTCGTACATCAGATAGCCCAGAGCGACGACCGACATGCCCAGCACGAAGTTCAGGATGCTCGTGGCCTCCTGATAGCGCGGGTAGTCGATGCCCGTGCAGCGCAGAAAGACGATGACGGCGATGAAGGTGAGCAGCACGGGGTGGAGCAGCGGCGTGTGGACGCGTCGGTAGAGGCGCATCCCGACGCAGTAGAGGCCGACGGTGAGCGTCAGCAGGAAAAGGTCCGAAGCGATGATGTCATACCACATGATGGGAAGGTGTATGTTGCTGTTTGCGTGTTGTTTGGGTGAGGAAAACTATCGGGCTGCCGCATCGTGCTGTCCGTCGGACGTCTCGCTTCGCCGGACGGCTTTGGATTCAGCACCGGACCCGGCGGCTGCGGAGACCGTCTCTCCGGACGCCTCTTCGGGCATCTCCTCGCCCGGCAGGGGCGGAATCTCCTCTTCGGGCTCGGCCACGGGCGGCAGCGGGGCTCCGTAGCGGCGGTTGAGACTCTGGAAGGTCTTGCCGGCCACGAGCAGCACGGCGACCGTCGAGACGACGCCCGAGACCACCACGGCCCACAGATTGTCGAGAATCACCCGGTAGGAGTCCATCAGCCCCACGCCGAAGGGGACGAAGAAGAGCGCCATGCCGGCCAGCAGGAAACGGGCTGCCGGCCGCACGGTCTCGGCCTTGACCCAGTGCAGGCAGAGCGAGGCGAAGAGCAGCACCATGCCGATGATGTTGCCCGATACGATGTTCCCGGTCAGGCGGCTCAGTACGTTGCCCACCAGCCAGAAGAAGAGGATGTAGAAGAGTCCTGTCATGATTCGGAGCTTTGTGCGCGGAGCGGCGGCTTTGTGAAACCCCATCCGGCGTGCCGTTTGCCCTGCCGGAGCGGCTCCCCGTCCGGTTTGGCGCGGCAAATATAGGGCTTTCCCCGTGACATTGCGCCGCAAGAGGGGAAAAATTGCCTGCGCGGGCCCCTTTTGGCCCGGAATACCTATCATTTGGGATTGATAAGCGCATGGAAATTTCGTATCTTTACGTCCAAAAACTCGAAAATACCTATGCGTCTATCGGATTTGAAGACCGGCGAATCGGCAACGATTCTCAAGGTGCACGGCCACGGCGGCTTCCGTCGCCGAATCATGGAGATGGGCTTCGTGCGGGGGCAGCGCGTCGAGGTGCTGCTCAATGCACCGCTGAAGGACCCCATCGAATACAAGGTCATGGGTTACGACATCTCGCTGCGGCGCAGCGAGGCCGACATGGTGGAGGTGCTCTCCGACAGCGAAGCAAAGCAGTTGGCCGACGAACAGGCCCGTCAGGTGGTTGACGATGCGTCGGGACGTGCCCCTAAGGGGGATGCGCTTCCCGAAACGGGCAGTGTCGAGCGGGTGATTCACGAGCGCAGCCGCCACATCGAAATCGCCCTGGTGGGCAACCCCAACAGCGGCAAGACCTCTCTGTTCAACGCCATCTCGGGCGGTCACGAGCATGTGGGCAACTACAGCGGCGTGACGGTCGATGCCAAGCGGGGGCGCTGCACCTACCGCGGCTATACGTTCGGGGTGACCGACCTGCCGGGCACCTACGCCCTCTCGGCTTATACGCCCGAGGAGCGCTACGTGCGCAGCCACATCGAGAAGAACAACCCCGACGTGATTGTCAACGCGGTGGTGGCCTCGAACCTCGAACGCAACCTCTATCTGACTACCGAACTGATTGATATAAACCCGCGCATCGTAGTGGCGCTCAACATGTACGACGAGCTGGATGCCAGTGGTGCCACGCTCGATTACGACAGTCTGGGCCGCATGCTCGGCGTGCCGATGGTTCCCGTCGAGGCGCGCAACCACAAGGGCATCGAGACGCTGCTCGACACCGTGATTGCGGTCTACGAGAACCGCGACGAGCGGGTGCGCCACATCCACATCGGTCTGGGTCCCGTGGTCGAGGAGAGCGTCCGCCGGCTCCACGGCGACATGAACGAATACCGCAGCCAGCTGCCCAAGGCCTTCCCGCCGCGCTACTACGCGATGAAGATGCTCGAGGGCGACCACCAGGTCGAGGAGTGGCTGCGCGGCTGCGAACGCTTCCCCAAGTGGGTGGAGATTCGCGACCGCGAGGCGCAGCGCATCTCCGAGGCGCTGGGCGAGGATGTCGAGACGGCGATTGCCAACCAGAAGTACGGCTTCATCTCCGGAGCGCTCAAGGAGACGCTCACCCCCGGCAAGGGGGCCGAACGCTCCGCAACGGCGCTCATCGACACGCTGGTGACCCACAAGCTGTGGGGCTTCCCCATCTTCTTCTTCCTCATGTGGCTGATGTTCTGGTGCACGTTCAGCCTCGGCGCCTACCCCCAGGGGTGGATTGAGACGCTCGTCGGGTGGATTGGCGAGGGCATCAACGCCCTGCTGCCCGCCGGCCCCATCCGCGACATGCTGGTCGACGGCGTCATCGGCGGCGTGGGCAGCGTGATTGTCTTCCTGCCGAACATCGTCATCCTCTACCTGTTCATCTCCTTCATGGAGGATTCGGGCTATCTGGCGCGTGCGGCCTTCATCATGGACCGCATCATGCACCGCATCGGCCTGCACGGAAAATCGTTCATTCCGCTGGTGATGGGCTTCGGCTGCAACGTGCCGGCCATCATGGCGACGCGAACCATCGAGAGCCGCAGCAGCCGTCTGATAACCATCATGATAACTCCGTTCATGTCGTGCAGCGCGCGAATACCCATCTACCTGCTTCTTGCCGGCACCTTCTTCCCCGGCCGGTCGGGGCTGGTGATGTTCTGCCTCTATGTGCTGGGCATTCTGCTGGCCATCGTCACCGCACGGCTGATTCGGCGCTTCTTCTTCCCGGTGGACGAAACCCCCTTTGTCATGGAGCTGCCACCCTACCGGCTGCCGACCTGGAAGACGACGCTCCGCCACATGTGGGACAAGTGCGCGCAGTACCTCCGCAAGATGGGCGGCATGATTCTGATAGCGTCGGTCATCGTCTGGCTGCTGAGCTACTATCCGCGCACCGAGGAGCCCGTGCCGGCCTCCGTACATTATGAGAACTCCTATCTGGGCCGGATTGGCAAGGCCTGCGAGCCGGCCTTTACGCCGATGGGTCTCAACTGGAAGGCGGGTGTATCGCTGCTCTCGGGCGTGGCGGCCAAGGAGATTGTCGTCAGCACGCTCGGCGTGCTCTATGCCGAGGCGCCCGTAACCGGTGCTGAGACGTCGGTTGCCGCCGGTGCGGCGCCGGAAGCAACTCCTGTAACTGAGCCGGCATCGGAAACGACCGCAGCTCCGGCATCGGAGCCTGCCGCCGAAGCAGCCGCAATGTCCTCTTCGGAGCCTGTGGCAGGAACGGCCGCCGTACAGGTGAACGAGCCCTCTGCCGCAACGACCGCTTCGGAGGAGGTTGCCGCAAGCCGGGCATCGGCCACGGCCGAGCTGGCCGAGTCGGACGATGAGGAGGCCGAGATGGCCAGCCTTTCGAAGCGGCTGCTTGCGAGCGGCGATTTCAACACGGCTTCGGTCATTGCCTTTCTGGTCTTCATCCTCATCTACTTCCCCTGCATCGCCACCATTGCGGCCATCGCCTCGGAGGCGGGCTGGAAGTGGGCGCTGACGTCGGTGGTCTACAACACGGCGGTGGCCTGGCTGGTGTCGTGGGTCGTCTATCACCTCATAAACTGGTTGTAGCATGACGTGGCAGGACGGCATCGTCTGGCTCTTCGGAGTGGTACTGGCGGCGGTGGTCGTTTGGCGGCTTGTGCAGACGCTGCGCGGCAGGCGTGTGCCCGCGTGCGGCAGCTGCAGCCGCGAGTGTCCAATGCGGAACAAGGGCAAGGATGCCCGGTGCCCCGGCGAGCCGAAGTAGCGGAGCGGGACGGGAGTTTCATTGCGGCGTGAAGCGCTCGTTGCGGCACGGTTGTCTTGTCGATGCTGGTGCTGGTGCCCTTGTTACGATGCTGCTCTCGCCGCGGCGTGGTGGCTTTGCCGATGAATGGCCTCCTTGTTGCGGAGCCCGGGCCGAATGACTCTCCCTCTGTGCGGCACTCCGCGCCGAAGCGTGAATGCCTGAAGCAGATATGAAAGAAGCGGACCGACCCGTCGGGGTCGGTCCGCTTCTCATATATGGGGCTGGCGGCTACTTGTGAAGCCGGGCCTTTACGTTGTCGGTTGCACGCTTGAGCAGCTCCTCGGGGCAGCAGAGCGTGATGCGGATGTAGCGCTTGCCCTCCGAACCGAAGATACCGCCGGGGGTCAGGAAGACGTCGCACTTCTCCATCACCTCGTCCGAGAAGGCAAAGCTGTCGCCCTCGTAATCCTCCGGAAGCTCGGCCCAGACGAAGAGTCCGGCCTGGTGCGGGCGGTAGGTGCATCCCAGCGCATCGAGCAGTGCGTAGGCCTGCTTCTCGCGGCCGTAGTAGATGTCGTTGAGCTGCTTGTACCAGTCGGCACCGAGCGACAGCGCCGTGTCGGCAGCGGCCTGAATCGGATAGAACATGCCCGAGTCCATGTTGCTCTTGAAGGTCAGAATCGAGTCAATCCACTCCTTGCGGCCCAGGATGACGCCCACGCGCCAGCCGGCCATCGAATGGCCCTTCGAGAGCGAGTTCATCTCGAGCGCCACTTCACGTGCACCGTCTACCGACATGATGCTCATCGGCTTGTCGCTGTTGCGGATGAAGCTGTAGGGGTTGTCGTGTACAATCAGGATGTTGTGCTTGGCACCGAACTCGATGATTTTCTCGAAGAGCTCGCGCGTCGGCGTCTGGCCCGTCGGCATGTTGGGGTAGTTGACCAGCATCATCTTGACGCCGTCGAGACCGGCACGTTCGATGGCCTCGAAGTCGGGATAGAAGTTGGTCTGCTTGTTGAGCGCATAGGGAAGCATCTCACCGCCCGAAAGGCGTACGGCGGCCGAATAGGTGGGATAGCCCGGGTTGGGGACCAGCACCTTGTCGCCCGGATTGAGGAACGTCATGCAGATGTGCATGATACCCTCCTTCGAACCGATGAGGGGCAGAATCTCGGAGTTGTAGTCGAACTCCACGCCGTACCACTTCTTGTACCAGTCGGCAAAAGCCTTGCGCAGAATGGGTTCGCCCTTGTAAGACATGTATTTGTGTACGTCGGGACGCTGAGCCTCCTTGGCCAGACGGTCGATGACCGACTGATGGGGCGGCAGGTCGGGGCTGCCCATTGCGAGTTTGACAATCTGGCGGCCGGTGGCTGCCTCGATGTCGGCAATTTCGCGCAGACGACGCGAAAAATAGTACTCTCCAATCCCGTCCAGACGGTGTGAACGTTCGATGTTTACTGCTTTTGCCATTGTTGATAGAGATGATGTTTGATTTGTCGGGGCAAATTTACGAAATAATTTGGGAAATGCGAAATCGTGGGAGCAGGGGTTGCCGGCCGGTTTTTTCGGTGGTAGGTGTTGCGGGGTGCAGGAACTCGGCGGCCCCCTGTGGTGCCTCTGGACGGTGCTTCCGTGTGGTGCCGGGGTGCATGCGCTGGCCGGTCCCCGGCATGTGGCTTTCCGTCGGAGCCGGGGTGCGGGCTCCCCTTCCGGCGGCGTGGCTCGTCGCTTCGGAGGACGCAAAAAAAGCCCGGAACGGAGCCTTGCGTGCAGTATCCGTTCCGGGTGAACCGACGGCAGGTTTTACCCTGCCGTTGAGAGGAATGTGTTAGTGTACCTTGACCTTTGCGGCAGCTGCCTTGGCGCGGTTGCGCAGCTCCTCGAGGTCGCTGCCCAGCGGGGCGTGGCACACCACGACGCCCATGCGGCGGCCGGGGCGCATGGTGGGTTTGCCGAAAATCCGCAGGTCGGTGGCCGGGTCGTCGGCCAGCGCCTCCTTCAGTCCGTCGTACTGCGGAGCTCCGCTGCCGACGACTTCGGGGGCGAGAATCACGGCGCTGGCACCCATGCGCTCGAAGGTGATGGCCGGGATGGGCAGTCCGAGGACGGCGCGGGCGTGCAACTCGAACTCGTTGAGATTCTGCGTTCCGGCGAGCGTTACCATACCCGTGTCATGAGGTCGGGGCGAGAGCTCCGAGAAGTAGACGCCGTGCTCGTGGCTGAGGAAGAACTCCACACCCCACAGACCGGTGCCGCCCAGCGCCTCGGTCACCTTGGCGGCCATGCGCTGCGCCTCGGCCAGATGCTCGGGGGCGATTTCGGGCGACTGGAAGCTTTCGCGGTAGTCGCCGTTCTTCTGGACGTGGCCCACGGGCGGGCAGAAGAGCGTCGGCCCCTGCTGCTGGGTGACGGTCAGAAGGGTGATTTCGCTGTCGAAGCGGATGAACTCCTCGACAATCAGCTCGCGGATATCGCCGCGGCTTCCGGCGCAGCCGTACTCCCAGGCGTGCGGCAGCTCCTCGGCCGAGCGGACGACCGACTGACCCTTGCCCGAGGAGGACATGAGCGGCTTGACGACGCAGGGAAATCCGATTTGATGCGCCGCTTCGTATAACTCGTCCAGCGATTTGGCATAGAAGTATTTGGCCGTGCGCAGACCGAGCTCCTTGGCTGCCAGGTCGCGAATCGCCTTGCGGTTCATCGTGAAGTTGACGGCACGGGCGCTCGGTACGACCTGGATGCCCTGGCGTTCGAAGTCGTAGAGGCGCTCGGTGCGGATGGCCTCGATTTCGGGAACGATGATGTCGGGCTGGTGCTTGGCCACGGCGGCGGCCAGCGCGTCGCCGTCGAGCATGCTGAAGACCTCGCACTCGTCGGCCACCTGCATGGCGGGGGCCCCTGCGTAGGAGTCGCAGGCGATGATGTGCTGGCCCAGTCGCTGGGTGGCGATTACGAACTCTTTGCCCAGCTCTCCGGAGCCGAGCAGCAGGATTTTCTTAGTCATGGGCGTAGATTTTGGTGGGACAAAGATAGTGAAATGGGGGCTTGGTGGCAAATGTGGCGAAGGGTTTTTCACGGGATACCGCCATCGGGACCGAACGCAGCGCCGCAAGTTGCCGAAAACGTCCGGCGGCGGCTCTTTTTCGTTCCGGGGGCTTGCCGCTTCGGACGATATTTCTTATCTTTGAACCGGAAAGAAACTCAAACTACCCTGCCATGCGCTTTTTGAAACCCTGTCTGCTCCTGATGGCTGTGCTGCTGTCGGGAGCGCTCTCTGCGGCGGCTCAGACGACGCTCGCCCGCAAGGGAAAGCCTGTCGCGCGGATTGTCGCGGCCGACGGGTCGTCCGTCAACCGGCGTGCCGCCGCCCTGCTGCAGCGCTTCGTGCGCGAAGCGAGCGGTGCGGAGCTGCCGCTGCTCGAAGGAGTCGCCCCCAGACGCGGCGATGTGGTCATCGGTGCGGGCGACACGACGTCGCTTACGGAGGACGGCTTCCGGCTGCAGAGCCGCGACGGCGTGCTCTACGTCTCGTCGGGCGGCGACAAGGGGGCGCTCTACGGCGTCGTAACGCTGCTCGAGCGCTACCTCGGTGTAGATTACCTGGCGGCGAACACCTATACGATTGACCGCAGACCGACCATCGAGCTGCCCGCGATGGACTGCTTCGAGAATCCGGCCTTCCGCTACCGCCAGAGCCAGGGCTACGGCATGGCTCTGGACGAGACCTACCGCGACTTCCTGCGGCTGGAGGAGCCCCGCGACATCTTTGCCGGAGGGATGTGGGTTCATACCTTCAACCAGCTGCTCCCCGCCTCGGTCTACGGCCGGGAGCATCCCGAATACTACTCCTTCATCAACGGAGAGCGCCGGCCCGGAAAGGCCAGCCAGTGGTGTCTGACCAACCCCGAGGTGCTGGAGCTGGTTGCGGCCAAGGTGGATTCGGTCTTCAAGGCCAACCCGGGGATGAACATCATCTCCATCAGCCAGAACGACAGCAACTTCACCTACTGCCGTTGCGAGGAGTGCGAGCGGGTGAACCAGTATGAGGGGGCGCCTTCGGGCAACTACATCCGCTTCCTGAACAAGCTCGCCGAGCGCTTCCCCGACAAGGAGTTCTCGACGCTGGCCTACCTCTTCACGATGGAGCCGCCGCTCCATGTCAAGCCGCTGCCCAACGTTAACATCATGCTCTGTGACATCGACTGCGACCGCGAGGTGCCGCTGACGGACAACGCGTCGGGACAGAAGTTCGTCCGCGCCCTCGAGGGGTGGTCGGCCATTTCGGACAACATCTTTGTCTGGGACTACGGCATCAACTTCGACAACATGGTATCGCCCTTTCCCAACTTCCCGGTGCTCAAGCCCAACATCGAGCTCTTCCGCCGCAACCACGTGACGATGCACTTCTCGCAGATTGGCGGTTCGTACGGCGGCGACTTCTCGGAGCTGCGTACCTATGTGGTGAGCAAGCTGATGTGGAATCCCGACCAGGATACCGACGAGCTGATGCTCCGCTTCATGACTGAATACTACGGTGATGCGGCTCCCTACATCTACCAATACGAGAAGCTGCTCGAAGGCGGTCTGCTCGCTTCGGGACAGCGGCTGTGGATTTACGATTCGCCCGTCTCGCACAAGGACGGCATGCTCAACGACGCCTCGCGCAAGCGCTACAACGAGCTCTTCGACCGGGCCGAGTCCTCCGTGGCCGGGGACTCCATGCTGCTGGCTCGCGTGCGGATGGCGCGCCTGCCGCTGATGTATTCCGACCTCGAGATTGCCCGTACGAAGCGTGAAAAGGATGTCGATGCGGTAGTGCGCGAGCTCGACACCTTCGAGCGTTACGTCTCCGGGTTCGGTGTCGAGACGCTCAACGAGCGGCACAACAGCCCGCTGGATTACTGCAAGCTCTACCGCGAACGCTATCTCCCCTCGGAGCGGCAGAGCAAGGCGCTGGGCGCCCGCATCATCTGGCTCGACGAGCCGGCGGCGCGTTACAGGGAGGTCGGCGAGCGGACGCTCACCGACGGCCTCTTCGGCGGGGCCTCCTTCGTCGAGAGCTGGACGGGCTGGGAAGGCTGCGATGCCGCCTTCATCGTCGACCTGGGCGAGGAGAAGGAGTTCACCTCTGTCGAGTCGGATTTCCTCCACCAGCTGGGACAGTGGGTGCTGCTGCCCAAATCGGTCACCTACGCCCTCTCGTCGGATGACGAGACGTGGAGGGAGTTCGGCCGCGTGGAGTTTCCCGAGGACCAGTCCGTGCAGGTGAAGTTCGTGCCGGCGCGGGTCGAGTCGCCCCAGCCGGTCCGCGCCCGCTACATCAGGGTGTCGGTCGAGGGGACCAAAATCTGCCCGTCGTGGCACTACGGCGTGGGCTGCCCCTGCTGGTTCTTCATCGACGAGGTATCGGTCTTCTGATGACGGACGGGCGGAGCTCTTCCGGAGCTTGATAAAATGAATCGCACCGGTCTGATAACAAGACCGGTGCGATTCGTCGTTTTGTGGAGGTGGCGGGAGTCGAACCCGCGTCCAAACAAGGAGCCCGAAAGCTTTCTACACGCTTATCCGCCGTTTGGTCCTTCTCCCGGGGTCTGGCAGGCGGCAACCTAACCCCAAGCCCAGTTCCTTTGATTTCGCACGCCGGCCGGAACCCTCCGTCGCACTATCTCCAAATTGATGATACCCCATATGGACAACCGTTAAGGAGCGGAACAGTCGCCCGGGATACTCGTCGCCAAGCCGCCTTGGACCCGGCGATTAAGCTAATTTTCCTTGAAAATTAGGCAGCGAGTGCATAGCTGTTATTGCCATTTGATTGTCGAGTGTCGGGATTTACGAGCCGCCACACAGCGCTCGACGTGCTTACAATCCGACTCTGCCTGCTGTCAAAACCGGGCACCCCCGGATTTGTTCCGCACGGGACGAGTCCTCATGGAAACCGGAGGCAAAGATAACTCTTTTCGGGAAAATACAAAAGCGCGGCGTGCAAAATGGCCCGCCGGGGGCGGAATAATCGGGATTTTTGCGTACCTTTGGCAGAAAATCCGGCAATAACCAGATATGAGCGATTACGTAGTAAAACTCGAGAATGCGGCAATCTACCACGCCGATGCCTCTTTCGGACGCAGGTCGGAGGCCAAACAGCTCCGCGAGGGCGAAATGGTGCTTTCGGAGGTGAGCTTCACCGTCGCCGAGGGCGAGTTCGTCTATCTGCTCGGGCGCGTGGGCAGCGGCAAGAGCACGCTGCTCAAGACGCTCTACGCCGAGGTGCCGCTGCTCACGGGTGAGGGCTATGTGGCCGGATTCGACCTGCGCCGGCTCCGACGCAGGGATATCCCCTACCTGCGCCGCAAAATCGGCATCGTCTTCCAGGACTACCAGCTGCTGACCGACCGCAACGTCTTCATGAACCTCTATTACGTGATGAAGGCGACGGGCTGGAAGGAGGAGAGCGCGATTCGCCAGCGGATTGACAAGATTCTGAAGATTGTCCACCTCGAGTCGAAGGCCTACAAGATGCCCTTCGAGCTCTCGGGCGGCGAGCAGCAGCGCCTGGTCATCGGTCGCGCCCTGCTCAACGACCCCAAGGTGCTGCTGGCCGACGAGCCGACGGGAAACCTCGACCCGGTGACGGCCGAGGGCATCATGCAGCTCTTCCGCGACATTGCCGCGCGGGGCTGCGCCGTGGTGATGTCGACGCATAACACCGCGCTCATCGAGAACTACCCTGCCCGCGCGCTCCTCTTTGCCAAGGGGCACATCCGCGAGGTGGACCTGCTCTCGGAGCTCGGTTAGCATTCGGCGGAGTGCTTGGCGGAGTGCACGGCGTCGCGGGGTCCCGGGACGCCTTTTTCTTTTGCGGCGGATGTACGGACCGGCGGTGTCGGACGCCGGCTTGCGGAACGGATGCTGTAATGCCCGGGGCACGGACGAGTGCCGCCCGTGGACTGGAACGGATGCTTTCCAGGAACCGGGAGCCGCGGTCGGATGCGGGGGCGCATGCGGTATCGGTTGGCGCTCCCGGGGTGTGCCGGCGGCGTGGCCTCCGCTCTTCGGGGCGGCGGGGCTGCGTGTCGCCCGCCGTGCTCTTTTCGGGCCGGTGCGGGATACGGCGGACCCCTCGATCGGATGCTTCCGGCGCAATCCTCCCTTTGTATGATTTTCCCCGTAAAAACGGCATAATGCCCCGGCCGGAGTGTTTGAAACTCCGGAAATTTTTCGTACATTTGTACGATATTTCAAACGCGACAAATGAGTACTGAACAAGAAAACGTAAAGAAGCAGACCGAAGAGTATTCCGCTTCGAATATTCAGGTCCTGGAGGGGTTGGAGGCCGTGCGCAAGCGTCCGGCCATGTACATCGGCGATATCGGAGAGAAGGGTCTTCACCATCTGGTGTACGAGGTCGTGGACAACTCGATTGACGAGGCGCTGGCGGGCTTCTGCACCCATATCGAAGTGACCATCAACGAGGACAACTCCATTACGGTGCGCGACAATGGCCGCGGTATCCCGACCGACTTCCACGAAAAGGAGGGCAAATCGGCACTCGAGGTCGTGCTGACCGTGCTGCATGCCGGCGGCAAGTTCGACAAGGGCAGCTACAAGGTCTCGGGCGGTCTCCATGGTGTGGGCGTTTCGTGCGTCAACGCGCTTTCGACGCTGCTCATCGCCGAGATTCACCGCGACGGCAAGATTTTCCGTCAGACATACAGCAAGGGTACCCCCACCTCCGAGGTTGAGATTGTGGGCACCTGCACCGACCGCGGTACCATCATCACCTTCAAGCCCGACGCGAGCATCTTCACCCATACGACCGAGTACAAATACGACATTCTGGCCAACCGCCTGCGCGAGCTGGCCTTCCTGAACAAGGGAATCCACCTCACGCTGACCGACAAGCGTCAGAAGGACGAGGAGGGCAACTTCCTCTGCGAGCGCTTCTACTCGGAGGAGGGCCTCAAGGAGTTCGTGCGCTACCTCGACGCCACGCGCGGCGAGCCGATTACCTCGATTATCTACCTCGATACCGAGAAGAACGGCGTGCCGGTCGAGGTGGCCATGCAGTACAACGACTCCTTCTCGGAGAACGTGCATTCGTACGTCAACAACATCAATACGATTGAGGGCGGTACCCACCTGACGGGCTTCCGCCGTGCGCTGACCCGCACGCTGAAGAAGTATGCCGACGACTCGGGCATGCTCGCCAAGCTGAAGTTCGACATCAACGGCGACGACTTCCGCGAGGGTCTGACGGCGGTGGTATCGGTCAAGGTGGCCGAGCCGCAGTTCGAAGGTCAGACCAAGACCAAGCTCGGCAACGACGAGGTGGCCGCAGCCGTCGACCAGGCGATGTCGGCCGCCCTGGCCCACTATCTGGAGGAGAATCCCAAGGATGCCAAGGCCATCGTGCAGAAGGTGATTCTGGCGGCTCAGGCCCGCCATGCGGCCCGCAAGGCCCGTGAGGCGGTGCAGCGCAAGACCCCGCTGTCGGGTGTCGGACTGCCGGGCAAGCTGGCCGACTGCACGAGCCGCGACCGCTCGATTGCCGAAATCTTCTTCGTCGAGGGTGACTCGGCAGGCGGTACGGCCAAGTCGGGCCGCGACCGCAACTACCAGGCCATCATGCCGCTGCGCGGTAAGATTCTCAACGTCGAGAAGGCGCAGGAGCACAAGATGTGGGACAACGAGGAAATCAAGAACATGTTCACGGCGCTGGGCGTGACCATCGGCACGGAGGAGGACTCGAAGGCCCTCAACCTCGAGAAGCTCCGCTACGACAAGATTATCATCATGACCGATGCCGATGTCGACGGCAGCCACATCGCCACGCTGATGCTGACCTTCTTCTTCCGCAAAATGAAGGAGCTCATCGAGAACGGCCACGTCTACATCGCCACCCCGCCCCTCTACCTGGTCAAGAAGGGCAAGCAGGAGCGTTACTGCTGGACCGAGAAGGAGCGCGACACCATCACGGCCGAGTTCGGCAAGGGTGCCCACGTGCAGCGCTACAAAGGTCTGGGTGAGATGAATGCCCACCAGCTGTGGGAGACGACGATGAACCCCGACACGCGCATCCTGCGTCAGGTCAACATCGAGAATGCCGCCGAGGCCGACCGCATCTTCTCGATGCTCATGGGTGACGACGTGCCGCCCCGCCGCGAATTCATCGAAAAGAACGCCCATTACGCCAACATCGACGCGTGATGCAGGTATGCAATGAAAAGGATTGTCTCCCTCAGCGGCGGCAATCCTTTTCTTTAGATAAAAACTCCTAAAAACTGACCGTATGGAAGTTACCGTTATCGGAGTGGCCGGAGGAACCGGTTCGGGAAAGTCGACGCTCGTCAAGCGTCTGCAGGAGGCCTTTCAGGGTGACGACGTCGCCACGCTGTGCCACGACTACTACTACAAGGCGCATCCCGAATTGACCTACGAGGAGCGCACGAAGCTCAACTACGACCACCCCCAGGCGTTCGATACGCAGATGCTGGTCGAACACATCAAGGCGCTGAAGGACAACGTGCCCATCGAGCATCCGGTCTATTCGTTCGTCGAGCATGACCGTACCTCGGAGACGGTCTGCGTCAAGCCTTCGCGCGTGATTATCGTCGACGGCATTCTGATTTTCGAGAACAAGGAGCTGCGTGACCTGATGGACATCAAGGTCTATGTCGATACCGACGCCGACATCCGGCTGGCGCGCCGCATCCTGCGCGACGTCTGCGAACGGGGCCGGACGATGCAGTCGGTCATCACGCAGTATACGACGACGGTCAAGCCCATGCACGAGGAGTTTGTCGAGCCGTCGAAGAAGTATGCCGACGTCATCATTCCCGAGGGCGGCTTCAACTCGGTAGCCGTGTCGATGCTTATCCAGAACATCCGCTCGCTGATAGAGAACAAGTGACGGGAAGATGGTGTGCCGGAGGCGCTCCGCCGGTCGCGGGCGATGCGTTCTGGTGATACCGAAACAGGCCGAAGGGCGGGACCCATTGGGGTCCCGCCCTTCGGGCGTTTTTGCGGCTGCCGGAGGCCTCAGCTTTCCGGCGGGCCGTGTCCGGCGGCTGTGGCACAGTGACCGTTGCCGGATGACAGGGTGCCCGGCCGGCGATGCCGCAGGACTTTCCGGCGCTAATCCTCCGCAAGGTCGGCGAACATGGTGGTGCTGAGGTACTTCTCGGCCCGGTCGGGGAAGATGACGACGATGTTGCCGTGGTCAATCCGCTCGGCGATGTGCAGGGCCGCAATCATGGCGGCGCCGCTGCTCATGCCGGCGAAAATCCCCTCGCGGGCGATAATCTGACGCGCCATGGCAATGGCCTCCTCGCTCTCGACCATAACCTGCAGGTCGATGCGCGAGGGGTCGTAGATGGCCGGTACGATGGCCTCCTCCATGTTCTTCAGCCCCTGGATGTAGTGGCCGCGGACGGGATGGGCCGAGACAACGCGGATGTTGGGGTTGTGAGCCTTCAGAAAGCGGGAAATTCCCATGATGGTGCCCGAGGTACCGAGTGCGCTGACGAAGTAGTCGATGCGCCCTTCGGTCTGCTCCCAGATTTCGGCGGCCGTCTTCTCGTAGTGCGCCTGGTAGTTCTGCGCGTTGCTGAACTGGTCGGGCATGAAGTACTTGCCGGGATGCTCGGCAACCAGCCGCCGGGCCAGACGAATGGCTCCGTCGGTCCCCTCCTCGGCCGGGGTCAGGGTGACCTTCGCCCCGTAGGAGCGGATGATTTTCCGCCGTTCGACCGAGACGGCGCGGCTCATCACGATTTCGACGGGATAGCCTTTGACGATGCCGATGACGGCCAGTCCGATGCCCGTATTGCCCGATGTTGGCTCGATGATGGTCTGCCCCGGGCGGAGGCGCCCTTCGCGTTCGGCCTGCTCAATCATCTGGAGCGCGATGCGGTCCTTGATGCTGCCCGTGGGGTTGAATCCTTCGAGTTTGGCCCATATTTCGACGTTGGGTTTGCTGTTCAGCCGGTTGATGCGTACCATCGGCGTATTGCCGATGGTTTCCAGAATGTTATTCTTCACCATTGGATACGATGAGTTTGGGTAAAACCTTGATTATGTAAAAAGCGGAAAAAAGAGGAGCCGCATGGACGGGCCTTAAGCCCGCTCCTTCGGGATGAGCTTTAACAACAGCAACAGCAACAACAAGCCGCGATGCACCCGCCGGCGTATGCGGAACGCATCCGGAGGTTCATGGTTGCAATCTGTTGTTTCTGGCTCCTCATAGTCTCGATGAATGCCGAAAGGCAATTCAGCGGACAAAAATAGAAAACGAAACGAAAAAAAGCAAATCCCAAGGGCGAAAATTTCGGGGGGGGCTACTGCCGGCGCGGCCGGAGGAAGCGAGCCGTGAGGAGGCGACGCAGCGGTTCGTCGTAGATTTTCAGCACGAACCACGCCAGCAGGATGTTGCCCGCAAAGAGCGCTGCGGCGACGGGCCACACCTCGGAGAAGGTGTATCCGTGGTTCCATACCCAGGCGTAGAAGAGGTACATCGAGGGATAGTGTACCATGTAGAGCGGATAGGAGATGTCGCCCAGAAAGCCGCAGATGCGGGCCGTTGCCGCATCCGTGGCATGGCCCGAGGCGCCGAGCCAGAGCAGCAGCGGGAAGAGCAGCAGCGTGCTGAGCGTGTCGTAGAGGCCGTTGAAGAGGTGGTTCTGCTCCGAGCCGACATAGGGCATGGCGAGCAGCACGGCCAGCGAGAGGCTGCAGAGCCAGAAGGCGCCGCGGATGCGCACCGGGCGGAAGCGCCGTGCGAGGAGCAGTCCGGCGGGGAAGGCGAAGAGCAGCCGCAGCATTCCGCCCGGGAAGTTGCTGCCGGCGAGTGTCCACCCTACCCCCAGATGGCCGTATCCCGACAGGTCGCCGATGGCAAAGGCCGCCAGCGCCGCACCCGTGAGGGCGACGAGCAACGTCAGCCAGCGCGTCGGCAGCCGCCGGAGCAGCAGCATGTAGAGCAGGTTGCCCAGATACTCAAAGAAGAGCGACCAGCTGGGGCCGTTGAGCGGATACATCTCGCCGTTGCCGCGCACCTCGTGCCCGGCGCCGGGCCATGCGGGGATGAGCAGCAGGCCGCAGAGCAGTGCCGCAAGCACCATGCCGGTCGAGACCGGCTCGCCGTTCCAACGCACGCTTCCCTGCACGAAAAAGGCTGCGGCACCCAGCAGCGCCCCCAGGACGACCATCGGGTGGAGGCGGATGAGGCGCCGCTTGATGAAGTCGCGCATGCGCAGCCCGCGGCCCCACCGCTCGTCGTAGGCGTAGCCAATCACGAATCCCGAAAGGAGGAAGAAGAAGTCGACGGCCAGATAGCCGTGGTTGAAGCGCTGGTCGACGGGGCTGGTGGCGAAGGCCTCGAAGAGGTGGTACCAGACCACCAGCAGAGCGGCGACGCCGCGCAGGCCGTCCAGCAGTTCGTAGTGGGGTTTCGAATCGGAGAATGCCGTATGGGGGGTGAGCATGGTGCGGTCGTTTTCGGAGTTCAGTGACGCTGCAAAGTTAAGGAGCGGCGGGTGAATAAAATTTGCGCTGCGTCAAATTCCTGCACCGCGCTTCGCCTTTTTTGCCCGCAGCCGGCTCAGCGTCGAGAGCGAGATGCCCAGGTAGGAGGCGATGTAGCCCAGCTGGGCCCGTCTGCAAACGTCGGGAAACTGCCGGCAGAAGGCTTCGTAGCGCTCCTCGGCCGGGAGCGTGAGGCGCTCCTTGTGGGAGCGGTGGAGCCGCCGGTACTCGTTCTGGTGGATGATGAGCCCCCAGTTGGCCAGTTCGAGGTTCGTGCGGAAGAGTGTGCGCAGGTCGTCGAGTGCAATCCGTCGCGCGGAGGTCTCCTCGAGTGTCTCGACCACCTCCTCGCTGCGCCGGCCGTAGTAGAGCTCGTCCATGCTGAAGACGATTCCGCCCTCGCTCGAGAAGGAGGTGGTAACCTCCTCGCCGTCGACGACCCAGAACGAGCGGGTCATCCCCTGCTCGAGGAAGTAGGCCGAATGGCAGAACTCCCCGTCGCGGACCAGCTGGTAGCGCTTCGGGAAGCGGCAGGGGGTCGTGACCTCGACAAGGCGGCGTTCGCTCTCGGCGGAGAGCGGGCAGAGCATGCGTATGGCGTCGATGAAGTACATGTCGGGAGGCGGGCCGCGGTTGCGCGGCTGTACAAAGGTACCGAATTCCGCCGGAAAAGCCAAATCCCTGCGTCGTGCGGACGGCGCAGCTGCGTCGTGGCGCGGCGCTGTCGGGAGAAGGGACGGGAGTCGGTGTCCGAAGCGCGCAGGGAACTCGGCCTGCGCCCTGCGGAGAGGGCGTAATGCGAAAACGCACCTCGCCGGGCGGGAGGTGCGTTTCAGCGCGGGCGATGCGGCCGGGCGCTCTATTTTGCCACTCTGTTGCGGACGTCGGTCGGAGTCTCCCCGTAGACGTCGCGGTAGCATTTCGTGAAATAGGATGGAGCGGAGAAGCCCGTTTCGTAGGCAATCTCGCTGATGCTCTTGTCCGTGGTGGTGAGGAGCGTGCGGCCCCGCTGCAGGCGCAGCAGACGGATTAGCTCCACGGGGGCGTAGTTGGTGAGCGACTTGATTTTGCGGTAGAACTGCGAGCGTTCGAGCCCCATCCTGGCGGCAATCGAGTCGATGCTCAGGTTGGCATTGCCCATCTCCTCCTGGAACAGGGCGAGGAAGCGGTTGTAGAATTCGTTGTCCGGGTCCCCGGCCGGGGCATTCGGACCGGGCGTCGGGCGCTCCTGCTTCCGGCCGCCAGCCGGGAGGGAGGAGCTCCACAGCTCACGGATTCGTTTCCGGTTGGCGATGAGGCTCGCGCAGCGGGACTTCAGCACGGCGCTGCTGAACGGCTTGGAAAGATAGCCGTCGGCTCCGCTGTCGTATCCCTGTGCCCGCTGTTCGTCCATCGAGCAGGCCGTCAGCATCAGAACCGGGATGTGCGAGGTCGAAAGCACGTTCTTGATGCGCCGGCAGCACTCCAGTCCATCCATGACCGGCATCATGACGTCGCAGATGACCAGGTCGGGCACGTATCTGGCCGCCAGCCGCACCCCCTCCCGGCCGTTCGATGCCGTGAGGATGTTGTAGTCGGCGCTCATCAGCTCCTTGATGAGCAGCCGGATGTCCCGGTTGTCGTCGATGACGAGGATGATGGGCTTGTCGGCGTCGAAGGAGGTGTGGTCGTCAATCGTCTCGAACTCGGCCTCGACGTTGTGCTGCCCTGTCGCCGAGTCAACGTCTTCCGCTCCGGTCTCCGTGGTGGCCGGGGCGACGTGACGGACGGGGAGCGTCACCGTGAAGCGGGCTCCCTTGTGCAGCTGGCTCTCGACCGAGATGGTGCCTCCGTGGAGCTCCACGAAGGCCTTGGCCAGCGACAGACCGATGCCCGAGCCGCGGGGGTGGATGCGGTCGGCCTGGTAGAACCGGTCGAAGATGTTGCCGATGTCGTGCTCGCTGATACCCTCGCCCGTGTCGGCGACCTCGAAGGTCAGCTGCCGGGCATCGCAGCGGCAGCGGACGGTGATGGAGCCGTTGCGGGGCGTATATTTCAGCGCGTTGGAGAGCAGATTGAAGAATACGCGCTCGATTTTCTCCACGTCGACGGCCAGCGGAAGGGACTGCCCGGCTGCGGGGGCCTCCAGCTCCAGTTTGATGCCCCGCTTGCAGGCAACCGCATGGAACGACTCCATCCATTCGCGGATGCATTGGTTGAAGTCCACCTCCAAGCGATGGACCTCCAGCTTGCCGTTTTCGTATTTGCGGAAGTCGAGTATCTGGTCAATCAGGCGGCGGAGTATCCGCACGTTCTTCTCCGCAATCTTCATGAGGGTGTGCTGCTGCGGGGTGAGGTTGTCGGCCGCGGCGAGCTGCGCAACGGGCTCCGAGATGAGCGTCAGCGGCGTGCGCAGGTCGTGCGACACGTTGGTGAAGAACATCAGTTTGGACTGGGTGGCGTTCTCGAGCTGTTCGTTGAGCCGCTTTTGCTTGTCGCGCTCCTCCTCCAGAAGGCGGTTCTGCTGCATGAGCTCCTTCTGGTGGCGGCTGTGCTGCCACCAGGCTCTCAGCAGGAGGAATCCGACGCCGCAGAGCAGCAGGATGATGGCGATGCCGGCGTATAAGAGCGACTTCTGGGCGGAGTATTCGGCCTGGAAGAGGTCAATCCGGGTCTTGAGCAGTTCGATTTTGCGGGTCTCCTCCTTAAGCATCTCGTTCTGCCGCAGCAGGATGTCGGCGTTGCTCCGGTCCACGGCTGACGAGACGGGCAGGATGGTCTCCCGCTCATAGGGCTCGTGCTTCAGAATGGCGAGCGCCGTGCGGACGAGGCGGTGCCCCTCCGTGGGATAGAGGAACGTCGCATCGATGATGCCGTCGGCCACCGCCCGGATGCCGATGTCGGGGGCGGCGTCAATACCTATTATCTTTATGTCGTCGCGTCCGAGGCGGCGGGCAACCTCCGACGCCCCGATGGCCATGCGGTCGTTGTGGGCATAGATGAGGTTCGTTTCGGGATGGATGCTTAGCAGGGAGTCCACGACGGGGACGGCATCCTCCTTGTTCCAGTTGCCCGGGGCGCTGGCCAGCAGCGTGCCGCCGGCCGATTCGAGCTCGCGGACGAATCCCCGATGGCGCGCCGCGGCCGGCGTGGAGCCCCTCAGTCCGGATATCTCGATGGCGCGGGCCTTACCCCCGAGCAGGTGCATGGCGTAGCGGGCCGCGGCGCGCCCGGTCCCCTCGTCGTCCGCGCCGATGCGCGCCGTATAGCTGCGGCTGTTGATGTTGCGGTCGAAGATGACGACGGGAATCCCCGCTTTGTATACCTCGTCGATGACGGGCGTCAGGGCCGCCGCCTCGTTGGGCGACACGATGAGGATGTCGAAGCCGTTTTGGACAAAGTAGCGGATGTCGTCGATTTGTCTGGCGCTGCTGTCGTCGGCCAAACGAATCTCCACCACGGCATCCTTGTGAAGCATGATTTCACGATTGATTTCGTCGTTCATCTTCGTGCGCCAGTCGTCCTGGCTGCATTGCGAGATGCCGATTCTGTAGACTTTGTCCCGATGGCATCCGGAGAGCCCCGACAAGAGCAGCAGGCATAGAGCGAGAGGAAGGATTCTGTGCATAGGTTCGTTTTGGCGTCCCAAATTTAATTCATATTCTTCGCCCAAAATGCGGATGTAATCATAAAAAAACGCTCCGCGCCACAATTTTGACAGACAATGCACGATATTTTATAGCTTCGGAACCGGTTCGTTGCTAACTTTGCAATACCGTATGCGCCTCTCCGGAGTTCCGGAGATGGCCGTGCGGGATACCAACCGAAGAACTCATACGCAGTGGAGATGAACATCGACAAGAGCCCGTCTGTGGTCATGCAGCGGGAGCTGACGCCGCCGGCATCGGCCTCCGTGAGGTGCGGTGTCGGGTTGCGACGCCCGATTGCGGGCCATGCCCCTTTCCGGACGACGGGCGAGGCCTGCCGCCTGCAGTTGCCGCTGCAGGGGCGTTCCGACGATGCGGAATCTGTGCGTATGTCCCCTGCTTGAAGTCTAACCTAAATAATACCTGACCATGTCACAATCGCTTATCACCCGCCGCAAATCGTTTTTGCTCCGGATTATCCCGGTGATGCTCTGCTTCTTTGCCATGGGGTTTGTCGACCTCGTGGGCACGGCCTCGAACTACGTGCAGCAGGACCTCGGGCTGACCGATGCACAGGCGAATCTCTTTCCCTCGCTTGTCTTCTTCTGGTTCCTGATTTTCTCCGTGCCGACGGGCATGCTGATGAATAAAATCGGACGGAAAAACACGGTGCTCATCAGCCTCGTGGTCACGGCCGTATCGCTCTTCATCCCGACCTTCGGTGACAGCTATCTGATTATGCTGGCTTCGTTCTCGCTGCTCGGCATCGGAAACGCCATCATGCAGACGTCGCTCAATCCGCTGGTTACGAACCTTATAAGCAGCGACCGGCTGGCTTCGACCCTCACCTTCGGCCAGTTCGTCAAGGCCATCGCCTCGTTCCTGGCTCCGATTATTGCGGCGTGGGGCGCCACTACCCTCCTCCCCGTCTTCGGCCTGGGCTGGCGGGTGCTGTTCGTCATCTATGCCGTCATCTCGTTGCTGGCCATCTCGCTGCTGGCCGCTACGTCCATCGAAGAAGACCGCCCCGTTGCGGCGTCGAGCATCGGCCAGTGCCTCAAGCAGCTCGGCAGGCCCTTCATCCTGCTCTCCTTCCTCGGAATCATGTGCCATGTCGGAATCGACGTGGGAACCAACACCACCGCTCCCAAAATCATCATCGAACGGCTGGGTCTTCCGCTCGAGGATGCCGGATTTGCCACCGGAATCTACTTCATCTTCCGTACCATCGGCTGCTTCCTCGGGGCATTCATCCTGCGCGCCATCTCGCCGAAGCTCTTCTTCGCCATCAGCGTGCTGATGATGCTCGTCGGCATGAGCCTGCTGGCTCTGTGCGACACCCTTGCACCACTCTACACGGGCATCGGACTGATTGGATTCGGCAACTCGAACATCTTCTCGGTCATCTTCTCGCAGGCGCTCGTCTATGCCTCGGACAAGAAGAACGAGGTGTCGGGCCTCATGATTATGGGCCTCTTCGGCGGTACGGTCTTCCCGCTGGCGATGGGCTACGCGGCCGATGCCGTCGGACAGATTGGCGCCGTTGCCGTCATGACCGTTGGAGTGCTCTACCTTCTTTACTATACGTTGAAAATCAAAAAGATATAGTTCAATCTAAAATACTGATTCAATGACCGCAAATGATGTTGTCGTAGGAATGGGCGAAGTCCTGTGGGACATGCTCCCCGAAGGGAAAAAGATTGGCGGCGCACCGGCCAATTTCGCCTATCATGTCTCCCAGTTCGGATTGCCGAGTTGCGTGGTGAGCGCCGTGGGTGAGGATGCGCTGGGAAAGGAGATTCTGGATAACTTTACCTCGAAGGGGCTCAACTGCCACATTGCCACGGTGCCCTATGCCACGGGAACCGTGCAGGTGAGCATCGACCAGGCGGGGGTTCCCCAATATGAAATCAAGGAGAATGTGGCGTGGGACAACATCCCCTACACTCCTGCGCTCGAGGCGCTCGCCCGCCGGACGAAGGCGGTCTGCTTCGGCTCGCTGGCCCAGCGCAGCGTGGTGTCGCGCAACACCATCGGCAGCTTCCTGGATGCCATGCCCGAGAATGACGAGACGCTGGTAGTCTTCGATGTCAACCTGCGTCAGGGCTTCTACAACAAGGAGATTCTCTGCAACTCGATGAAGCGCTGCAACATCCTGAAGATAAACGACGAAGAGTTGATTCAGGTAAGCCGCATGTTCGGCTATCCGGGCATCGACCTTCAGGACAAGTGCTGGATTCTCCTGGGAAAGTACAATCTGAAGATGCTGATTCTCACCTGCGGAATCAACGGCAGCTACGTCTTCACGCCGGGCAACATCTCGTTCCTGCCCACCCCCAAGGTGGAGGTGGCCGATACGGTGGGTGCCGGCGACAGCTTCACCGCTGCCTTCATCTCGTCAATCCTGAAGGGCAAGAGCGTCGCCGAGGCGCATGCCCTTGCGGTCCAGACCTCCGCCTATGTCTGCACCCAGAAGGGTGCCATGCCGGTGCTGCCTCCGCAGTTGACGGGACAGCTGCAGTAGCTGCGGCACGGATGTGATTCTTTTATGCGGCAATCGGTCGGGAGTATCGTCTCCCGACCGATTGTTTTTGGGACCGCGCCGCGATGGAATGCTCCGGGAAGAGGGCTCTTCGGGACCCTTCTTCCGCCTCAGGCCGACAGGACGCTTGAAGTACGCGCCGAATAAAGCGTCCCGATGCCGCTCCAGGCCATGCGGTAGCGGGCATTGCTCATCCGGCTGCCGGTTGACTGCCGGGAACTGAATAATGCCTTCGATGGCTACGCCTCAGACCTGCTTTTGAGGCGTGGCCTGTTACGGCGCGCAATCGGTTCCAAGGTTTGGATGCGAAAATCTCGATTACGTGCCTGGAAAGAGATTCATCTCCTTGCCACCTCCGAACGGTTGTATGCATGGCGCGAAGAGTGATGGCTTGCAGAGTCGTTCTTTGTATTCGATGTGGCGGTCTTCGCTCCTGTATTTCAATTCCGGACGGCACGAAAACTTGGATTGGTCGGAATATATACGCATCCTGGTTTTTCCATTCGGAACACGTTTAGTGTACATGCCAAGGTGGCGAGTGGCCGAAAGAGACAGCCGCCGGGGACCGGAACGGCCGGGAATGTGATTCTCATCCGACCGTACTCTACCCTCCCCCGAGTATCCGGCAGGTAACATTGTCCCCGCAATCATCGGCAGGAACGTGTAGACCTACATCTCCTTGTAGGCAGTCGGCGAACAGCCGACCGCCTTTTTGAAGTAGACCCCGAAAAACGATTGATTGGCGAAATTCAGCAGGTCGGCGACCTGCTGAACCGTATATTGGCCGCTCTTCAGCAACGCCTTGGCCTCGAGAACCACATAGTCGCGAATCCAGTCGCCGGCATGGCGTCCGCTGACGGCATAAACCACCTGCGAGAGGTATTTCGGGGTCAGGCAGAGTCGGTCGGCATAGAACTGAACGCTGCGCTGCGAGGCGTAGTGCTGCCGCAGCTCCTCGAGAAAACGGTCAAAAATCTGCCTTTTGCGCGACCCCTGTCGGGAGTCCTGCTCCTCGACCAGCGGGGCCATCAGCTGACAGATTTCACCGTAGAGCACCTGCAGGTAGCCCTTCAGGACCTCGTGCTTGAACCGGAAGTCTGGCTGGCGGAGCTTTTTGCGCAGGGCCCGGCAGAGTTCCAGTATCTCGGACGTCTGCTCCTCGGTGAGCTCGAGCAGCGACTGCCGCGAAAGGAACTTGCGCACGATGAGCGCCCCTTCGCTGTTCTGCTCCGAAATGATGTAGCTGTTCGACAGGGCGATAAGCACTATGCGGTAGTCGGCCGAAATGTCGAGGCATTGGCCGATGGACCCCGGAGTGACTATCAACAGCGAGTTGCGGTGCAGCTCGTATTCATTGAGGTTTAGCCGCACGCGCATCCTCCCGCCCAGACACAACTGCATCATGGCTGCCTGAATCTTGAAGGGATACGGTGCCGTGAGTATGGGAACCATCGACGGGTCGCTCGAATAATTGCGCGAAGGCCCCGCTTCGCCGAAATCGCCGGCCAGAAAGAACTGATTGTCGACGATGCAGTCCTGCTCGTCGAAGGGTATCATCGCCAGATTGAGTGCATTGAAGTCCCGGAGTTCATCCATTGTCGTTCGCTTTATGTCGACAAATATACGGATTCAAACAGGAAAATCGGTTGTTTTTCACTCAAAAGGTCTGTTTTGCCGTCCTTTCGAACAACATGACGGCAGCATGTGACAAAAGCCTTCACGGAAAAATCTGGAACTTTGCCGGTGAAAATTTCAAAAATGATGGCAATGAAGACAGCAGTAAAGAGCGTCGGGCTTGCACTGGTTGCAGCCCTGACGTGCGGCTGTGCGGGGAGTCCGTCCAACGAACCCTACGTACAGCGGGTGAGCCTGACGCGGCCCGAGCTTCTGGGCGGCGAAACAATCCGCACCTTTTCGGGCGTCGTCCGTGCGGCCCACGAGGTGAACCTGGGATTCAAGACGGCCGGACAGATTGCCCGGATTCACGTGGAGGAGGGTGACTACGTGCGGCGCGGAGAGCTGCTCGCCGAACTCGACGACGCCGACTACCGGCTGGCGGTCGAGGCGTTGCAAATCCAGTACGACCAGCTCAAGGATGAGGTCGAACGCACGAAGCAGCTTTTCGAGCAGAAGAGCGTCTCGGCCAATGACTTCGAGAAGGCCAGCGCCGGGCTGCGGCAGCTGGGCGTACAGCTGCAGGCCAACCGCAACAAACTCAACTATACGAAGCTCTACGCTCCGACCGACGGCTATATCCAGAAGGTGAACTTCTCGCCGGCGGAGATGGTCGATGCCGGGACGGCGCTTTTCTTGCTGCTCGATGTCTCGCGCATGGAGGTCGAGGTCGACATTCCGCCCGTCGAGTACCGTCGCCGCGACCGCTTTACGCACTTCGCCTGCCGTGCGGCGGGTATCGACGGGGAGATGCCGATGCGCCTTTCGGGCATGCCGCCCCGGGCCGACGGCAACCAGCTCTACCATGTGACGCTCGCCTTTGCGGGACAGCCCGACCGGCGGCTGACGGCCGGCATGAATGTCGAGGTGCTCATTGGCGTGGCCGATACGACGGGCCGGCAGGGTTACGCTCTCCCGTTCGGGAGCATCTTCCTCGAGGGGGAGACGCCCAGCGTGTGGGTCTTCGGCGCCGATTCGACCGTGCGGCGCCGGGCCGTTGTGCTCGGCAATACCGATGCTGAAGGCCGGGCCGTCGTTGTCGGAGGGCTCGATGGCGGCGAATGGGTTGTTCGGGCCGGAGTGTCGGCTCTTGAAGAGGGCGAGAAGGTCCGTGTGGTGGCCGAGCCGAGTCAAACCAATGTGGGAGGGCTGTTGTGATGAAGATGAAGCTGACCGAATTTTTCATGCGGCGGCCGGTGCTGTTCTGGTCGCTTGTGGGAGCTATCCTCATCGCCGGAGTGCTGTCGTTCCTCTACATGCCCAAGCTCGAGGACCCGGCCGTGGCGGTCAAGCAGGCGATGGTCGTGGTTCCCTGCCCCGGAGCGAGCGCCCACGAAGTGGAGATGAAGGTGGCCCAGCTGATGGAGGACGAGCTGCGGGCGCTGCCCAACGTCAAGAAGGTGAAGAGCGAGTGCCGCAACGGCTCGGTGCTGCTGACTGTTGAGTTCCAGATGACGGTGCTGAACCGGGACCTGGAGCAGCACTTCGACCTACTGCGCCGCAAGGTGAGCGACGTTGCGTCGCGCCTGCCCCAGGGGTGCTACGACCCGGTGGTCATCGACGACATGATGGATGTCTACGGCATCTTCTATGCGCTGACGGCCGACGGATACGACTATCCCGAGATGTACCGCTATGCCAAGTATCTGCGGCGTGAACTGCTCGACGTGAAGGGCGTCAAGCGGATTAACATCGCCGGCAACCGCGACGAGGTAATCAACATCATCCTCTCGAAGGAGCAGATAGCGCGCAACGGAGTGATTCCGACGCAGATAACCTCGGCGCTGCAGCAGGCCGGCAAGACGGTCAACGCCGGGGCCTATCTGAGCGGCGACGAACGCATCGCCCTCTATGTCGATTCGGCGGCCGACGACGTGGAGGAGATTCGCAATCTGGAAATCCGCACGATGGACAGCCGTCAGATGCGCATCGGCGATGTGGCCCGTGTCGAGCGGGGCTACGCCTCACCGCAGCGCAACGGGTTCTTCGTGGACGGAAAACCCGCCCTGGCCCTTTGCATCGCCATGGAGTCCTCGGCCATCGTTCCGGATGTGGGCAAGGCGGTCGATGCACGGCTCGAGGAGGCCATGAAGCAGCTTCCGGCCGGCTTCCGTACGGAGAAGATTTTCTTCCAGCCCGACAAGGTTTCGGAGGCCATCTCGTCGTTCATGTGGAACCTGCTGGAGTCGGTCGTGATAGTCATCCTGGTGCTCATCTTCACCATGGGATTCCGCAGCGGTTTGATTATCGGGTTCGGACTGGTGCTGACGGTGGCCGTCTCATTCCCGATTCTGCTGACGTGCGGCACGACGCTGCAGCGCATCTCGCTCGGTGCCTTCATCGTGGCGATGGGCATGTTGGTCGACAATGCCGTGGTGATTATGGACGGCATCCTGATTGACAAGAAGCGGGGCCTCTCCCCGAAAACATACCTCTACCGCATCGGCCGCAATACGGCCCTGCCGCTGCTCGGGGCGACCGTCATCGCCGCCTCGACCTTTCTGGGCATCTACCTCTCGCCCGATTCGGCGGGCGAATATGCCGGCGACCTCTTTCTGGTGCTGTGTGTGAGTCTGCTGGCCAGCTGGGTGCTGGCGCTGGTACAGGTGCCCGTATGTGCCAAGTCGTGGCTTCCGGCCCGCGAAAAAGCTCTGCCCGGAGCGCAGAAGCCGGCCGTGATGAACTCGCCGGTCCACCGCTTCGTGCGCCGCACAATCGCCTTCCTCATCGGGTACAAGCGGGCGACGATTGTTGTGGCCTTTGCCGTGCTGGCCCTTGCGCTCTTCGGCATGACGCGTGTCAAGAACCTCTTCTTCCCCGACTTCGACTACAAGCAGTTCGTCGTCGAGTGCTTCTTCCCCTCGGCCACGGATGCCGACCGGGTGCGTGACCGTCTGCTCGAGATGAGCGACAGCGTGCGGCTCCATCCGGGCGTCGACCGTGTGGCTGTCAGCCAGGGCAGCGCCCCGGCGCACTATTGCCTGGTGCGTCCGATGACCTCGGGCGGCGACTGCTACGGTGAACTGATTGTCGACTGCCCCGATTACAAGACCGTTCTCAAGACGATTCCCGACATCCGTCGGCAGTTGCGTGAGGAGTTTCCCGAGGCCTATGTCCGCATCCGCAAGTACAACTTCTCGATTTCGACGTCGCATACCGTCGAGGTGGAGTTTGCGGGTCCCGACCCGGCCGTGCTGCGCGAGCTGAGCGCGCAGGCCGAGGCCATCATGCGCCACTCGCCCTATGTCGATGTCTACTCCGTGCAGAACAACTGGAAACCGAAGGGCAAGGCGCTCGTTGCCGAGTTCAACCAGCAGGATGCCCTGCGGGCCGGAATCGGCCGTGGAGATGTGGCCAACGCCCTGCTGGCTGCCACCGACGGCATGCCGGTCGGCGTGCTGAACGACCAGGAGCGGATGGTGACGTTGAACCTCCAGGTGCGCAACGACGACGGCAGCCGCATCCGCAACCTCGACGAGATACCCGTCTGGAGCATGATGAACCTGCGTATGAGCAACGAGGAGCTGCAGGGTGCGTTGGCCGGCGGTCGCGGGATGAGCGAGCTGCAGGAGCGCATGTTCCGCGCCATGCCGCTCGGAAATGCCGTGCGCGACATCCGCCTCGACTGGGACGAGGATGTGGTGCTGAGGATGAATGGACGGAGGGTTATCGAGGCGGAGTGTGACCCCAACCCCGACTGCGACGAGGCGACGCCGGCCCGCGTTGTCGAGTCCATCCGTCCCGAAATCGAGGCCATCGCGCTGCCCGACGGTTATACGATGCGCTGGGTGGGCGAAGGCGAGCTGCAGGGTGAGGCCATCGGCAATCTGATGAAGTACCTGCCGCTGACCATCTTCCTGATTCTGGCCATCCTGCTGGCGCTGTTCAACAGCTGGCGCAAGGTGCTGCTCATCCTCCTTTGCTTCCCGTTTGTCTTCTGCGGCATCACCCCCTCGCTGCTCCTGACGGGACAGCCGCTCACCTTCATGGCCATCATCGGCATGATGGGACTCATCGGCATGATGGTCAAGAACGCCATCGTGCTGGTCGACGAAATCAACCGGCTGCAGACCGAGGAGCACCAGTCGCCCTATACGGCCGTCATCGAGGCGACCGTCTCGCGTGTGCGGCCCGTGCTGATGGCCTCACTGACGACCATCGTCGGAATGATACCGCTGGTCGGCGACCCGATGTACGGCTCGATGGCCCTGACCATCATGGGCGGCCTTACGGTCGGTACAATCATCACGCTGGTGCTGCTGCCGCTCTTCTATGCGGCCATGTTCCGGATTCGCAAACCTCAAAACGCTTAAGAGATGAAAATCAAACCCATATATGCACTTCTGGGAGCAGCCCTGCTGTCGGTCCTTGCGACGCGGGCCCAGCAGCTGCTGCCGCTCTCGCTGGCCGAGTGCCGCGAACGGGCGCTTGCCCACAGCGAGGAGCTGCAGCAGGCCGATATCCGCCTCGAGCAGGCGCGTCTGGACCGTCGCATCGCCTCGGCGGCCGCTCTTCCGAAAATCGAAGGTTCGGCGACGGGTGCCTATGTCATGCCTGATATCGACATGATGGGCATGGAGCTGCGCATGCGCGGCACCTACATGGCGGGACTCACTCTCACGCAGCCGCTCTATGCCGGCGGCAAGATTTCGGCCGCCCGTCGTATGGCGCGCATCGGTGAAGAGGTGGCCGGCGAGCAGCAGCGCATGACGCGCATGGATGTGCTGGTCGAGGCCGACAACGCCTACTGGACACTGGTGGCCGTCGACCGCAAGGTGTGCATGCTCGAAAGCTACGCCGCGCAGATGGATACGCTCTATGACCAGGTATCGGTGGCTTTCCAGACCGGCATGGCCATCGAGAACGACCGGCTGCGCATCGAAGCCAAGCGCAGCGAAATCCACTACCAGCTCCAGAAGGCCCGCAACGGAGCCGACTTGTGCCGCATGTCGTTGTGTCGGGTGATTGGCGTGGATAGCGACCAGCGTCCCGTGCCGACCGATACGCTCTTCCAGCCGTCGGCGCCCGGTCTCCTGTCGGCCGAGCTCGATGCCCGGCCCGAATTGCGGATGCTCGAACAGCAGGTGGCCATCGGCGAGCAGCAGATTCGCGATGCCCGTTCGGCGATGCTCCCCACGGCGGGGCTTTCGCTCGGTTATACCTACTACGGCAACATCAAGCTGCATAGCATGGTCGATGCCGGAGGCGGCAACTACCTTCCCTATACGCAGGAGTTTCGCGACGGACTGGGAATGGCGATGGTGGCCGTGAAGATTCCGATTTTCCACTGGGGCGCGAGCCGCAAGAAGGTTCGCAAGGCGCGTTACGAGCTGCAGAACGCGCAGCTCGACCTGCAGAAGAATACGCGCCTGATGACGCTCGAGGTCGAGCAGGCAATCCGCAACGTCGAGGACGGTTACCGGATGATTCAGACGGCCGGACTGGCCTTGCGGCAGGCCGAAGAGAACCTGCGCGTGATGCGTAACCGGTATGCTGCGAAGATGGCACCGCTGACTGACCTCCTCGATGCCCAGTCGCAGTGGCAGCAGGCCGAGAGCAATCTCATCGAGGCGCAGACGCAGTACCGAATCTACGAGACCGAATACCTCAGAAGCACCGGAGCGTTGGAGTAATCGCAAAGGGTGAGCGTTTAAGGGGCGTGGCCGGAATTCCGGCCACGCCTTTTTATGCCCTTTCTCATCATACGCCGCAAATCATGATGATACGCATTGTGCTGAATATCTCCTTGATAAACTCCCCACCCGGTTGTTTTTTGCTTTCTCTTGCAGAGAATCCTAAAATAAAAAAAGCCTTGTAAACGATAGTTTACAAGGCTTTCATCTGTTTCTACGGAACTTCGGGCTTTCTTCCTGCCCTTCTCTTCTCCTTCTCCGGCCCCCTCTCTGGCGGTGCGTAGGGGAAATGAACATTCGCCCACACCAGAAAGATTATCAGCAAGATACGCAATTACAAAACGTTGTCCACCGATTTAGGTGTCTTCACAATCGCATCGAATTACATCTTGCTTGCCTTGTGCTCTTTTACGACCTAAAAGTAATCGTTTTTTCAGAAAAAAGCAACTGCCGCTATCTTGGTGCGCAGGTGTAAGAAATACAGCCCACTGACCTTGCGGTAGCGGGCTGCGGTGTCTGTATGATGTTACCGGGCACAATACTCCCGCCCGGAATGGGAGTTCCTTTCTTTATTGGGGTTATACTTCGGTTATTTTCCGTTTCAAGCGGAACTTTTCCCGCCCGACGGTTTACTGTTCTTTCTTCAAGGTAGGCAGGCTGTTTCCGTCTTTGAGTTCGTACTGCCAGCCTTTACCGCTCAGGGCGGCGTTCATGTGGGCAAGGGCATTCTGCCAGAGGCCGTCCGTCACCTGTGTGGTTCCGCCGGTACCTACCTGGTCTTCACCGATGCCTTGTTCCTGACCGTTGCCTCCCCAGTAGCAGGCGGTGATGATACCGCCTCCAGACATGGAGCCCTTGAAGTTCCTTCCCGCCACGCCGCCTGTGGTTCCGGTCGGGCCGCTGACATCTCCCTTGGCATGGTAGCAGGCAGTCAGGATGCCTAAATTGTTGCTTCCCGTTACGCCGCCTACATAGATGGTGCCGCTTCCGCTACCGGTCACGCTGCCCGTGGCATAGCAGGCGGTCAGGGTGCCACCTCCGTTGTATCCCACCACGCCGCCGGCATGGGAGTTGTTCGTACCGTCATTTTCAACGGTCACGTCACCCGTGGCGTAGCAGCCGGTCAGGGAGGCCCCACTATTCGTTTCTCCCGCTATGCCGCCGGCAAAGATCACGCCCTTCACTGTGGCCGAGGAGTTGCACCCGGTGATGGAACCGCCCCATTGAGAGCCCACCACGCCACCTGCGAACGTTGTGCCGCTGACGCTGCCCGACACCGAGCAGTTTTCAATGGTACCCCAGCTATCTCCTGCCACGCCGCCGGCATAGCCCGAACTGTTGTCGCTTGTTATCTGTACGCCCTCCAGCACCACGTTCTGCACCTTGCCGCCGGAGCCGAGGTAGCCAATCAGCCCTACATAGTTTGTCCCTTCTTGGTTGACGGTCAGCCCCGTGATGGTCTTATCTTTACCGTTGAAGGTGCCGGTGTATGGTTGGCTTTCAGTGCCTATCGGCGTCCACTCTCCCGTCAGGGTGAGGTCTGTGTCAAGGGTGATGTTGATGTCGGTCTTGCCCTCTTCGTTCACCAGCTTGGCTACATTTTTCAGCCCATCGGCGGTGGTGACGGTGTAGCTGCCGTCGCCCTCTATGGTGTATCCCGGGTCTTTTGCCGCAGCGAGGGAGACGGTGTAGGTATATTCCTCGCCCGCCTGCCAGTCGGCAGCCCCCTGCATCCGGTAGACGAAGACCTTGCCGTTGGTGAATTTGCAGGTGATGAAGGCCGTACCCGCTGCCACCGTTTGCGGGGCTACGAGCGCGGTGTAGGTGTCGCCGCCCTTGTCATGCGGGGCGATTACAGCCGGGTTTCCATTCTCGGTGGAGAGGCCTGTCAGCCGCACGAACATCTGCTCCTCGGTGTAGTCCGTCAGGATGACGGTGACCCGCGCCGTGCGGTGGGTGAAGCGGAGTGTGGGGTTGCCGTAGCTCACCGTCTGTTCCTCGGCTACGATGAAGTCGCTGCCCTCGAAGTCTTTCCGGGCACTTTGGTCGGCAGCTACCTTCACGGCAGGCGGGGTTGTCTCGCCAGCGGTGTAGGGCCACCACGCCGTGACGGTGATGTTATTGTGGTTGGTCCAGTAGTGCGGGTCGGTGGAGGTCAGCGTGGCGCTGGTGTTGTCGGAGGTGGAGGGCGTCACATTGTATGCCTTCACCGTGCCGCCAATCAGGACGCCCACTAAAGAGACCCCTTCCCAGTTGCCGTCCACGGGGGCACGGGTACCGGCGGTGGCTGTCGCGTCGGGGTTCAGTCCCGTGGCGGTGAAGACAATGGGTGTGCCTTCCGCTCCTTCCGGCAGGAAGCCCGCTTCGTCCTGCGTGCAGGCGGCAAGGCCGAGCAGCAGGGCGAGGGCTGCGGATATATGGATGGTTGTTCGTTTCATGATGCGTGTTGTTTAGGGTTCGTTATTGTTTCTTTTGCAGTACGGGCAGACCATCTTTGCCGAGTGCCCACTGGTAGTCGTTGCCGGTGAGGGCGGCCTTCATGCCATCGACGGCTGGCTGCCAGGAGTCGCCGGAGTCTATTCGATGCGTATCATCGGTGCCATCGTTAATTGCTACTCCGGGATACCCATTCTGACCATAATAGCAGGCGGTGATGGTGCTATAGTTGAGACCAGCGATTCCGCCATTACCAAGGCCTGACGTTAAATTTCCATCGAACCAACAGCCAATAATGCTACCGATGTTGGAAGTCGCAATGCCGCCGACATATCCTCCTGTTGAAGAAAGATCTCCCGTTACGGAGCAGGCGGTAATGGTGCCGTAGTTGGACATCGCTATGCCACTGGCCACACCGTTTTGTATCACGTTGAAGTCCACATCCACCAGTTGCAGGTTCTTCACCTCGCCGTTGCCGCCGATACCGCCGAACAACGCAGCACTCTCACCCTGCGGATTGTCCGTAGTGATGGCCAGCCCCGTGATGCGGTGTCCCTGTCCGTCGAAGGTGCCTTGGTAACCGTATTTAGACATGACGCCATCACCTATCGGCGTCCATGTCTTGCCCGTCAGGTCGATGTCGGCAGTCAGGGTGCAGTTGAAGCTGAGATCACTCTTTGCGGCTTCCGCCCATGCCAGCAGGCCGTCTGCGTTATAGACCGTGTAGGTCTTGGTGGTGGTGTCGTAGATGTAGCCCAAATCCTCGGCTGCGCCGCTCTCGCCTTGGCCGGGTTCCCAGCCGCCGATGGTGCAGCCCTCCAGCGTCAGGCCGGTGGCGTTCACCTTGACGGTGTAGGTATAGCGGTTGCCCGCCTCCAGCACGACGTCGTTCTGCGGGCGGAAGTAGAAGTTGCCGCCGCCAAGTTCCACGCGGATGAACGGCTCGCCTTTCGCAACGGTCTGCGGGGCGGTCAGTGCCTCGTAGCTGTTGCCGCTTGCGTGGTAGGTCTGGATGGCGGTCGGGTTTTCGTTATCGGTGGACAGGCTCACGAGGCTCACCGTGGCACCGTCCACGCTCGTGAATCCCGTACCGGGTTTCAGTTCGATGGCCATGCGTGCCGTGCGGTGGGTAAAGGTGAGTTTCGGGTCGTCAAATTCCACCGTTTGGTCGATGGCGGAGATGAAGTCGCTGCCTTGGAACGCGGCCAGCGTGCTCTGGTCTCCGGTCACCTTCACGGCAGGCATCCGTGTAATGTCCGCCTTGTCGAAGGGCCACCATGCCGATACGGTAATCGGGTCGCGGCTGGTCCAGTAGTGCGGGTCGTCCGCGCGTGAGAGTGTGGCGCTCTTGTATCCGTCGGCATCCGTAGCCGTTACGGTGTATTCCTTTACCGCGTCGCCCATCTTGAGTGCCACGGTCTGTACGCCCTGCCAGTCGCCGTCCACGGTGGCACGGGTGGATGGAGCTGCCTGTGGCGTTGCCTCTACGGACAGTCCGGTGGCACGGATGACTACGGGATATTCACCTTCGGGCAGACGATTGTCGTCAGCCGGTTCGTCCTGTGTGCAGGCGGCCAGTGAGAGGGCGAGTGCTGCAAGTGCAAAAAATCTTGTCTTCATTATATCGGTCATTTTATCAGTTACAAATCTGCGTCTACTTCACCATTATCTATTTCTTCCCAACCTGATATGGTAGCCCCTTGGATTTCCACTTCATCCGGTGTTTCCAGCGTTCCGCCGAGGGTCATCGGTTCGCTCTTCGCGGTGTTGAAGGCCGCGAGGGCTTCCGTAAGGTCGCTCTCCAGCGTGGTGGGGGTCGGGTTGCCGTCAGCATAGCGGATTTCACCCGTCAGCAGCTGTTCCGTGCCGGTCACACCTAATAGCCGCACCGTGGCTTTCCACTTCCCGGCATCGTCACCTTCGGTAATCTTGGTGAAGGGCAGCACGACGCTCGAAGCGGCTCCGTAGGTATCGGTTGCGAAGTCGAGTGTTCCGGCTGCACCCGTCAGATGGGCAACAATCTCCGTGATGCGTCCGGCGGCATCACCCGTCGGCTCGACGACAAGCGTCAGCTCGCGTACCTGCTGCTTCATGGCGGCGGTAAACGGGTAGTCGGTGTCCTTCTCAATCGACACCTGTTCGGCATGGGTGAAGAACCACCCCGGGGCGTTGTCGATGAAAGTGCCCGTCGTCTGGCTGCCCGAGGCCGGGGCGACGGTGGCCGTGGTGCCGCTGACGGTGATGCCCTCGGCCGGGTTCCACGCCACGAGGGTGTAGCTGCC
>NZ_NFIO01000005.1:0-170299 GCF_002159425.1 Alistipes sp. An31A
GAAGCGAGAAGGCCTCGACCCGCTCTCCGACGGCGTAGGGCGGCAGGGAGCAGGTCTCCGTTCCGGACTCCGGCTCCGGTGCGCTCCCGGGTGCCGTCTCCTCCCCAGGCTCCGCCCCCTCGGGATAGGGCTCCGGGAGGCCCGAAAGCCGCGCACGGAGGTTCTCCATCCGCATGCTCTCGCGGGTCGGCGGCTCGGGCGCCGCCTGCTCATCGAGCGAGTTGAGGCAGGGGCTCCCGGGGAAGCGTGCACGAAGCTGCCGGACCAGGGCGCGGAGGCTGTCCTCGGTCATGTTCGGGGAGGTGTCGGCATACCACATCGTCGCAACGACGGCCAGCAGCGCGCTCCGGTCGTTGAAAATCGCCGAGCGGGCCAGGGAGTCGAGCTCCGCCTCGCGAGCCGCAAGCCGGGCCTCGAGCTCCTGTCGGCGCCGGGCATCGAGTCCCGGAGCGGCCGCCTCGCTGCGCAGCTGCTCCAGCACCCCGTATCCGATTTCCCGATAGCGACGGCTGATTTCGGTCATGCGCTCCGTGGCGAACGAGCCGCGGCAGGCGGGGAAGAAGGAGCGAGCGGCAGTGTCGATGCGCAGCGAGACCCGCTCCCCGCGGGCAGCAAGCAGGATGTAGCTCCCCTGCCCCGGGATGAGCAGTTCGACCAGATTCTCAGGGTCGGGAAGCGAACCCGAGAGCTGCGCCGCATGACGGACCAGCCGCGCGGAGTCGACCAGCGTGAGCTGGTTGCCCATGCGTGCAAAGAGGTAGACCGCGCAGTTGTCGCACCCGGTCTCGGGGGCCGTTTCGACCTCGAGCCGGAAGCGGTTGCCGCCGCATGAGCACAGGCCAAGCAGGAGGGCAGCCGCCGCAAGAAGGGAGAGACAGTTTTTCATGGTCGGTTTTGTATCTATTCGGAAAGTACCATTTTTCAAAAAAGAGGGGCCGGGCCGATGGGACGGAGGGTCGGCGCCGCGCATCCCGACGGTACGATTGCAAGATACTACTATTTTTTTAGAAGACAAAGAACGACGCCCCTTGAGCCAACCTTTGCGGCATTCCGGAACAAAATACGCCCGACCGGGCGGAAGCTCCGGCGGGCGGACGGGAGAGGGAGTGGCGGAAAGACGTGACGGGCGGACGAGGGGGCGCAGCAAGAAGGCAGAGCGCTCCGGAGGGCAGGCGGAAGGAGGACGAACGGGAGACGGGTCGCGGCGGAAAGGACGCAGCGGAGAGGACGTGGCAAAGGGAGCGGCAGAGGAAGTGGCGGACAAGACGCAACAAAGGAGAGGCCCGGCGGATTACGGACCGGGCGGAGCATAACAACAAGACGCGGAGGAAGGGTGAGACGAACCGGCGCCTCGACCCGCTACGACCGTTCGGGCTCCTTGACGGAAGCGGAAGCGGCTGACACGGCGGCAGTTCCGACCAGTGAGATAGATGCGGGGCAAAGCGAGAACCGGCGCCCTGACCCGCTACGACCGTTCGGGCCCCTCAACGGGAGCGGAAGCGGCTGGCGCTAAGGTGGCTTTTTTGCGGGTCCCGGCGGTGGCTGTCTTGCCGGCTCCGGAGGATGCTTTGCGGGCTCCGGCGGAAGAGGTCTTGCCGGCCCGGGAGGCAGAGGTTCCTGCGGTGGTTGTCTTGCCGGCCCGGGAGGCAGAGGTTCCTGCGGTGGTTGTCTTGCCGGCCCGGGAGGCCTTTGTTCCGGCCTTGGCGGCGCTCTTCGTGTCGCTCCCGTCGGCTGTTCCGGCCGGTGCGGAGGCCGCTTCGCGGGCCTCGGCGCGGCGGTCGGCGGCGTACTTGCGGCACCAGGGGGCGATGCCGCACTCGCCGCAGCGGGGCGAGCGGGCCATGCAGACGTAGCGTCCGTGGAGAATCAGCCAGTGGTGGGCGATGGGCAGCAGGTGCGAGGGGATGTTCCGCTCGAGCGTCCGCTCGGTCTGCAGCGGCGTCTTCGAGCCGGTCGTCAGCCCGATGCGCTCCGAGACGCGGAAGACATGCGTGTCGACCGGCATCACCTCGCGCTGCCACAGCACCGCACCCAGCACGTTGGCCGTCTTGCGCCCCACGCCCGGAAGCCGCTGCATCGCCTCGAGGTCGGTGGGCACCTCGCCGCCGAACTCCGCACAGAGCATGCGGGCCATGCCGGCGAGGTTCTTCGCCTTGTTGTTGGGGTAGGAGATGCTCCGGATGTAGGGGAAAATCTCCTCGGGGGTGGCGGCGGCCATCGCCTCGGGGGTGGGGAAGGCGGCGAAGAGGGCCGGCGTGGTCATGTTGACCCGCTTGTCGGTGCACTGCGCCGAGAGAATCACCGCAACGAGCAGTTGGAAGGGGTTTTCATAGTGGAGTTCGCTCTCGGCCACGGGCATGTGTTCCGAGAACCAGGCGATTACGCCGTCGTAACGTTGGCGGAGGGTCATGGTCGTTTTTTTAGGACATCAAGGTCGAAGCGCGCAGGGAGGTCGGGGGTCATCCCCGCGAATCCGCTCCCTTGCGCCGGAAGAGTATTTTTTTGAGCAGCAGCCCGTAGCCCGCGGGGTGGAGGGCCAGCCGCGGCGTGCGGCGCACGTCGCGCCACCAGCGGGCCAGGTACTCGCCCACGGGGCCGTGGTAGGAGAGCACCCAGAGCGCCACGTCGCTGCGCCGGCAGAGCAGCCGGTAGCGGTGGCGCCCCGCGCCGTAGCGGGCATCGAACCAGAGGCTCGTATCCATGAGCGAGTCGCAGAAGGCGATGCGCTTGCGGTAGAGGCCGCTCTGGCTGACGCTTTGGGGCAGCATGAGGTGGACGGCCGTCTCGGCATCGAGCCACGCGATGCGCGACTCGGCGGCGAACCAGAGCCACATCGGGGCGTCGTCGGTGAGCCATTCGGGGTGCTCCTCGGGGCGCACCTCGGCGTAGTAGCGCAGGATGAGGTCGCGCCGGGCGACGGCCGTGCAGTTCTCGACCGTGTTGTTGAAAAGCAGGCGGTCGAAGTCGGTGAGCATCACCTCGGGGTAGTGGAGCTCGCGGCCTGTCCCCTCGAAGAGGCGCAGCGAGCGCGTGTAGCAGAGGCCCAGCGAGGGGTCGGCCTCGAGCATCGCCACCTGCCGTTCGAGCTTCTCGGGGTCGCACCACCAGTCGTCGCCGTCGCAGATGGCGACGTAGCGGCCGCGGCACGCCTCGATGGTGCGGCGGTAGTTGGCCCGCATGCCGACGTTGTGCTCCGACGTTACCAGACGGATGCGGTCGGGGTAGCGCGCGGCGTAGGAGCGGCAGATGTCGGGCGTGGAGTCGCTGCTGCAGTCCTCGCCCAGGAGCAGCTCGACGGCAAACGAGGTGCGCTGCGCCAGGACGCTCTCGATGGCCCGGGCGATGTAGGGGGCGTGGTTGTAGGTGGTCATGCAGACCGAAACAAGCGGAGTATTCATCTTTCGGAACAGGTTGCACACATTTTTCAGGGGCCGGAACCGGGGCCGGGTCACGGGTCGGGGCCGGACGGCGGCGGGACCGCAGCGCGGGGCAGAACCGGAGCGCGGGACCGTGGCGCAGTGCGGAGCCGGCGGGTCGGGTTGGCACCTTCACCGGCGCGGGGGCAGAGCCGCCGGCCGGAGGCCTCAGCCTAGAAGCATCTGTCTCAGAGCCGCTTGAGCTTGGCGAAGCGGAGCAGCAGCGTGCGCCGCCCTTCGGTTTCGAAGTCGACCACCAGCCGCGGGTCGGCCCCCGAGGTGTCGACCTCGCGGACCACGCCGCGGCCGAACTTGGCATGCTCGACCCGCTCCCCTACCGCATAGCCGCATGCCGAAGCGGCACCTCCGGCTGCCGGGGCGGCCGCTGCGGGGCTCTGTCCGGCGCCCGCTGCCGGGCTCTGGCCTCCGCCGGCAGGACGCACCCCCAGGCGGCGCATCCCCTCGGTCGAGGGGCGCGGCTGGAGGGGACGCACCAGTTCGGGGTCGGGGCTGCCCGAGGGACGGGCCGGCTGGGCGCGCTGGAACTGGCGTGCGGGGCCGCCCGCGAAGGAGCCGCCCGAGGCGCTGCCCGCACCCGGGCCGTGTCCGCCGCCATAGCCTCCGCGCGAAGCGGAGTAACCGCCTCCGGAGCCCGAGCCGTAGCCGCCGCGGGAGGCCGAACCGCCCGCCGAACCGGAGCCTGGACCATAGCCGCCGCGGGAGCCCGCCGCCGAGCCTCCGCCCGAGCGCTGCTGGAAGCGGTAGTCGAAGCGGCGACGCAGCTCGTCGATGGCCGTCGGGGCCCCCTCGCCCTCCGGACGCCGCTCGCGCGAGCGCCCCAGGTCGACGTCGCTCTCGACGTAGCGGGGGTCGATTTCGCGCAGGAAGCAGCTCGGACGCGAGAACTCCATGCTGCCCCAGCGGAAGCGCATCTCGGCGTAGGAGATGGTGGCGGCCACCTTGGCCCGCGTGAGGGCCACGTAGAAGAGCCGCCGCTCCTCCTCGAGCCCCTCGGCCGACTCGGCCGCACGCTGCGAGGGGAAGAGGTTCTCCTCCATGCCCACGATGTAGACATACTTGTATTCGAGCCCCTTGGCCGAGTGGACCGTCATGAGGGTCACCTTGTTGCTGTTCTCGGGGTCGTCGCGGTCCATGTCCGACATGAGCATCATGTTCTGGAGCCACTCCTCGACGGTGGCCTCCGCATCGGGCTGCCGCTCGCCGTTGCGGATTTCGGCGTCGCACCGCTCCTTGAACTCCTGCATCGAGTTGAGCAGCTCCTCGATGTTGCCCAGCGCCGAGGCCGCCTCGGGCGAGTTGTCGGCCCGGTAGAGGGCGATGATGCCCGAGCGCGTGGCCACCTCCATGCCGAAGTCGTAGAGCCCTCGGTCCGACCGCGCAAGCGAGAGCGAACGGATGAGCTCGACGAAGTCGCGCACCTTGCGCACGACGCTCCGCGTCACGGCGTCGGCGGCCGGCTCGGCCACCAGCGCGTCGACCGCCTCCCACATCGAGAGGCCCCGCGCCGAGGCCAGTTCGGCGATGCGCTGCACGGTCGCGTCGCCGATGCCGCGCGCCGGGTAGTTGACGATGCGGCGGAAGGCCTCGTCGTCGTGGGGGTTGATGACCAGACGGATGTAGGCCATCAGGTCCTTCACCTCCTTGTGGTCGTAGAACGACGAGCCCTTGTAGATGCGGTAGGGGATGCCCCGCCGCCGGAGGTTGTCCTCCAGCACGGCCGACTGGCTGTTGGTGCGGTAGAGAATCACCGCATCGGACCACTCGTCCCCCGTGCGGCGGATGCGGTCGCGCAGCTCGCTCACCACCAGCTCGGCCTCCTCGCGGTCGGTGTAGGCCTTCAGGATGCGGATTTTCTCCCCTTCGTCGCCCGCCGAGAAGCAGTGCTTCTCCATGCGGCGCGCGTTGTGGACGATGACCGAGTTGGCGGCGTCGACGATGGTGCGCGTCGAGCGGTAGTTCTGCTCGAGCTTGAAGACCTGCGCATCGGGGTAGTCGTTGCGGAACGAGAGGATGTTCTCGATTTTCGCGCCGCGGAACGAGTAGATGGACTGCGCGTCGTCGCCCACGACGCAGACCTTCGAGTGGCGCTGCGAGAGGCGGCGGATGATGACATACTGCGCGTAGTTGGTGTCCTGGTACTCGTCGACCAGAATGTACTGGAAGAGCTCCTGGTAGCGCGCCAGCACGTCGGGGCAGTCGCGCAGCAGGATGTTGGTCTGCAGCAGCAGGTCGTCGAAGTCCATCGCGCCGTTGTGCTTGCAGCGCTGGCAGTAGAGGTTGTAGAGGTTGCCGAATTCGGGCATCTGCGCCTGGCGGTCCTCGGCGGCGTAGGCGGCGTTGGCCAGGTAGGCCCCCGGGGTGATGAGCTTGTTCTTGGCCAGCGAGATGCGCGAGGCCACCGTGGCGGGCTTGTAGCGGTCGTCGGCGAGGTTCAGCTCGCGGACGAGGCTCTTGAGCAGGTTGCGGCTGTCCGACGAGTCGTAGATGGTGAACGACTCGGTGAAGCCGATGCGCTCGGCGTTTTCACGCAGGATGCGCGAGAAGACCGAGTGGAAGGTCCCCATGCGGATGTAGCGCGAGCGCTCGCCCGGCACCATCTGCGCGATGCGGTCGCGCATCTGCTCGGCGGCCTTGTTGGTGAAGGTGAGCGCCAGGATGTTCCACGGTTTGACCCCCTGTTCTATCATGTAGGCGATGCGCGAGGTGAGCACGCGCGTCTTGCCCGAGCCCGCTCCGGCGATGATGAGCGAGGGGGTGTCGTAGTTGACCACGGCGGCATATTGGGCGGGGTTGAGCCCCTTGAGTATGGGTGACTGCTGGGATTCCATCGTTTCGTTTCGTTCGGAAGGCAAAGGTACGAACAAATCGCCATCCGGCGGGCAGTTTACCCCAAGATTTTTCCCCGCGCGGGGCATCGCGGCCTTCGGCCGCCGGTGCGCTTTGCGCTTTTTTTCGTAAATTTGCAATAATTTTGCAGGGAGGTCGTTACCTAACTGAACAAAACCCGGGAAATTTACTTCACATATATAATACCCAATGAGCGAAGTCATCAACATCAAGGAACTCAACGAGCGCATCGAACGCGAATCGGTCTTCGTCGATACGCTCCGCAACGAAATGGGCAAGGTCATCGTGGGCCAGAGCCATCTGGTCGACACGCTGCTCATCGGCCTGCTCTCCAACGGCCACATCCTGCTCGAAGGTGTGCCGGGACTGGCCAAGACGCTGGCCATCACCACGCTGGCCAAGGCCGTCGACGCCCAGTTCTCCCGCATCCAGTTCACCCCCGACCTGCTGCCTGCCGACCTCATCGGTACGCTCATCTATTCGCAGAAGAGCGAGGAGTTCATCGTCAAGAAGGGCCCCGTCTTCGCCAACTTCGTGCTGGCCGACGAGATTAACCGTTCGCCGGCCAAGGTGCAGTCGGCGCTGCTCGAGGCGATGCAGGAGCGTCAGGTGACCATCGGCGAGGAGACCTATCCCCTGCCGCAGCCCTTCCTGGTGCTCGCCACGCAGAACCCCCTGGAGCAGGAGGGCACCTATCCGCTGCCCGAGGCCCAGGTCGACCGTTTCATGCTCAAGGTCCGCATCTCCTACCCCAAGAAGCAGGAGGAGCGCGACATCGTCCGCATGAACCTCTCGGGCGCCGGCATGCCCACGGTCAACAAGGTCATCTCGCCCGAGGACATCGTCAAGGCCCGCAAGGTGGTCGAGGATGTCTACATGGACGAGAAAATCGAGAAGTACATCGTCGACATCATCTTCGCCACGCGCGAGCCGGCCGAGTACAACCTCCCGAAGCTCCAGAACCTGATTGCCTACGGCGGTTCGCCCCGTGCCTCCATCTCGCTGGCCAAGGCCGCACGCGCCTACGCCTTCATCCGCCGCCGCGGATATGTGATTCCCGAGGACGTGCGCGCCGTCTGCCACGACGTGCTGCGCCACCGCATCGGACTCACCTACGAGGCCGAGGCCGAGAACATCACCTCGGAGGAGCTCATCACCGACATCCTGAACAACGTCATCGTACCCTAAGCCGACCCGAAGATGGAGCAGAGCGAGAACGATATCCTCAGGCGCGTCCGCAAAATCGAAATCAAGACCCGCGGCCTTTCCAACGAGATTTTCGCCGGAAAGTACCACACGGCCTTCCGCGGACGCGGCATGTCGTTTTCCGAGGTGAGGGAGTACCGCGCCGGCGACGACGTGCGCGACATCGACTGGAACGTCACGGCACGCTCGTCGAAGCCCTACATCAAGGTCTACGAGGAGGAGCGCGAACTGACGATGATGCTCATCGTCGACGTCTCGGCCTCGCGGATGTTCGGCTCGACCGACCGGCTCAAGAAGAACGTCATCACGGAGATTGCCGCCGTGCTGGCCTTCTCGGCCGCCCAGAACAACGACAAGGTGGGCTGCATCTTCTTCTCGGACCGCATCGAGAAGTTCATCCCCCCGAAGAAGGGGCGCAGCCACATCCTCATGATTATCCGCGAGCTGGTGGGCTTCCGTCCCCAGCACACGGGCACGAAGCTCTCCGAGCCGCTGCGCTTCCTGACCAACGTCAGCAAGAAGCACTGCACGACCTTCATCCTCTCGGACTTCCTCGACACCTCGTCCGACGGCGAGGCGCTCGACGACGCGCTCAAGATTGCCGGCGGGAAGCACGACCTGGTGGGCATCCGCGTCTACGACCCCCGCGAGGCGGAGCTCCCCGACGTGGGCATCATCGAGCTGCGCGACGCCGAGAGCGGCCGCAAGGTATGGACCGACACCTCGTCGCGCGCCGTGCGCGACCACTACGCCGAGTCGTGGCGCCGCCGCAGCGAGCAAATCGAGACGATGCTCCGCCACAACCGCATCGACACGGCCACCGTGGCCACCGACGGCGACTACGTGGTCGAACTCATTAAACTCTTCAAGCAACGATGAAACGAATCGTCACGCTCCTGCTGCTCGCCGGCTCGCTCTCGGGGGCCACGGCCCAGCAGCGCCCCGCCGTCACGGCCCGTCTGGAGCCCGACAGCGTCTTCATAGGCGACCGCTTCGACTACGTCATCGAGGTGGAGAAGGACCTGGTGCAGGTGGTCGAGTTCCCCGAGTTCCGCAGTCCGGGCGGGGGGCTCGAACTGGTCGCCTCGCTGCCCGTCGACACGCTCGAACGCGAGGGGCGGCGCATGAAGCTCCGCAAGCGCTACCGCATGGCCGCCTTCGAGGAGGGCCGCTTCAACCTCGGCACGGGGCAGGTGCTCTATGCCGACAAGAACATCATCGACACGCTCCATACGGCCGACTCGCTGCTGCTGCGCGTCGGGACCTTCCAGATTGACTCCACCTCGCAGTCCATCTACGACCTCAAGGGGCAGAAGAACCTGCCCTTCCGCTTCGCCGAAATCCGCAGCTACGTGCTCTGGGGCCTCGCCCTGCTGGCCGTGCTGCTCGTGGGTCTCTACGGCGTGGTGCGCTACCTGCGCCAGCGGGGCCGGGGGCTGGGGTCGCTCTTCCGCCCGGCGCCTCCGCTGCCGCCCCACGTCGAGGCCATCAAGGCGCTCGAGACGCTCCACAACCAGAAGCTGTGGCAGAACAACCGCTACAAGGCCTACTACTCGGGGCTGAGCGACATCCTGCGCCACTACATCGTCCGCCGCTGGAACATCGGCGCGCTGGAGATGACCTCGGACGAAATCATCGAGGCGATGCGCGGCGTGGAGCTCCCCGACAAGGCCCGCAGGGACCTCAGCTCCCTGCTGCGCGACGCCGACCTGGTGAAGTTCGCCAAGGCGGAGCCCGACTCCGAGCAGAACGAAAACGACTATCTGAAGAGCTACTACTTCGTCGAGGAGACCAAACCCGTGGTCGAACCCGCCGAGGGAGAGAAGCCCGACTCAGAGCTCAAAAAGGAGGATTAGCATGCAGCGATACGTGATATTACTGGCGGCGCTCCTTGCCGCGGTCAGCGCCCTGGGGCAGCAGATGCCCGAGCGGCGCGAGGTGCGCAAGGGCAACCGCCTCTACAACAAGGGCGAGTATCAGCAGAGCATCGAGCGCTACGGCCGGGCCCTGATGCTCGACCCCGCATCGTTCGAGGCCACCTACAACCTGGGCAACGCCCTGAGCAAAGCCGAGATGTACGACAAGGCCGAGCAGATGCAGAACCGCGCGGCGGCCGACACGCTGCGCAGCGACACCGAGCGGGCCGAGGCCTACTACAATCTGGGCAACACGCAGTTCCGCCAGAAGAAGTACCGGGAGGCGCTCGAGAGCTACAAGCGCTCGCTGCTGCTCAACCCCGACGACCGGGAGGCGAAGTACAACTACGCCTACACGAAGCATCTGCTCGACGACGAGCAGAAGAACGGCGGCGGTGGCGGCGGCGACCAGAACCAGCAGAACAAGGACCAGCAGAACCAGCAGGGCCAGAACAACCAGAACCAGCAGGGCCAGGACCAGAACAAGGACCAGAACAAGGACCAGGGTCAGGACAATCAGGACCAGAATAAGGACCAGGGTCAGGGTCAGCCCGACGGCAAGGATGGCGAGCAGGGCGAAGGCGAAGGCCAGCCCCGCCCCGAGGACATCTCGCCGCAGGAGCAGGAGCAGATGCTCGACGCCATCCAGGCGCAGGAGGACCGCACGCAGGAGAAGCTCAAGGAGAAGCGCCGGGCGATGGTGGTCCGCAGCGGCAAGAACTGGTAAGGAGGGCGCCCGTGCGGAGCTCCGCGCCGAGCTCCGCCCCCCGTCCCCGGAAACGAACTTAAAGAGAAAGACATGCACTTCGCAACTCCCCATTTGCTGTGGCTGCTCGTGCTGCTCGTCCCCATGGCGGCCTACTACGTCTGGCGGACGCTGCAGGGCGGTGCCGCCATCCAGATTTCGACGGTCGAGGGGGTGCTCCGCGCCCCCCGCACGTGGCGCTACTACCTGCGCCACCTCCCCTTCGTGCTGCGCGCCGCCGCCTTCGCACTCTGCGTCGTGGCCCTCGCCCGGCCGCAGGATGTCGAACGCAGCGCCCACAGCTCGACTGAAGGAATTGACATCATGCTCGCCATCGACGTCTCGGGCTCGATGCTCGCACGCGACTTCAAGCCCGACCGCATCACCGCCGCCAAGGAGGTGGCCGGCTCCTTCATCGCCGACCGCTACGGTGACCGCATCGGTCTGGTGGCCTTCGCCGGCGAGGCCTTCACGCAGAGCCCCCTGACCACCGACCAGAGCACCCTCCAGACCCTGCTGTCGCGCATCCGCAGCGGCATCATCGAGGACGGCACGGCCATCGGCAACGGTCTGGCCACGGCCATCAACCGCCTGCGCGAGAGCCAGGCCAAGTCGAAGGTCATCATCCTGCTGACGGACGGTGTGAACAACCGCGGCGAAATTGCCCCCCTGACGGCGGCCGAAATCGCCCGGGCGCAGGGCATCCGCGTCTACACCATCGGCGTCGGAACGCGCGGCATGGCCCCCTACCCCGCCGTCGACATGTTCGGCAACATGACCTTCGTGCAGCAGAAGGTCGAAATCGACGAGAAGATGCTCGAGCAGATTGCCTCGCTCACCGGCGGCCGCTACTTCCGCGCCACCGACAACACGAAGCTCAAGGCCATCTACGACGAAATCAACCAGCTCGAAAAGAGCCGCGTCGAGGTCTCGGAGCACGTCACCTACCACGAACTCTTCGTGCCGTGGGTCGTGGCGGCCATCCTGCTGCTCGTGGCCGAGTTCCTGCTCCGCGCCTTTGTGCTGCGGCGCCTGCCTTAGGGCGCCCCGGCCCGCCGCCTCCGAGGACTCCCGGCGGAGGCGTGCGGCAACCCCAGGGAGAGGATGCCCCCGCGTCGGGAGCGCCCCGCCGGGCGCCCGAATCGACCGACCGGCGGCGCGGCGGCATCCGCACGTGACACCCGGCCCGGTCGGCCCCACCATTCCGCTATGTTCCGCTTTGCCAATCCGCAATACCTCTGGCTGCTCTGGCTGCTGCCGCTACTCGCGGCGCTCTTCTGGGCGGCCGCCCGCAACCGCCGCAAACGGCTCGAACGCTTCGGACACCTCGACGTGCTGCGCGAGCTGATGCCCGACGTCTCGACCGGGCGCATGAAGCTGAAGTTCATCCTCTTCTGCACGGCGCTCGCGCTGCTCATCCTCGCCGCCGCACGCCCGCAGCTGGGCTCGAAGCTCCGCGAGGAGAAGAGCCAGGGCGTCGAGATGATGCTCGTGGTCGACGTCTCGAACTCGATGCTGGCCGAGGACTTCGAACCCAACCGCCTCGAGCGGACCAAGTATGCCATCAACAAGCTCTTCGACGGGCTGCAGCAGGACCGCGTGGGGCTCATCGTCTTCGCCGGCGAGCCGAAGGTGCAGCTCCCCATCACCTCGGACTACCGCATGGCCAAGGCCTTTGCGCGGCGCATCGACACCTCGCTGGCCGACGTGCAGGGTACGGCCGTGGGCAAGGCCCTCGAGCAGGCGCTGCTCTCCTTCTCGGGCGAGACGGCCGAGAGCCACAGCCGCGTCATCATCCTCATTACCGACGGCGAGAACCACGAGGACGACGCGCTGGAGGTGGCCCGTCAGGCTGCCGAGGCGGGCATCCGCATCTATACGATTGGCATCGGCACCCCCGAGGGGGCCCCGATTCAAATCAACGGCGAGTTCATCAAGGACGAGAAGGGCGACATGGTGGTCTCGAAGCTCGACGAGAAGCTGCTGCAGCAGATTGCCGAAATCACGGGCGGCGCCTACGTCCGCTCGACAAAGCAGTCCATCGGGCTCGACGAGATTGTGCGGAGCATCAACGACATGGAGCAGACGGAGTTCTCGACCGTCCGCTTCGAGGAGTTCAACGAGCAGTATCCCTACCTGCTGGCCGTGGCGCTGGTGCTGCTGCTCGTCGAGTTCGTGCTGCTCGACCGGCGTAACCCGCTGCTGGCCCATCTGAACATCTTCCGCGAGAAGCGGGAGCAGTAGGCGGGGCGAAAGGCCGGGGCGGCAGACGGGAGCCGCAGACGGGAGCCGGCGGCCGCGGCGCGGCCGCGATGCGGGGGCGCTCGTAACGGGCCGCCCGGATTGCAGAAAAGAGCCGCGCGGGAAAGCCTCCGGACCGCAGAAAAGAGCCGCGCGGGAAAGCCTCCGGACCGCAAAAAGGGCTGCGCGGGAAAGCCTCCGGACCGCAGAAGAGGGCGCTTAACAGAGGCTCCGGCCGCAGACCGCCGCGGCACTCGCAAGGATACCCCGACGGCAGGCTCCGGCCGCAGACCGCCGCGGCACTCACAAAGATGCCCAACGGCAGGCTGCGGCGGCACGGAAAAAGGCCCTAAGCGCTCTGCCATCCGATTCAGTAACCCGGAAATCCCTCACCACCGAAAGACCGGAGCGATACGTCGTTCCGGTCTTCCGGGTTACTTCCGGGTTACTTCCGGGTTACTTCCGGGTTACTTTCGGTCTGCATTCGGTTGTAATTCAGCCCCGCGGACAGCGGCCTACAAGTGCGATGCCACGCCCTTCCACCCCACCCGCCGCACCCTCCACACCCCTCTTCTCTTTTCCACATCCGTCCACCCCTTTCAACGCCGGGCCGTTCGGCCCCGCCGCATTGCATCCGCTCGATCGCACCGCCCGCACCGGAGGACCTCCACCCCCCCTCAGGGCTGCCGGCGCCCGACGCCTGTCGCCCCCCTGTCACCCCTCAACGCCTCCGCCTCTTCTCCCCTTGCCGCTCCCCTCGCCCCTTCGCGCGGCATCTTCGCTCCCTCGACGCGGCATCTTCCTCCCCGCCGCAGGGGAAGCACCCCGATTTTCGGTCGGAGGCGCGGTTTTTCGCGCATTAATTCCTACCTTTGCAGCGCAGGTCCGCTCTGTCGCCGCCGGCTCGGCCGGGGGAGGAAAGTCCGGGCAACGCAGAGCGCCACGCAAGCCAATCACTTGATATCCGTGAGGGTATAGGAGCGTAACAGAGAAGAACCGCCCCGCTGTCGGGTTCGCCCGCAGCGGTGGTAAGGGTGAAAAGGCGGGGTAAGAGCCCACCGCAGAGGCAGTGATGTCGTCTGGCCGTACGTCTCGTGGGTTGCAAGACCATGTATACCGGCAATTAAGGGTTGCTCGCCCGATGCCGGGGGGTAGGTTGCTTGAGACGGCAGGAGACTGCCGCCCTAGATAAATGACAGAGACCCGGAGGCAACTCCGGGGACAGAACCCGGCTTACAGGACCTGCACACTTCAGGAACCGGCTTCCCGCGAAGGGGAGCCGGTTCTTTTTTGCTCCCCGCCGGCCGCGGCAGGCGCGGCGGGCGCGGCGGGCGCGGCGGGCGCGGCGGCAGAGGGGGCGGAAGAGCCGGGGACAGGGGCAGAGGCGGCAGTCCCGGGAGCAGAGAAAATGGCGCCGGGAGCGGGTGCAGAGGCTCCGGGAACGGAGGCGACGGAAGAGGGGGCGGAGTCGACGGAGGAGCCGGAGGTGGGCGCAGAGGCGGCAGTCCCGGACGCAGAGAAAATGGCGCCGGGAGCGGGTGCAGGTGCGGCCGCTGAGGTCGATGTTGGAATCGAAGACGGAGCGGGCGCAACCGTTGGGGCAGGCGCCGAAGCGACCGAAACAGGGGACGGAGCGGTCGAAGTAGGGGTGGATGGGGCGGATGTTGGGGTCGGGGCAGGTGCGGCCGTTGATGCCGGAGCCGGAGCAAAAGTTGGGGCCGGGGCCGGAGCTGCCGGAGTTGGAGCCGGGGCCGGGCAGCTGTTGGCGGCGGGGTGCGCCGCGGGGCTCAGATGCGACGTCAGCCAGGCCAGCACCACCCCGACGGCCACCCCGAGCGCCGATTCGACAAAGCGCAGCAGGCAGTTCACCCCGGGCGGCAGGGCGTGGCTGCGCTGCGAGACAAGCAGGATGGCCAGCAGCGTGATGGTCGCCATGCGTCCGTTGTCGGGGATGCCGAGCAGCATGCTCAGCACGACGAGCAGCGCCACGGCGAGCATCATGCCGAGCGTCGAGAAGGCGAAGAGGCGCAGATAGGCATAGGCAAGCAGCGCCCCGAGCGCCGTGCCGGCCACGCGCAGCAGCCCCGCACGCAGCGACTCCCTGAGTCCCGGCGTCTGGAGCACCACCACGGCCGAGGTGCAGGCCAGCATGGCCCCCATGCTGCTCGATGCCTGGTGGAAGGGGCCCGTGACGAAGGTGCCGATAAGGTAGGCCATCACCACCCCGATGCAGCTCGCCACCACCATCACGGGGCGAATCCGCCCCAGCAATCCATGTATCGTCGGTTTCATGACCTCCGTCGCCCATTTTGGGGAAGCATGCAGCAAGAAACGGGCCGAAGCCGCAGAGAGGGCCGCACGGCCGGTGCCATCCCCGCTGCGGGCCGGGAGGGCACAAAAACCCGCTGCGGGCCGGGGGCACAAACGCCCATGCGGCGAGGACACAAAAAAACCGCGCGGCAGGCTGCACGCTGCAGCCGACCGCACGGTCTCTGTTCCATGGATATACGGCCGCCCCAACCCACCGAAGGGGCGGCCGCTGCCCGCAGGTCTACATCCAGCGGGTATCCATCATCGTCGGGTTGCTCGAACCGCCATGAGCATCGTAGCCGTGGCCCGTCAGGTCGGGCACGATGTTGCCGCCGCCGTCGGGGTTGGGCGTCCACTCATTCATGCGCCAATAGGCCAGCAGGCCCTCCGACGTCGGGTCGACGTAGTTCATGTTGTTGGCAATCTCGCTCTGCGAGAGGGCGCGCGTCCAGACGCGGCACTCGGCCAGATAACCCATCAGCGGGCGCGAGCTCTGCCACTGCGACAGCGCTCCCAGACCGAAGCCGTAGCCGTCGTTCTTGCCCAGGTTCATCGACTCGCCCTGCGTCGGGGTGCCGGCGGCATACTGTCCGTCGATGTAGATGTCCCACGACGAACCGGTCCAGACGGCTGCCACATGGTACCACTTGTTCGCGTCGCACGGACGGTCCGTGGCGGCGGGCTGGTAGCTCTCGTGACAAATCTGTACGACGTTCTTGTCAATCTTCACGTCGCCGAAACGCACCGAGCACTCACCCTCGATACCCATGATGGAGGAGTTGTCGCAGCCGTTCGAGAAGTTGGTCACGTAGACGCGCGTCTCGAGCGTCACCTGCGGGAAGACCAGGTCGGCGTTGTCCAGGAAGCCCGGAATCTTGTACTTGTTGCCCGAGCCAATCATGATGGCCTTGCTGATGACCGGCGTCTTGAAGACGATGTAGACCGTGCGCGAAGGCTCGAGAACGGCCATCGAGCCGCTCACCGAGCGGATGCTCACCGGCATGCAGTAGGTGGCTCCCTCGGCAAAACCGTCCATCGTGGTGACCGTCAGTTCGGCCATCGACGAGGTGGTGAAGCCGGCCGCGATGGAGACCTTGTCGTTGAGGAACTCATAGGTCCCCTCGGGCAGCGGGAGGTAGTTCTTGCCATACTTGAGGTTGTAGCTCTCCACCAGGTCGGGACGCAGCTCGAGCGTTATCTCCAGGTCGTGCGAGACCTGCTCCGACGCGGTGACCGAGAGGGCCGTGCTGGCCGGAAGCTCGTCGATGGTCACGCTCATGGCGGCATTCGACTGCGCATCGGTCATGTAGACGACCGGTTCGTACTTGGCCGACTCCTGGCACCCCGTCGCAAGGGCGGCGGCGAGGAGCAGCGGCACTGCAAAATATTTCAGTTTCATACTCTTTGTTCGTTTTGAGGGTTGGTTCGGTTAGTTCTTCGGACTCCAGACTTCAAGCTCGCGCATGCCGCAGAAGTTGCTGCCCGTGTCGTAGCGGTCGACGATGTCGAAGCGGATGAGGCGCGCCTCGACCGGCTTGACAAAGGTGAACCACTGCATGACGCCGTTGTCGCCCGTAGCCTGGGCAATCGTCACGTCGCCGTAGCTTTGAGGGCGCCACAGATTGCCGTCATCCGAAACCTCGACGTTGCGGATGGTCTTCACCGAATAGGGCACGTTCTTGTAGCATACGCCCCAGGCCACCGTGCTCACCGGATAGCTCTGCTGCATGTCGATGGTGATGCGGCCGCCGATGCCCACCTGCCACGAGTAGTAGTTGTTGAAGATGGCATAGAAGCCCATGTCGCCGGCATCACGTCCGTTGAAGAGCGTCGTCACGTCGTCGTAGCCCCAGACGCCCGTACCGCCGATGGAGGTGTTCAGGTTGGTGATATCGACCGTCCAGCCCAGCTTGTTGTTGGCGTTGTCAATCTTCGTGCAGTCATCCTCGAAGGGTTCGAGGTTCTGCTGTGCGGCCAGATTCACCCCGCCGAGGTGAATGAGCAGGTACTTCACGCCGCGGTCGGCATCGGGCTCGTAGTCGCTCAGCGACTCCAGGTCGGGACGCAGCGCCACCATCGTATAGCCCGGCTGAAGTGCCGACAGGTCGGGAACCGAGACCGTCACCTCCCCCGTCGCACGCATTTCGCCCTGGGCGAACGAGAGCTGACCGGAGAGCGAAATCTTCGACGCGTCAAGGGTCATGTAGTCGGTGCCGTTCTTCTCGTTGTAGGCCTCCACCAGGGCGTTGTCGGCCACGTAGCCGAACCGGATGTCGGAGATGGCCCCCAGTGAGAGCTGCGCCGTGAGCGTCGTGCCGACCTCGCCGACGTGGTCACCGCCGTCGAGACGCAGGATGGCAAAAGCCTCCACCTCGGCGCCCTGGGTCGAGACCTTGATGGTGGTGGTGCTCTTCGTAATGACGAGGTACTTCACGTAGCCCGTCTCGTCGTAGCCGAAGCCTTCGGCAAGGGTCGGGAGCAGCGGCACGAGGTACTCGCCGTCGGCGAGCGATGCCACCGTGACGGCCACCTGCACGTCGCTCTCCGACGCTTCGGTGCCGGCAGCGAAGTGGAGCGGACCCGAGATGTTGACCAGCGAGGGGTCGATGGCCGCATACTCGGTGCCGTTGTCGTGGTTGTAGCTCTCGATGAGCGAGTTGTCGACCGCAAGCGCAAGGTCGGTGTCGGCCTCCGCCGGCTCCGAAAGACGGGCCGAAAGCGTGCAGTTCACCTCGCCGTAGATGACGCCCGAGGGGGTGACGCTCACCTCGAACTGCTCGGTGCCGGCCTCGTTGAGGGCCACCAGCGTCTTCGAGTAGTCGCCCACGGGGGCAGGGTTGACCGCCTGGATGGCCTGACGCATGTACTTGTAGGGCATGTCGGCGTGGGCGTACTCGTACTCCATGTGGTAGGCGCCGAAGCCGCCGCCTTCGCCCTGCGTCGGGTTGAAGAGCGCCATGCCCAGCAGCGAGTTGACCGTCTGGCCGTCACGCGTGGTGTGGCTCACGCCGCCCGTCTTCCAGTAGGCCTCGAAATTCTCGGCGAAGATATACTGCTCGGGCTTCCAGCCGGCATTGGCGGCATTGTTGAAGCGGTTCTGCAGGTCGGTGTAGCCGTACGAAGAGTAGGCCTGCACGATGCCGTAGTCGAAGTACTCGACATACTCGTCCCGGACGGCGAAGGGGACGCCGTCGATGATGAACAGACGGCCCGTGCCCGACTTGGGACCCACGTACTTGCCCATGGCCACAATCAGCTTGTTGAAGAGCTCGGGAGCGGGGTTGCCCACGAAGGGACCCACGGCGCCGAAGCCCGGCTCGTAGTCGATGTCGATGCCGTCGTAGTTCCACTTGTCCATCGAGTCCTTGCAGTAGGCCTTGGCGTAGGCCTCGATGGCCTCGTCGCAGTAGGGGTCGTCGTACATCGAGGCGAAGGGCTCGGGCATGACGTTCGAGAAGATGGTGTAGGTCACCTTCGTACCCTTGACCTTCTGGACGAACTCCTTGTCGGCCACCTGGGCCGGGGTGAGCGTATGCCACTGGCTCCAGATGGAGATGATGTCCATCGAGTCGGGGCAGTTCGAGATGCGCGTCTGGTAGGAGGGGCCCATGGCCGTCCAGGTTCCGTACCAGCCGAAGGCCAGCTTGTGCTTGCTCTTCTTGTACTCGCGAAGACGCTGGTAGTAGGCGTTGTCGCGATGAATCTGCTCCTGCTCTTCGGGGTGCTGCACGTTCACCCGCTCGGGAGTCGTCTCCTTCTCGCAGCCGGCAAACAGGCTACCCAGCAGCAGCGTGCAGAGTGCATATTTGAAGATTCTTTTCATCGTATTTCGTCTTAAGGTTTCAGGTTAGTTGTTTTTCTTGTCCCACCAGAGTTTGGTCGAGCCCTGGTCGGGGCCGCCCAGCAGCCGGATGGCGCGGTTGAGCGCCGCGCGGTTGTTCGAGTACTCCGAACGCGGGAAGGTCATGCGGCGAATCTGCTCGTTGACATCCACCGTGCCGTTGCTGCGGTCGTTGACGATGGGGAAAATCCGCGGATAGCCCGTGCGGCGGAACTCCGACCACGCCTCCTGTCCGTTGGGGAACATGGCAATCCACTTCTGGGTGATGATGCGCTCGAGCATCTGCTCCGAGTCGGCCGAAGAGTCCCACTTGACGGTAATCTGCGACGGAGCGGCGATGTTGTAGTGGGTCGTCGAGCCGGAGGCATCCTCGAAGGCGGCCGGCGTCAGCTCGCTCTCGGCGTAGGTTGCAGCCTCGGCGGCCGAAAGGCCGTTCTCGAGGAACGAGAGCTCGATGCCGCGGCGGTAGAAGCTCTCGGCGTCACCGCCCATCGCCCAGCCGCGCATCGCACCCTCGGCGCGCAGGAAGGCGACCTCCGAGGACATGAGCCAGCGTACGGGCGTTGTCTTGTCGACGTTGGGCACCGACATGCCGAGGTAGTACTCCTTGCTGATGGCGGCGATGCCGTTGCGCACGCCGTGGTAGAGACCATCCTCGCAGGGCTTGAAGTAGGTGGCCAGACGCGGGTCCTTGTAGCCGTTCAGGTAGGCATCCATCGTGGCGCCCATGCGCGTGTCGGCGTAGGCGTTCCAGACCTCCTCCAGCGGGTTGAAGACCTGAATCGAACCGACGGTTGCCAGCGTCGCGCTCTCGTCGGCCGACTCGATGACGCCGCTCGTGACGGCCTCCTCGGCCCACGCACGGGCCTGGTCGGGAATGACGTAAACCACGCGCATGGCCATGCGCAGCTTGAGCGAGTTGGCCAGACGCAGCCACTTGGGATAGCTGCCCTGGTAGACGATGTCGACCTCCTGCAGCGGCGTGGCGTCGGGCGAGTTGGTGGCGTACTCCTCCAGCACGGCGATGGCCGCGTTGAGGTCCTCGAAGAGCTTCATGTAGACGGTCTCCTGCGCGTCGTAGGGGTTCTCCGTCTCACCGAAGTGGGTCACGGGCAGCGGTCCGTAGATGTCGGTGGCGCGCTGCAGCGCGAAGACCTTGAGCACCTCGGCCACGGCGAAGGTGTCCTCGGTAATCTGCCCCGCCTCGTAGGCGTAGCTGAGCGTCAGCCAGGCGGACATCACGTTGGTGAAGGCCACCGAGAAGGGGACGTTGTTGTAGTCGGTGGCGTCGAGCGCATAGGTGGTCGTGTTGACACCGCCGTTGTCGAACGAGCTGATGGCCGCCATGTAGCCCGAGTAGGAGTCACCCATCAGGTTGCAGGCGCGCTGGTAGGCGTTGGCGCCCTCGTCGCTGCAGGGGATGACGGCATCCATCTCCATGGTGGTGATGAGGGTCTTCTGGTCGATGTTCTGAGCCGAGTCGGGGTTGGTGTTGAACTTCTCGAAGCCGCTCGTGCAGGAGCCCAGCAGCAGGCCCGAGAGGGCAACCGCGAAGAGCCCCTGGCTCAGGTTCGTTATGATGTTTCGTTTCATTGCGTCGGGTGTTTTAGAATTGGAGTCTTACGCTGAAGCCCAGGGTGCGGACCGAAGGCTGCATGAAGTAGTCGAGCCCCTGGTAGTAGGTGCCCGTCGAGGCGGTGATTTCGGGGTCGAACGGAGCCTTGTTGTAGAACATGAAGAGGTTGCGGCCGACGAGCGCCACGCTCATGCCCACCTTGTCGTTGAACCACTTCGACGGCAGGTCGTAGCCGAGCGTCAGCTCGCGCAGGCGCACGTTGGTCATCGAGTAGACGTAGTGGGCCAGCATCGACATACCGTTGCCCGAGTTGGCGTAGAAGGTCTTCGCGTCGGGAATCTGCTGCGTGTCGGATACCCATACGCCGCCGTTCTCGCGTGCCTGGGCCGAGGCCTCCGAGACGCCGTACTCGTCCATCAGGGCCTGCGTGGCCGAGACGCCGTGGCCGCCGATGCGGGCGTCGATGAGCACGCCCAGCGAGATGCCCTTCCAGGAGAACTGGTTGTTCCATCCCAGACGGAAGCGCGCCTCGGTGTTGCCGCCGTAGACCCACGTGTTGCGGTCGAGCGTCACCGTGTTGGAGTTGGGGTCGACGTAGATGTGGCCGAACTCGTCGGTCTTGAAGCCCGTCACGTAGAAGTCGCCAATCGAGCCGCCCTTCTTGACCTGCATGCGGTAGCCGCCGTAGTCCATGTTGACCTCGTCGACCGAAACCAGGTTGCCCGCAACGTCACGCGTACCCTCGGGCACGAGCTCCTTGACCTCGTTGCGGTTCATCGAGAAGTTGACGTTGGTCGACCACGAGAAGTCGCGCCACGTGTTCTTGTAGCCCACAACAGCCTCGATACCCCAGTTGTTCACCTTGCCGGCGTTGATGTAGGCCTGCTTGTAACCCGTGCTGGGAGGTGCGTCGTACCTGAAGAGCTGGTTGTAGGTGTTGGTGTTGTAGTAGGTGGCGTCCAGCCAGATTTTGCCGCCGAGGAACTTGGCGTTGAGACCCGCCTCGAAGGACTTCGTGCGCTCGGGCGTCAGGTTGACGGCCGGTGCAGCGGTCTCCGACTCGATGACACCGCCCACGCTGATGGGGTAGTTGCGGCCCGTGATGTAGCGCTCGGGGGCGTTACCCACCTCGGCGTAGGAGGCGCGCACCTTGAGGAACGAGATGCCTGCACGCGAGAGGTCGGTCATCGACGAGATGACGGCCGAGAGGCCCACCGACGGGTAGAAGATGTTGTAGCTGTCGGTGAAGGCGAGCTGCGAGGCCCACTCGCTGCGGGCCGTCACGTCGAGGTAGAGCATCCCCTTCCAACCCAGCTGCAGCGTGGCGTAGGCGGCCTGCACCTGGTCGTGGTAGCGGCTCATGTAGGGCTTCGTCTGCGAGTGCTTCATGTCGATGTTGTAGAGGGTGAACTTGTTGGGCTGCGTGGCCAGGTGGCCCTCGAAGCCCGTCACCTTGTTCTTGTCGTCCATGAGGCTGGCACCCAGGTTGAACTGCAGCGAGAGGCGGTCGTCGAGGAACGTCTTGTCGATGCTCAGCAGGGCGTCGGCGTAGAGGTTGTTGTGGACGGCCGTATGGTCGAGGTAGTTACCGTACTTCGAAGCGAAGAGCTCGTTGGACGAGGCGTAAATCTTGCGCGTGTAGTTCATCGTCGTGTTGTCCAGACGCACGCGGCCCGTGAGGCTCATCCACGAGGTGATGTCCCACTTCATCGTACCGTTGAAGGTGTAGCGGTGGGCCGTATTCTCGAAGAGCTCGCGGTTGGTCACCCAGTAGGGGTTCTCCACGCCGGTGAGGAACTCCAGCGGCCAGAACTGCTTCATGTAGCCGTCCGTGGCGTCGTAGCGCTCGTAAATCTGGTACTTGCGGATATCATCGCCGCGCGGGAAGAGGTAAATCGGGATGAGCGGGTTGTGGTAGAGACCCTGCACCAGCGAGTTGCGGTCGTACTGGCGCATGTAGGTGGCACCCACGTCGAGCGTCAGGCGGTCCTTGACCAGCTCCGTGGTGTTGCGCAGCGAGAAGTTGTAGCGGTTGTAGACGTTGTTGGGGATGATGCCGCGCGAGTTGACCGAGGCAGCCGAGGCGTAGGTCTGGTTGCGCGAGTTGCCCGCCGAGACCGAAACCGAGTTGGTGGTGTTGTAGCCCGTCTGGAAGAAGTCCCGCGGGTCGTACGAGGTGGGATGGGCCAGCGGCGAGCCCCAGCTCATCGAGGGCGAGGTCTCGGCCGTGCCGTAGCGGTTCTGGAACTCGGGCATCACGAAGGGCGCGGTGAAGGTGGTGTTGTTCGAGTAGTTGACCCGGAGGCGTCCCTCCTCACCCTTCTTCGTGGTGATGAGAATCACACCGTTGGCGCCCTGCGAACCGTAGAGCGCGGCGGCCGTGGCACCCGAGAGAATCGACATCGACTCGATGTCCTCGGGGTTGAGGTTCGAGATACCCTCGTAGTCGCCGCCGTCGGGGGTCTCGTACATGCCGGCCGTCTGCTCCGAACGCAGGCTCGGCATCGGGATACCGTCGATGACGTAGAGGGCGTTGTTGTTGCCGTTGATGGACTTCACGCCGCGCATCACCACGCGCGTCGAACCGCCCGTACCCGAGGCGCTGGCGTTGATTTGCAGACCGGCGACCTTACCCGAGAGGGCATTGACGAAGTTGGCGTCCTTGACCCCGTTGACGATGTCGCCCGAGACCTCCTGCACGTTGTAGGTCAGCGCCTTCTCCGAGCGCTTGATACCGAGGGCCGTCACCACCACGGCGTCGAGCACCTCCGTATCCTCGTGCATGACGATGCGCAGCGGCGCGGAGCCCGTGACGGGAATCTCCTGCTTGGCATAGCCGATGAGCGAGACCTCGAGCACGTCGCCCTGACGGGCCTGCGGCAGCGAGAAGTTGCCCTCGGCGTCGACGGCCGCACCGACGGTCGTACCTTTAATAACCACCGTGGCGCCCACAAGGCCGAGGCCCTTGGCGTCCTTGACCGAGCCCGTGACGCCGCGCACGGGGCGGGCGCCCTGGCGGGCCGCCGTACGGTCGGCCGTACGCGAGAGGACGATGTGCTTGTCCTTGAGCGTATAGCCGATGCCGCGGCCGGCGAAGAGCCGGTCGAGGGCGGAGGCGAGGGTCGCGTTGCGGAGCGAGAGGCTCACCTGCTCGGCGGGGTTGATGTCGGAGCTGTTGTAGACGAACGAGTAGCCCGTCTGCTCCTGAATGGACTGGAATACCTGGGAAAGAGAAGCGTCGCGCACCTCGACGGTGACGCGGGGTTCGGCGGTCTGCGCGTTGGCCTTCAGGCCGAAGCATGAAAGCAGCAGGACCGGAACAATCAACAGACAGCGGAGGCGTGCGCATGCACGATGCACTCCCCCTGCCCGTCGCAAGGTTTGTTTTTTCATGGGTTGTTTTAGGTTTGGTTATAAATTTCTGGAGATTGCTGCGCCGTCGCGCGGACGGCGTCCGGTCGGATGGTAGTTATCGACTCATAGGCATTCGAAGTTTTCGTTCATATTTTATTTCAGGTTCCTGTTGTTCGTATCGTTCGTTCCGTTCTTTCCGTGTGCACCCTGGCGTCGCCCCCCTGGTATCGCCCCCCCCGGCGCGGCCCCGGCGGGCCGGCGGGTCAGTTGGCGTAGAGCTCGATGTTGTCGCGGTTGACCTTGTAGTGGAACTTGTAGGTGAGCTGCAGCACCGACATGATGTGGTAGATGCCGTCCTCGAGGTGGAAGTCGCCCGAGAAGCGCTCGCCGCGCAGGCTGTCGTCCATGAAGCGCACCTCGACGTTGTAGTAGCGCTCCAGCTCGGAGACAATCTGCTCGAAGGTGGTCTGCTCGAAGCGGAAGTGGCCCTCAATCCAGTCGATGGAGTTGGAGGCGGCGGGGCAGTCGCGCAGCTGCATGGAGCGGGTCTCGCTGTCGAAGAGCAGCATCTGTGCAGGGCGCAGGCGGACCGCATACTCCTCGCTGCCCGAGAGTGCGGCGGCCACCGAGCCCTCGAGCAGGACGGTGGTCACGCGGTGGCGGGCGGCGTCGTTGCGGATGTTGAACTTCGTGCCGAGCACCTTGATGTCCAGTCCGCCGCTCGAGACGATGAAGGGCGACGCGGCGTCGTGCTCCACCTCGAAGTAGGCCTCGCCGCTCATCGTCACGCGGCGTTCGCGCGAGAAGAGCGGAGTGCGGTACTCGATGCGGCTCGACGAGTTGAGCCACACCTTCGTGCCGTCGGGCAGCTCGACCTGCGAGCGTTCGCCCAGGTCGGTGTAGACCACCACGGGGCGTTCGAGCCGCTCGGCGAGCGTGCGGGTCTCGAACCAGAGGCCGAGGGCCAGCAGCACGACGGCCGCGGCCGCGGCAGAGCGCCACACCAGACGGCGCAGCGGGGCGCGGCGGGGGCGCATCCGGCGCTTGACGGCGCGCAGCGAGCCTTCGACGTCGACCTCTTCGGCGGCGCGGAGCCGGTCGTTGAGGCAGAGGATGCGGTAGACCTCGCCCATCGTCCGCCGGTTGGCGGGCGAGGCGTCGTACCACGCTTCGATTTCGGCCGCTTCGGCGGCCGGGAGCTCTCCGCGCAGGTAGGCGGCAAGGCGTTCTTCGGTGATTTGCGGTGTCTCCATCGGGATGTTCATCTATGAGTAATACAATCGGGCGGGCAAAGATACTAACCGCGCCCTGCATTTTTTTCAAAAAAAGGTATGCCGCGCCGGTCCGGGAGGATTTTCGGGGAGGATTTCGGGGAGGATTTCGGGGAGGATTTTCGGGGCAGGGAGGCGGGAAAGAAGGCCGGGGCAGGCGGGACGGGACAGGACGAGCCGCAGGCCAGGACAGAGCGGGACAAGGCGGACGAGAGCGGGCGGGACAGAGCGGCGGCGGGGCCGACAGAAGCAGGGCGAGCGTGGAAGCGGGTGCGGAAACGGGGGGGAAAGAGAACGAAGAAAACGGGGGAGACGCGAAAAAACGGAAAGACTGGGAAAAACTGGAAAATGCTGGAAAAAACTGGAAAATCGGACCGGGGTCTGCCGGGAAGACGGAGCGGAGGAACGGGGAGGGAACGCCATTCGGCGGTGAAGCCCCGACGCTACCGGAGCTTGAAGCCCAGCAGCAGCACGAGCACCGGCCAGTATTCGCGGAGCTCCTCGCGCAGGAAGCGCACCGTCTGACCGATGCGGTAGTTGACCGTCTGGGGCGAGACGTGGAGCTCCTCGGCAATCTGGCGGTGGGTCTTCCCCTCGAGCCGGTGCATGCGGAAGGTCTGCTGGAACTCCTCGGGAAGGCGCCGCAGCGCCTCCGCAAAGCGGCGCGCCAGTTCGCTCTCGAAGTAGAGCGCCGGGTCGTCGAACTCCTCCTCGAAATCCGAGGCCAGCTCGCGCAGGATGCGGTTGCGCAATGAGTTGCGCGAGGCGCTGTTGAGCGACTTGTTGCGGACGATGGTGAAGAGCAGCGAGCGGAGCGGCATCTCGGGGATGAGCGTGCGGCGGTTCTCCCAGAGCCACAGGAGGGTATCCTGCACCAGCTCCTCGGCACGCGACAGGGGGACGAAGCGCGAGGCATAGGCGCACAGCGGCCTATAGCAACGGCGGAACAGAGCATCGAAACAGTGCTCGTCTCCGCTGCGCAAAGCCTCGACAACCCGACGGTTGTCCTCGAAATCGAACGTGTCGTATCGCTCCTTTTCCATAGTTCGGCGGTCCGCCCCGGGAGCGGCAGGAAGACTGCCGTCCGCCGCGGTAAATGGGGGGTTCCCCGAATACAAAAATACTATTTCGTCGGAAAAATACAAAGAAGAGGGCCCACTTCCTGTCGAAAAAAAACGCCCTCCGCCGTCCAAAAAGCCGCCGCGCCCGCTCCATCCCGGCAAACCGCCCACCTCAAAAAAAACGCCCCGCAAATCCGCCTCCGCAAAACCTCCCCGGAAATACCGTGCCGGCCCCGTGCGGACCGTTCGGACCCGAAGGCAGCCCGAACGGAGAAGAACTTCGCGCCAAAACAGACATATTTTGCGAAATATTTTGTATCTTTGTCCAACTCTTGCCTTTTGGATACGGTCGCAAAAAGCGCCCGGAGAGCCCGGACAGACGCATCGCATTCGAAGGGAAGGAGCGGCTCGGGAACCATTCCCGTCTTAAAAGGGTCCGCATCATGATTCAAATCGGAAACAGGCTGCGTCTGGAGCAGGTCGAAGAGGTGCTCTTCGGCGGCGGGCGCGTCGCGCCGCAGCAGCAGATGCTCCTCGAGGTGGAGGAGTGCTATCGTTTTCTGGAGGAGTTCGCCTCCGACAAGGTGATTTACGGCATCAACACCGGCTTCGGCCCGATGGCCCAGTACCGCATCGACGACGGAGACCTCAGAGCCCTCCAGTACAACATCATCCGCAGCCACGCCGCCGGTGCGGGCGAACCGCTGCCGGTGGTCTGCGTGCGTGCGGCGATGCTGGCCCGCATCCAGACCTTCGCACAGGCCCGCTCGGGGGTTCATCCCGAGGTCATCACCCTGCTGGCCGAGCTGCTCAACCGCCGCATCACCCCCGTCGTGCCGCGCCACGGCAGCGTCGGCGCCAGCGGCGACCTGGTGCAGCTGGCCCACATTGCACTGGCGCTCATCGGCGAGGGCGAGGTCTTCGTCGAGCGCGACGGCGTCCCGGAGCGCCGCCCGACGGCCGAGGTCTTCGCCCGCGAGGGCATCACCCCGCTGGGCATCCACCTGCGCGAGGGGCTGGCCATCACCAACGGCACGGCCGTGATGACGGGCATCGGGCTGGTCAACCTGCTCGAGGTGCGCCGCCTGCTCGACTACGCCGTGGCCGCTTCGCTGCTGATGAACGAAATAGCCTCGTCGTACGACGACTTCCTCTCCGAGGAGCTCAACGCCATGAAGCTCCACGCGGGGCAGCGCGACATCGCCGCAGCCATGCGCCGTGCGGCCGAGGGCGGGCAGCGGCTGCTCAAGCGCGAGACGGTGCTCTACCACCGCCACACCGAGCAGCACTTCGAACACAAGGTCCAGCCCTACTACTCGCTGCGCTGCATCCCCCAGATTCTGGGTCCGGTGCTCGACACGCTGCGGGGCGCCGAGGAGGTGCTGGTCAACGAGCTCAACTCGGTCGACGACAACCCGGTGGTCGACCCCCTCACGCGCAACGTCTACCACGGCGGCAACTTCCACGGCGACTACGTCTCGCTGGAGATGGACAAGCTCAAGATTGCCACCACAAAGCTCACGATGCTCGCCGAGCGGCAGATGAACTACCTCTTCCACGACCGCATCAACGGCATCCTGCCTCCGTTTGTCAACCTGGGCAAGCTGGGACTCAACTACGGGCTGCAGGCGGCGCAGTTCACCGCCACCTCGACCACGGCCGAGAGCCAGACGCTCTCCAACCCGATGTATGTCCACAGCATCCCGAACAACAACGACAACCAGGACATCGTCAGCATGGGTACCAATGCGGCGCTGCTCTGCCGTCAGGTGGTCGAGAACGGCTATCAGGTGATGGCCATCCACCTCATGGCGCTGGCCCAGGCGGTCGACTGTCTGGAGATTGCCGGGCAGCTTGCACCGGCGACGCGCCGCCTCTACGACCGGGTACGCGCCGAGGTGCCGGCCTTCCGCGAGGATACGCCCAAGTACCGCGAGATTGAGCGCCTCGAGCAGCTCATGCGCACGCAACCCGCCGGGCTTCTCTAACCGGGGTGTCGGAAGAGGGCCGGGGACCGGGGACAGAGCTCGGGAGCGGAGTTGAAATACAGGACCGGACCGGAGAGCCGGACCGGAGCGAAACGACGGAAAACAAACACGGAGCGTGCGGAACCCCGCAACGGGAACCGCCCGCTCCGATTACGGATAATATGGAGACGAACCAGAAGAGACGATACGCCCTCGTGACGGGGGCAAGCCGCGGCATCGGACGCGCCGTGGCGCTGCGTCTGGCCGGCATGGGCTACCATGTGCTGGTCAACTACCTTGCGAATGCGGCCGCCGCCGAGGAGACCCTTGCGCTCATTCGCCGGCAAGGGGGCGAGGGCGAGCTGCTCCCCTTCGACGTGGCCGACCGCGAGGCCGCGGAGCGCGCCCTGGGCGGCTGGCTCGAGGCGCATCCCGACGAGGCGGTCGAGGTGCTGGTCAACAACGCCGGAATCCGCCGCGACGGGCTGCTGCTGTGGATGCCCCACGAGGACTGGTACGGCGTGCTGCGCACCCACCTCGACGGATTCTTCCACGTCACGCAGCCGCTGCTCAAGGGGATGCTCGTCCGCAAGTACGGACGCATCATCAACATCGTCTCGCTCTCGGGCATCAAGGGGCTCCCCGGGCAGGTCAACTACTCGGCGGCCAAGGGGGGACTCATCGCCGCCACGCGGGCGCTGGCCCAGGAGGTGGCCAAGAAGCGGGTGACGGTCAACGCCGTCGCCCCGGGCTTCATCCGCACCGACATGACGGCCGACCTGGACGAGGCGGCGCTGCGGCGTACCATCCCCGCCGGACGCTTCGGCGAACCGGAGGAGGTGGCCGACCTGGTGGCCTTCCTCGCCTCGGAGAAGGCCTCCTACATCACCGGCGAGGTCATCTCCATCAACGGAGGCATCCTCTGACCCGCGCCGGGGAGGGCGGAAATGGCCGCCGGGGGCCGGAAATGGGGCGCCGGGGAGGGCGGAAATGGCCGCCGGGGACCGGGAAAAGGCCGCCGGAGACCAAAAGGGGCCGGGCCGCAATTTTTTAAGAGACGGGCCGGAAAAGACCGGAACCGGGCCGGAGAGGCCGGGCAAACCGGGGCTGAACCGGGCAGGCCGAGGCTGAACCGGGCAGGCCGAGGCTGAACCGGGCCGGACAGACTGGGAAAAGGCAGAAAAAGACCGGGCAGGCCGGGGAAGACCGGGATAAGGCCAGACCGGACCGGGCCGCAACTTTATAAGAAGAGCCGGACCGGACCAGAATGAGAAAACAAACCAAAAAGGAACCTGTACACAGGCAAACAAGGCTATACACGCAAGCAATGGAACAACACAGAGTCGTCATCACGGGCATGGGCATCTACTCCTGCATCGGTGAAAACCGCGAGCAGGTTGCCGAGTCGCTCTACTGCGGCCGCTCGGGCATCGGCCTCGACCCCGCACGCAAGGAGATGGGCTACCGCTCCGCTCTCACCGGCATCCTCCGCAAACCCGACCTGCGCAAGGCGCTCGACCGCCGCCAGCGGATGTGCCTCTCGGAGCAGGGGGCCTACGCCTACGTCGCCACCGCCGAAGCGCTCGCCCAGGCGGGCATCGACACCGACTGGCTGCTCGCCCACGAGACCGGAATCCTCTACGGCAACGACAGCAGCGCCGAGGCCGTCATCCACGGCGCCGACGTCATCCGCGAGAAGCACAACACGGTGCTCGTCGGCTCGGGCAACATCTTCCAGTCGATGAACTCGACGGTGACGATGAACCTCTCGACCATCTTCAACCTGCGGGGCATCAACTTCACCGTCTCGGGGGCCTGCGCCAGCGGCTCGCACGCCATCGGCATGGCCTACCTGCTCATCCGCCAGGGGCTGCAGCAGTGCGTCGTCTGCGGCGGCGCCGAGGAGGTCAACCTCTTCTCGGTGGGCAACTTCGACGCGCTGAGCGCCTTCTCCATCCGCGAGCAGGAGCCCGCACGCGCCTCACGCCCCTTCGACCGCCACCGCGACGGTCTGGTGCCGAGCGGCGGCGCCGCAACGCTCATCGTCGAGAGCTACGAGTCGGCACGCAGCCGCGGGGCCGAAATCCTCGCCGAGATTGTCGGCTACGGATTCTCCTCCAACGGCGAGCACATCTCCTCGCCCAACGTCGACGGCCCGGCCCGCTCGCTGCGCATGGCGCTCCGCTGCGCCGGAATGACCCCCGCCGACATCGAGTACATCAACGCCCACGCCACGTCGACCCCCGTGGGGGACCTCAACGAGGCGCTGGCCATCCACGAGGTCTTCGGCGAGCGGAAGCCCTACGTCACCTCGACCAAGTCGCAGACGGGCCACGAGATGTGGATGGCCGGAGCCAGCGAGGTGGTCTACTCGGTACTGATGATGCAGCGGGGATTCATCGCCCCGAACCTCAACTTCGAGGAGCCCGACGAGGCCTCGTGCCACCTGAACATCCCGGCCAGCCGCGTCGACCGACCCTTCTCGACCTTCCTGAGCAACTCGTTCGGCTTCGGAGGGACCAACTCGACGTTAATCGTCAAAAAATTCGAACCATGACAAACGAAGAAATCAAAGCAAAAATCAAGGAGGTGCTGGCCGAAGAGTTCGAAATCGACCCCTCCGCAATCACCCCCGAGGGGGATTTGAAGGAGGTGCTGGGCCTCGACAGCCTCGACCTGGTGGACGTTGTGGTCCTCGTCGAGCAGAACTTCAGCGTCACGCTCAAGGGACCCGACTTCGTCGGCGTGCGGACGTTCGAGGATTTCGACAACCTCATCATCTCGAAACTCAACGCTTAGCGGCATGGAGAGCGCAAGCCCGGCGGGATGGAACGGAAAGTCGCGGGGCGGAGGATTCGGTTACGCATTCTTCGTTCTGCTCATCCGCTACGTCGGCATCCGCGCCGCCTACGCCTTCCTGGCGCTGGTGGTCGTCTACTTCATCCCCTGCGCGCCGCGCGCCACGGCCGCCGTCTGGAGCTACTGCCGCCGAAGGCTCGGATACGGACCCCTGCGCGCCGCGGCGGCCCTCTTCCGCCACTACTACCGCTTCGGGCAGACGCTCATCGACAAGGTGGCCATCGGCGGCGGGGCAGCCGGCCGCTACCGCTTCCTCTTCGACAACTACGACGACTTCATCGCGCTGCTCGAGAGCGGCTGCGGCGTGGTCGTGCTGGGGGCGCACGTCGGCTGCTGGCAGGCCGGGGCACACTTCTTCGGGAAGTACGGCCGCAAAATCAACATCGTGATGTACGACGCCGAGTATGAACGCATCCGCCGCGTGGTCGAACGCAACACGGAGGAGTGCGGCTACAAGGTGATTCCCATCAACGGGCCGACGCTCGACACGATGCTCCGCATCAAGGTGGCGCTCAACGGCGGCGAGTATGTTTGCTTCCAGGGCGACCGCTACCTCTCGCCGCGCCACACGCTCCGCCACCGGCTGCTGGGCTGCGAGGCGAGCTTCCCGGAGGGCCCCTTCCGCCTCGCCTCGAAGCTGCAGGTGCCCGTAGTGGTCTACTACGCCATGCGGGAGCGCGGACGCCGCTACCGCTTCCACTTCGAGCTGCTCGCCCGCGGGGACGAACGCATCAAAAGCGCCGAGCTGCTCGACCGCTACGCCGCATCGCTCGAACGAATCCTGCACCGCTACCCCGAACAGTGGTTCAACTTTTACGACTTCTGGAAATGACACCGCAACGCCGCATCCTGCTCGTCTCGGCCAACCGCCATCGGGAGCCCTATCCGGTCTACCCGCTGGGGCTCTCCTATCTGAAGAGCTACCTGCGGCGGCGGATGCCCCACTACGAGGTGCTGCTCTTCGACTGCAACCTGGGGAGCGTCGCGCAGCTCGAGGAGCTCATCCGCCGCGAGCGGCCCGACGTGGTGGGGGTCTCGCTGCGCAACGTCGACGGCGCCAACTCGCTGCGCGAGGGGAACTTCCTGGCGGGCTACCTCGAAATCACGCAGGCCGTCCGCCGCGCCGGCACGGCGCCGCTGCTCATCGGCGGGGCGGGCTTCTCGATTTTCCCCGAGCACTTCATGGAGGCGACCGGCGCCGACTACGGGCTGGCCGGCGAGGGGGAGGAGAGCCTGGCGCAGCTGCTCGAGGCGCTTGACGAGGGGCGCGAGCCGCACGGCATCGACGGACTCTTCCTGCGCGGCGGCGCAGCCGACCGGGAGCCCTATCCCCGGCCGCGGAGCCGCTACCTGCACGAGCTCGACGTCGAGTTCGAGCAAGAGTGGGTCGCCTACTACTGGAAGTACAGCGGCATGCTCAACATCCAGACCAAGCGCGGCTGCCCCTACGACTGCGTCTACTGCTCCTACCCGGTCATCGACGGCCGCACGATGCGGACGCTCGACGCCGCGAAAATCGTCGACGACATCATCCGCCTGAAGCGGAGCATGGGGGTCGACTACCTCTTCTTCACCGACTCGGTCTTCAACATCTGTCCGGGCTTCAACGCGCGGCTGGCCGAGGAGCTCATCCGCCGCGAGGCGGGCATCCGCTGGGGGGCCTACTTCACCCCGCTGGGGCTCGGACGCGAGGAGCTGGAGCTCTACCGCCGCTCGGGGCTCACCCACATCGAGTTCGGGACGGAGTCCTTCGACGACGCGACGCTGGAGGCCTACGGCAAGCGCTTCACCTTCGACGACGTGCTGCGCGCCTCCGAGGCGGCGCTCGCGGCCAACGTCTACTACGCCCACTTCCTCATCCTGGGGGGCGTGGGCGAGACGATGCAGAGCGTGCGGCGGGGGATTGCCCGTGCGCGCCACATCCGCCACAGCGTCATCTTCCCCTACGTGGGGATGCGCATCTACCCCCACACGCGGCTCCACAGGCTGGCCGTCGAGCAGGGGGTCGTCTCGCCGGACGACACGCTCATCGAGCCGCGCTACTGGCTCTGCCCCGACTTCGACCTGGAGCAGGCGCGCGCCGAGGCGCTCGCGACGGGCAAGGCGTGGGTCTTCCCCGACGACGAGGCCAACGCGCTGATGGACAAACTGAGAATCGAACGCAACCGAAAGGGACCGCTATGGGAGTATCTGAGAAAACCGTAAGGCCCGCCGCCGCGGAGGTCGCAACAAAGGAGGCAGCCGCGGAGGCTGCAACGAATATGCGCCAGGCCGCCGGGACCGCGCCGATGCCGGAGCAGGCCGCCGCGGGAGCTGCCGCACCGGTACGCCCGCAGGAAGACCCGCTGGAGACCAACCCGCTGGAGACCAACCCGCTGGAGCTAATTCCCCAGCGGCCGCCCATGGTGCTCGTCGACCGCTTCGAGGGCATCGACGCCGAGGGGGTCTCGACAACCGGATACACCGTGGAGCCCGCGGGGCTCTTCGTCGCCGGAGGGCGGATGAGCGAGTGCGGCATCATCGAACACATGGCCCAGTCGGCCGCCGCCCGCATCGGGTGGTGCTGCCGGGCCGAGGGGCGCCCCGTGCCGGTGGGCTTCATCGGGGCGGTCTCGCGCCTCGAGCTCCACGACCTGCCCCGCACGGGGGTGCATCTGCGCACCCGCCTGCGCATCGTCCAGGAGATTGGACCCCTGTCGCTGGCCGAGGTGCGCACCGAGGCCGACGGTCGACCGCTGGCCGAGGGTAACCTGAAAATATACCTGCAGTCATGAAACGCAAGAGGGAAACCGCCCCTGCGGGGGCCGCACTGAGCCACACCACCACGCTCCGCGTCCGCTTCAGCGAGGTCGACTCGATGAGCGTCGTCTGGCACGGGGAGTATGTCCGCTACTTCGAGGACGGCCGCGAGGCCTTCGGCGAACGCTACCCCGGGCTGGGCTATCTGGACATCTACGCCAGCGGCTACACGGCCCCCATCGTCGCGCTGCAGGTCGACTACCGCCGTCCGCTCCGCATCGCCGAGCGGGCCGAGGTCGAGACGCGCTACATCCCGACCGAGGCGGCCAAAATCTGTTTCGAATACACCATCCGCCGCGCCTCGGACGGCGAGGTGGTCGCCACGGGCTCCACAACGCAGGTCTTCGTCAACACCGAGGGCGAGCTGGAGCTCACGGCACCCCAATTTTTCAAGGAATGGAAACGCAGATGGAACATCAAATAGCGACCTATCTGGGCGGCGACGCCATGCTGACGGCGCTGGGCAGCGACACGCAGGAGAGCTTCCGCGCGCTGGCCGAGGGGCGGTGCGGCCTGCACCCCGTCGGGCGGCCCTGCCCGCTGGAGGCCGCCGGGAGCTTTGCTCCGGGGCTGCTCGAGGCGCTTGCCCTCGAGGGGCTCACGCCGCTCGAGAGCGCGCTGGTGCACTGCGCCGAACGGGCCGTCAGGGAGTCGCACCTCGACCCCGGAGGAGAGGAGTGCGCCCTCGTCATATCGACGACCAAGGGCAACGTCTCGCTGCTCGAGGGGCGGACGACGCCCCCCGACGAGGCCTTTCTCTACACCTCGGCCTGCCGCGTGGCCCGAAGGCTGGGCATCACGCGTCCGCCGGTGGTCGTCTCGAACGCCTGCATCTCGGGCGTTACGGCGCTCATCGTCGCCCGCCGCATGATTCTCGACGGGGAGTGCGCCCACGTCATCGTCGCGGGGGGCGACCTGCTGAGCGAGTTCGTCGCCGAGGGGTTCCGCTCCTTCAAGTCGCTGAGTCCGGGCCCCTGCCGCCCCTACGACGCCACGCCGGAGCACGGGCTCTCGCTGGGCGAGGCCGTGGCGGCCGTGGTCCTCACGTCGGACCCCGCGCGGGCCAAGCTGCCCGCCGTGCGGCTCGAAGGGGGTGCCGTCACCGACGACGCCAACCACATATCGGGCCCCTCGCGGACGGGCGACGGGCTCCACTACGCCATCGAGGGGGCGTTGCGCGAGGCGGCCCTGCCGCGCGAGCGGCTCAGCTTCGTCAACGCCCACGGCACGGGCACGGCCTACAACGACGCCATGGAGAGCCGCGCCCTCGACCTGAGCGGTCTGAGCGACTGCCCGGTCAACAGCCTGAAGGGGGCGCTGGGCCACACGCTGGGGGCCTCGGGGGTGGTCGAGAGCATCCTTGCGGCCGAGGAGCTGCGCCGCGGCGTGCTGCTCGGCACGGCCGGGTTCGAGCGGCTCGGGACCCCCTGTCCGATGAACGTCTCGGCCGAAAGCCGCACGCTCGCCATGCGCCACTGTCTGAAGAGCGCCTCGGGATTCGGCGGCTGCAACGCCGCCATCGTGCTGGGGCTCGAGCAGTTCGCCGGCGACGCCCGGCGGCAGGAGGCCGCGCCGCGGGAGCGGAGCTGCCGCGTGACGGCCCGATGGGAGCTGCCCCACACGGGGGAGCCCTTTGCGCAGGTGGTCCGCGCATGCTACCACGCGCTCGGGGCCCCCAACATGAAGTTCTTCAAGATGGACGACCTGGCCAAGGCGGCCTACGTCGCCGCCGAGGAGCTGCTCGCCGGGCAGCGGCTCGGCGAACGCTACGCCCCGACCGACATCGCCGTGGTGCTGGAGAACACCTCCTCGTCGCTCGACACCGACCTGGCGCACCAGCGCATCGTCGAGCAGCATCTGCCCGAGGGGTGCTCGCCGGCGGTCTTCGTCTACACGCTGCCCAACGTGGCGGCGGGTGAAATCTGCATCCGCCACCACATCCAGGGCGAGGAGAGCTTCTTCGTCACCGATGCGGAGCACCCCGTAGCCGAGCGCTACGCCCGCCGGCTCATCGCCCGCGGTGCGGCGCGCGCCGTCATCTGCGGCCGCTGCGAATACCTGGCCGGCAACTACGACGTCCGCCTCATGCTGCTCGAGGCCGAAGAGGAGCAGCCGGAGGGAAAGTAAATTAGAGGCAGGCCGGGCCGCAAGAGGAGAAAGGACACCGGGCCGGAGAGAACCGAAGAGGGCCGAAGAGGGCCGAAGAGCCCCGGGAAAACCCCGGAAAACCCCGGAAAACCCCGGAAAACCCCGAAAAACGCCGGAGAGCCCGGAGATGATTTGAAAAAAATATATTGGAAGACAACAAAACAAGAAAACAAGATAGAAGAGATGCAGACCGAAGAGATTATTCCGAAACTCAAGGAGCAGCTTATCGAAGCGCTCAACCTCGAGGAGATTACCCCCGACGACATCGATGCCGATGCGCCCCTGTTCGGCGACGGACTGGGCCTCGACTCCATCGACGCGCTGGAGATTATCCTCATCCTCGAAAAGAACTACGGCATCCGGCTGGAGAATACCGCCGAGGCGAAGCCTCACTTCTACTCGGTGCGCACGCTGGCCGAATACATCGCCGCTAACAGCAAACAGTAGGGCCATGCGCATCGCAGTCACGGGCATCGGCATCGTTTCGGCGGCGGGTCTGAACGTCGCCGAAAACCTCGCCACGCTGCGCGCGGGCCGGAGCGGCATCGCCCCACGGCCGGTGCGCCTCGCCACGCGCCACTGTCTGCCCGTGGGCGAGGTGCCCCTCTCGAACGAGGAGCTGGCCGCACGCCTCGGCATCGGGGAGCTCCAGTCGCGCACGACGCTGCTGGGAATGATGGCCGCCGAAGAGGCGCTGCGCGACGCCGGAGGGGTGCGCCCCCGCACGGCCCTCGTCTCGTCGACCTCGGTGGGCGGCATGGACCTCACGGAGTGCTTCTTCGAGGAGTTCGCACGCGACGAGCGGCGCGGACGCCTCCGCATGGCGGCCCACCACGACTGCGCCGACAGCACGCTGGCCATTGCCCGCCGCTGCGCCGTCGACGGACTCACCACGACGCTCAGCACCGCCTGCTCGTCGGCGGCCAACGCCATCGGCCTGGCCGCACGGCTGCTGCGCCACGGCGTGGCCGACCGCGTGGTGGCAGGCGGATGCGACGCCCTGTGCCGCTTCACGCTCAACGGCTTCAAGTCGCTGATGATCCTCGACGAGCAGCCCTGCCGCCCCTTCGACGCCTCGCGCGCGGGGCTCAACCTGGGCGAAGGGGCCGCCTACGTGGTGCTCGAGCGCGCCGGGGAGACGGCTCACCGCCCCTACTGCTACGTGGCAGGGTTCGCCAACGCCAACGACGCCTACCACCAGACCGCCTCCTCGCCCGACGGCGAAGGCGACTTCCTGGCCATGAGCGGCGCGCTCCGCCAGGCCGGCATCGAGCCCCGCGAGGTGGACTGGGTCAACGCCCACGGCACGGGGACGCCCAACAACGACCTGGCCGAGAGCCGCGCCCTGAGGCGCCTCTTCGGCGCGGAGCTGCCCCCCGTCTCGTCGACCAAGGCGACGACGGGACACACGCTCGCCGCCGCCGGAGCCATCGAGGCGGTCATCTCGGTGCTGGCGCTCCACCACGGCGAGTGCTACCCCACGCTGCGCTTTGCGGAGCCCGACCCCGAGGGGGGCATCCGTCCGCTGGATTGTCTCACGCGGAGCGACCTACGCTGCGTGCTGTCGAATTCGTTCGGATTCGGCGGCAACTGCGCCTCGCTCCTTCTCTGCCGGGAACCATGAAGTGCCGCTGCTACATAAACGGGCATGCGCTCCACGACGAGCAGCTGCCCCCCTTCGCCGAGCTGGTCCCCTCGGCAGCCATGCGGCGACGCATGAGCCGCTTCCTGCGCATGGGCGTACCCACGGCGATGGCCGCGCTGCGCCGCAGCGGGGTCGACCCCGCGCAGGTCGACGCCATCATCACCGCCACTGGGTTCGGCTGTCTGGGCGACAGCGAGAAATTCCTGCGTACGATGGTCGAACAGCGCGAGGAGCTGCTCAACCCCACGCCCTTCATCCAGTCGACCTTCAACACGCTCGGGGCGCAGATTGCGCTGCTCTGCGGCAACCGCGCCTACAACATGACCTACGCCCACCGGGGCTACAGCTTCGAGTCGGCGCTGCTCGACGCGGCGATGCTCCTCGACGAGGGGCAGGCGCACCACCTGCTGCTGGGGGCCGCCGACGAGCAGACCCCCGCGCAGCACCGCATCATGGAGCGCATGGGGCTCTGGCGCCGCCACGCGGATGGCGAGGGGGCCCTCTTCCTGCTCCTCTCCAATGAGGCGGGGCCCCGCTGCGCGGGCTGCATCACCGAGGTGCTCTTCCCGGCCGGGGAGGAGCTCCGCGCGTCGGACGACGAGCTGATGCGGCGCTTCGAAGCCGACCGGGTGGTGCGTCCCGAACCGATGCAGCCCGACTGCGCCACCGGCGCGGGGCGGCGGCTGGCCGAAGCGCTGCCGCTGCTGAACAGCGAGGTGCGGCGCATCGTGCTGTGCAACAACTATATGGATACGAACCCAACGGTCATCGTCATCGAATGGGCAGCGCAACGTTCATAATCGCGGCCGCCGTGCTGCTTGCGGCCGTGCTCCTGGTCCGGGGCTCGGCCTCGGTGCGCGCCTCGTGGTACCTGCGCATGCGCTGCCGCGCCCGGAGGGCGGGGCGCCGCGTGGCGCTCACCTTCGACGACGGACCCGACCCGCAGCGGACCCCCGCGGTGCTCGACCTGCTGGCACGGCAGGGGGTGCGGGCCACCTTCTTCGTGGTGGGGGCCCGAGCGGAGGCCCATCCCGAGCTGGTGCGCCGCATGGCGACCGAGGGGCATGTGGTGGGGAACCACTCCTACACCCACTCGTGGCGCTTCCCGCTCCGCAGCCTCGGCCGCACCATGGAGGAGCTGTGCCGCACGGGCGAGGTGCTGCACCGCATCACGGGGCGGCAACCGCGCCTCTTCAGGCCCCCCTTCGGGGTGACCAACCCCACGATTGCCCGGGCGGTGCGCCGCCTGGGGCTCGACCCCGTGGGGTGGAGCATCCGCTCGCTCGACACCATGGGGCAGAGTCCCGAACGGGTTGCCGCACGCATCCTGCGCCGCCTCCACCCCGGTGCGGTCATCCTGCTGCACGACCGCTGCGCGGGGAGCGAGCGGCTGGTCGGGCTGCTCGTCGAGGGGCTGCGGAGCCGCGGCCTCGAGCCGGTGACCCTGCCCGAACTTTTTGACATCGAAGCCTATGAAAAGACTCGCTAAGCTGACAATAGCCTGCATGCTGCTCGCCGCGGCAGCGGCACCGAACGCCGCACGGGGCCAGGAGGCCTCCGCCGCCGAGCGCTTCGCCGAGCAGTTCGCCGCGCGGAGCCGCTCGGTCGAGAGCATCCTCTGCTCCTTCACCGAGACGCGCCACATGAGCGTCCTGGCCGACGACGTGGTCCGCAGCGGCACCTTCCGCTACAAGCGCCCCGCGCGCATGGCGCTCGACTTCGACTCGGGCGACCGCATCGTCATGACCGGGGAGCTCTTCCTCAACCGCATGGCGGGCCGCACCACCACGGCACGCATGAACTCCAACCCGATGCTCCGCCAGATGCAGTCGATTTTCGGCGCCTGCATGACGGGCGACCTCGAGGCGCTCCGCCAGACGGGGCGCATGAGCGTCACCCCGCGCGAGGGGGGCTACCGCGTGGTGCTCATCCCCGAGAGCCGCGCGGCGCGCCGCTACGTGAGCTCCATCACGCTCGACTTCGACGCCGCGGACATGACCCTCGACCGGCTGCGCATGGAGCAGCCCTCGGGCGACTACACGCTCTACCGCTTCAGCCGCAAGCGGCTCAACGTCGCCATCGACGACGCGGCATTCGACGCCAACTGACCCCTTCACACGAACGACCATGCTGCGCAACGAACTCTATACGCTCGAACAACTCGGAGGCGGCCCCGCCGAGGGTGCCGCTCGGTGCTTCCGCGTGCGGCTCAACGCCGCCCACCCGCTCTTTGCGGGCCACTTTCCCGGGCAGCCGGTGCTCCCGGGCGTCTGCACGCTCGACATGGTGCGCGAGGCGCTCTCGGAGGCGGTGGGACGCCCCTGCCGCTTCACCGCGGTGCGCGACTGCAAGTTCACCGCGCCGGTCGACCCGCGCCTCACGCAGCAGCTCGAAATCAGCCTCCGCGCCGACGCGGGGCGCATCGACGCCACGGTGACCGACCGCGAGCGGACCGTACTCAAACTCAAAGCCTCATACACCGACCTGCATGTCTGACTCCGAGATGAAGATACCCTGGGCCGAACGGGCCCGAAGGCTGGGCTGCGCCGTGGTGATTCCCACCTACAACAACGACCGGACGCTGGGCGGGGTCATCGCCGGCGTGCGGCGCTACTGCGCCGACATCTTCGTGGTCAACGACGGCTCGACGGACCGCACGGCCGAGGTGCTCGCCTCGACGGAGGGCATCCGCACCATCGCCTACGCCCGCAACCGCGGCAAGGGGTACGCCCTGCGCCGCGGGCTCCGCGCCGCACGCGAGGCGGGCTTCCGCTACGCCCTGACCATCGACTCCGACGGGCAGCACTACCCCGACGACATCGCCCGCTTCATCGAACGCATCGAGCGGCGGCCCGACACGCTGCTCATCGGCGCGCGCAACCTGACGGCCGACAACATGCCCGCACGCAACACCTTCGCCAACCGCTTCTCGAACTTCTGGTATCTGGTCGAGACGGGGCGCCGCCTCGAGGATACGCAGTCGGGCTTCCGCCTCTACCCCCTCCGGCGGCTCGGACGGCTCCGCTCGCTCTGCAGCCGCTACGAATTCGAGGTCGAGGTCATCGTGCGCGCCGCATGGCGCGGCGTCGAGGTGGAGAACATCCCCGTGAAGGTCTACTACGCCCCCGACGGGGAGCGCGTCTCGCACTTCCGCCCGCTGCGCGACTTCACCCGCATCTCGCTGCTCAACAGCGTGCTGGTGCTCGAGGCGCTGCTCTTCTACTACCCGTGGCGCTTCTTCCGCGCACTCACGCGCGAGAACATCCGCCGCTTCATCCGCCGCAACATCACCCGCTCGCCCGAGAGCAACGCCCGGCTGGCCGCAGCCATGGGCTGGGGCGTCCTCTGCGGCATCCTCCCCATCTGGGGCTACCAGATGATTTTCGCCGGCCTGTCGGCCCACTTCATGCGGCTCAACAAGCTGGTGGCCATCGTTTTCTCGAACATCAGCATCCCGCCGATGATTCCCTTCATCCTCTACGGCAGCTACTGGCTCGGAGGCCGCATCACGGGGCTCCCCGTCGAGCTGACGCTCGCCGAGGTGACGCTGCGCCGCATGGCCGAGTGTCTGGCGCAGTACCTCGCCGGAAGCGTGGCGCTGGCCGTGGCGGCCGGCGCCGCGGTCTGGGCGGTGAGCTGGTGCGTCATGACCCTCATGAAACGAACACCCTGTCATGAATAGGCTCTTCACATCGCTCTACGACCTGCTGCACCGCCGGCGGGCGCTGCTCTGGACGCTGCTCGCGCTCAGCACGCTGGTCATGGGGTGGTTCGCCGCACGGCTGAGCTTCGCCGAGGACATCACCTCGTTCCTGCCCGACGACAGCCAGGGGCGCCGGACGGCCTCCATTTTCCGCAGCCTGCGCATCAAGGACAAAATCGTCATCATGCTCACGGCCAACGACCCGACCTCGGACGACGCCCCGCAGCGGATGGTCGAGGCGGCCGACGCAATCGCCCGGGGGCTCCGCAGCGCCGTTGACGATGGGCTGCTCGAATCCATCACCGACCGCATCGACGAGGGGGTGCTCGACTCGGCCACCGAGCTGATATACAACCACCTGCCCGCCCTGATGGACGACCGCACGCTCGCGCGGCTCGACTCGCTCACCTCGGCGGAGGCCATCGACCATGCGGTGGCGCGCGCCTACGGGCGCCTCACCTCCCCGGCCGGCATCGCGCTCGGGGAGTTCGTCCTGCGCGACCCGCTCGACTGGGGCACGCAGCTCATGGCGGGCTTCCAGCGCTTCGACACCTCGCTCGGGTACGAGCTCTACGACGACCACATCTTCACCCCGGGGCTCGAGACGCTGCTGCTCTTCGCCGTGCCGGCCGGCGGCTCGTCGGCCACGGCCGACAACGAACGGCTCGTCACGCTGCTCGAGGAGCAGCTCGAAGCGGCCTCCGAGCGCTTCGAGGTGCGGGCCGACTACTTCGGCGCCGTGGGGGTGGCCGTCTACAACGCCCGCCAAATCAAGCGCGACACGATGGGGACGCTCACCGTGGCCCTCCTCCTCATCGTGACGGTCATCACGCTCGTCTTCCGCAACCGCTGGGCCGTGCCCCTCATGATGGTGCCGGTGCTCTACGGCGCGCTCTTCGCCCTGGGGGCCGTCTACCTCATCCAGGGGTCAATCTCCTCGATTGCCGTCGGCGCCGGGGCCGCCGTGATGGGCATCGCCCTCAGCTACTCGATTCACATGCTGGCCCACAGCAACCACACCGACGACCCCCGCCGCGTGGTGAGCGAGCTGGCCTATCCCCTCACCGTGGGGAGCTTCACCACCATCGGCGCCTTCTTCGGGCTGGTCTTCACCCGCTCGCAGCTGCTCCACGACTTCGGACTCTTCTCGGCCCTCACGCTGGTGGGGACGACGCTCTTCTGCCTCGTATTCCTCCCCCACATGCTCTCGGGCGGGCCGGTGCGGCGCCCCGGGTGGCTGCTCGAACGCATCGAGCGGGTGAACGCCTACCGCTACGACTCGAACCGCTGGCTGGCCGGCGCCCTGATTGCCGCCACGCTCGTCGGGCTCTTCTTCTTCGGCGACGTGCGCTTCGAGAGCGACATGACGCGGCTGAGCTACGAGCCCGAGCGCTTCGCGACGGCCGAGCGGCGGCTGCAGGAGCTCTTCGCCGACACGAACGACTACGTCTATCTGGTCACCACGGCGCCCGACACGGAGCAGGCAGCCGAGGCCTACGGCCGCACGCAGCGCATGCTCGACTCGTTGGCCCGCGCCGGGGAGCTGCGCGAGCCGGCATCGGCGGCCGACTTCGTCGTGCCGATGGAGGTGCAGCGGCGGCGCATCGCCGCGTGGGAGGCCTTCTGGAGCCCCGAAAAGCGGGCCGAGGTGGAGCGGCTCGTGGCCGGGGCGGCCCGCCGCCACGGTTTCCGGTCCGAGGCCTTCGCCCCCTTCACGCGGCTCCTCGAGCGGCACTACACCCCCTTCGACCCCGCCGGCACGGAGGCCGCACGCCATCCGCTGCTGGGCGAGTGGCTCAACCAGAGCCCCGACGGACCCCTCTTCGTAAGCCGCATCGTCGTCGATACGCCCCGGAAGGAGCGCGTCTACGCCTCGCTCGAACGCATTCCCGAGGTGGGCATCCTCGACCGCGCCTACTTCGCCAGCCGCATGGCCCGGGTGGTCAACGACGACTTCAACACCATCCTCCTCATCTCCTCGGCGCTGGTCTTCTGCGCGCTGCTGCTCTCCTACGGGCGCATCGAGCTGGCGCTGCTGGCCAGCCTCCCCATGGCGATGAGCTGGGTGCTCATCCTCGGGCTGATGGCCCTGCTGGACATCGAGTTCAACATCGTCAACATCATCCTCTCGACCTTCATCTTCGGTCTGGGCGACGACTTCAGCATCTTCATCATGGACGGACTGCTGAGCCAGTACCGCGACGGGCGCCGCCTGCTCGCGGCCCACAAGACCGCCATCTTCTTCTCGGCCTTCACCACCGTGGCCGGCATCGGCGCACTGCTCTTCGCCCGCCACCCGGCGCTCCACTCGCTCGCCTTCATCTCGATTGTGGGGATGGCGGCCGTCGTGCTGGTCGCCTACACGGTGCAGCCCATCCTCTTCCGGATGTTCATCTCGGGGCAGACCGCGCGCGGAGGGTTCCCCTACACGCTCGGGGCGCTCGCCAACACGCTCTACGCCTTCCTCTACTTCGTGACGGGGTGTCTGCTGCTGCAGCTCTACGCCGCACTGCTCCTCATGCTGCCGCTGGGGCGCCGCCGGCGCAAGGCCTGGTTCCACCGGGCGCTCCACCTCCTCTGCCGCCTCTTCCTGGCCACCATCTTCACCACGCGCACCCGACGCATCAACCCCCGCGGCGAGCGCTTCGAACGCCCGGCCGTCGTGGTGGCCAACCACCAGTCGTTCGTCGACATCCTGCTGCTGCTGAGCCTCTCGCCGCGGCTGGTCATGGTGACCAACCACTGGGTGTGGCGCTCGCCCTTCTTCGGGCGCATCGTCCGCTTCGCCGGCTTCCACTCGACGGAGAGCGGCTACGAACGGCTGGCCGAGGAGCTCCGCCGCGAGGTGGACGACGGATACTCGGTGGTGGTCTTCCCCGAAGGGACGCGCTCGGCCGACCTGGAGGTGCACCGCTTCCACCGGGGGGCCTTCCAGCTGGCCGAACGGCTGGGACTCGACACGGTGCCGGTGGCCATCTACGGCTCGGGGCTCATCTGCTCGAAGCGGCAGCCCTTCTACATCAAGCGGGGCGATTTGAGCTGTCTGGTCATGGAGCGCGTCGCCCCCGCAGAGGGTGGGCCGGGCTCCGATGCCCGCAGCCGCGCACGATGGTTCCGCCTGCGGGTGGCCGAGGGGTACGACCGCCTCTGCCGGCTGGAGGCGGCGAACCCCTACTACGCCCGCGCCGTCATCCGCAACTACCTCTACAAGGGGCCCGTGCTCGAGTGGTACATGCGCATCAAGCTCCGTCTGGAGCGCAACTACGCCGAGCTGGAGCGGCTGCTTCCCGAGCGGGGGAGGATTGTCGACCTGGGGTGCGGCTACGGCCAGGCGAGCTGCCTGCTGGCGCTCCGCAGCCGCGGGCGCGAGCTGCTCGGCATCGACTACGACGCCGAAAAAATTGCCGTGGCCGAACACGGATTCCTGCACGGCGGGCGGCTCCGCTTCCGCTGCGACGACGTCACGCGCTGCGAGCTGCCCCGCGCCGACGCCTTCATCATCAACGACATGCTCCACTACATCGCCCCCGAGGAGCAGGAGCGGCTGCTCTCCCGCTGCGCCGAGCGGCTCACGGCGGGGGGCTGCATCATCGTGCGCGAGGGCGACCGCTCGCGCCGCAAGCGCCACCGCCTGACGGAGGAGACCGAGCGCTGGTCGACGCGCATCCTGGGATTCAACAAGACGTGCGGCACGCTCCACTTCCCCACCGGCGAGTGGATGGAGGAGGCGGCCCGCCGCCTCGGCCTCACGCTCCGCATCGAGGACTACACACGCCATACGTCGAACATGCGCTACATATTCACGAAAGGAGGTGCGCGATGAGCCGTTACGACGTGGTGGTCATCGGAAGCGGCATGGGGGGCCTGACCTGCGCCGCAATGCTCGCCAAGGAGGGGATGAAGGTCTGCGTGGTGGAGAAGAACCACCGCCCGGGGGGCTGTCTGCAGTCGTTCCGCCGCGGCGGGCGCATCCTCGACACGGGCATCCACTACGTGGGGAGCCTGCGCGAGGGGCAGACCATGCATCAGTATCTGAAGTACCTCGGCGTGCTGCCCCGCATCACGCTGCGCGGGCTCGACCCCGAGGGGTTCGACCTCATCCACCTCGAGGGGCGGACTTTCCGCCACGCGCTGGGCTACGACAACTTCGTCGAGGGGCTGGCGGCCGACTTCCCGGCCGAGCGGAGCGGCATTGCCGCGTATGCCCGGCTGCTGCAGCGCATCGGCGGCTCCATCGCCCCGGAGGTGCTGCGCCGGGGGCAGCTGTCGGCCGGAGCGACCGAATATCTGGGCGTCTCGGCCGCCGCGGCCATCGACGAGCTGGTGGGCGACCCGCTGCTGCGGCGCGTGCTGGCCGGCAGCGCCCCGCTCTACGGCGGGCGGCGCGACATGTCGCCCCTCTACCACCACGCGATGATCAACCACTCGAACATCGAGGGGGCGGCCAGCTTCGCCGGCGGGACGCAGCGTCTGGCCGACGCGCTGGCGGAGGTGCTCCGCGCGGCGGGCGGCGAGCTGCTTTGCGACGCCCGCGCCAGCCGGCTGCACCTGAGCGGCGGGAGCGTCTGCACCGTGGAGCTCAACGACGGCGAACAACAACTCGAGACACGGTGGGTCATCTCGGACATCGCCCCCGCGGCGACCTTCGCCCTGGTAGACCCCACGCCGCTGCTCCGGCGCTCGTTCCTCCACCGCATGGAGTCGCTCCCCTACACCTACGGCCTCTTCACGGCCCACGTGCGGGTGCGCCCCGGCGCCCTTCCCTACCGCAACTGCAACCACTACCTCTACAACACGCCGGACGTCTGGAGCGAGCAGGGCGACTTCGAGGGGTGCAACATCCCCGTGGTGCTCCTCTGCATGCAGCCCTCGGCCGAAGAGCCGGCGCAGGCCGACGTCGTCACGCTGATGGTCCCCATGCGCATCCAGCCCCTCGAACCGTGGTTCGGCACCCGCTCGGGAAGGCGCGGGGCCGACTACGAAGCCTTCAAGAGGCGCTTCGCCGAACGGACGCTCCGCTTCGCCGCACGCTTCTTCCCGGGGCTCGACCGCGGGGCCGAGCTGCTCTGCACCTCGACGCCGCTCACCTACCTCGACCTGACGGGCTCGCCCGAAGGGTCGGCCTACGGACTGCAGAAGGATTTCAACCGTCCGGTATCGTCGCTCATCCCCGTGCGCTCGCGCATCGCCAACCTGCTGCTCACGGGCCAGAACCTCAACGTCCACGGCATGCTGGGCGTCACCCTTTCGGCCGCACTCACCTGCAGCGAGCTGGTGGGAGAGGCCTACCTCGCAAAAAAAATCGGTTATGCTTAGGATGTTGCGCAAAACGCTTGGAATCATGCTGACCCTCCTCGCCATCGTACTGGGAGCGGTCGTCGTCGCCCTGCTCACCACGGCGGGAATCGGCTACCGCCTCTACCGCTCGGCCGACATGGGCGAGCCGCGCCTGGAAATCGACACGGCGCTCTACACCGTCACCCGCTCGAACGGCGTGGCTCACTGCGGCGGCTCGACGCTGCGCCGCAATCCGGCCGGAGTGTGGGAGCTCACCACCGGCGGCGCCCCCCTCACGCGGGGCGCCGAGTCGGGGGCGCTGCTCCGCGGGCTGATGTACTACCAGGAGCGGACCTTCGTCGACCAAATCCGCCGCATCGTCCCCTCGGAGCGCTACCTGCGCTTCCTGAGGAGCTTCATCGTCATCTTCAACCGCAACCTGGGGCACTGTGTCCCGGAGGAGTACCGCCGCGAAATCTTCGCCTCGTCGCGCTGGTGCTCCCACGAGTTCGACGCCATCGGCAACGCCTACGAGCGCCAAATCAACTACCACGCCGCCCACGACATCGGGCACGTCATGCAGGAGTACATGCTCGTCGGCTGCAGCTCCTTCGCCACGTGGGGCGGCCGCAGCACCGACTCGACGCTGCTCGTGGGGCGCAACTTCGACTTCTACGTCGGCGACGACTTCGCCCGCAACAAGCTCGTCACCTTCTGCCGCCCCGAGCGGGGCATCCCCTTCGCCTCGGTCGGATGGGCCGGCATGAGCGGCGTCCTCTCGGGGATGAACGCCGCGGGGCTCACCGTGACGCTCAACGCCGCCAAGGGGGCGCTCCCCACCCGTGCGGCCACCCCCATCTCGCTGCTGGCACGCACCATCCTGCAGTATGCCTCCACCATCGAGGAGGCCTGCGCCATCGCCGACACCACCCGCACCTTCGTCTCCGAGTCGCTGCTCATCGCCTCGGCCCGCGACCGCCGCGCCGTAGTCATCGAGAAGACCCCCGAGCGCTCGGCCCTCTACGAGGGCGAGGGCGAGCAGCTCCGCTGCACGAACCACTACCAGTCCGCCGCCTTCGCCGACGACCCCTACAACCGCGAGAACATCGCCACGAGCGACAGCCCCTACCGCCTGCAGCGCCTCGGCGAACTGCTCGACAGCCTCGCGCCGCTCACCCCCGCCCGTGCGGTGACCATCCTGCGCGACCGGCGCGGTCTGGGCGGGCGCGACATCGGCCTGACCAACGAGAAGTCGCTCAACCAGGCCATCGCCCACCACAGCGTCGTCTTCGCACCCGAGCGGGGGCTCATGTGGCTCTCGACCGAACCCTGGCAGGCGGGACGCTTCGTCTGCTACGACCTCGGGCGCATCTTCGCCGGCGAGGCGCCCCCAGAGGGGCGGCTCGACCTGCCGGAGGAGGAGCTGCCGGCCGACAGCCTCTTCCTCAGGAAGGATTATCCGCGCATCGTCGCCTACCGCCGCGACTGCGCCGCGCTGCGGCAGGCCATCGCCCGCCGCGAACGGGTCGACGAGGCGCTGCCCGAGCGCATCCTGGGCGAGAATCCCCGCTTCTTCGGGGCGTGGGCCCTCTGCGCCGACTACCGCGAGGAGGTGCTCGGCGACCGCGAGGGGGCCCGCCGCTGCCGGGAGGAGGCGCTCCGCCTCGAGATACCCCGCCTCTCGGAACGTCAGGAGATTGAACGCAAACTCAAATGACCATGATACGCAACAACCGAATCCAGTTCGCATCGCCCGAGGCGATTCGCGCCTTCCAGGAGGAGCGCCTCCGCGAGACGCTCCGCTACCTCGAGGAGCACTCGCGCTTCTACCGGGAGATGTTCCGCCGCGAGGGCATCGACCCGCGCGACATCCGCACGCTCGACGACCTGCAACGGCTGCCCGTCACCACCAAGGAGCAGCTCCAGCGCCGCAACGACGACTTCCGCTGCGTCGCCCCGCGCCAAATCATCGACTACGTCACCACCTCCGGCACGCTGGGCGACCCGGTCACCTTCGCACTGACGGAAGGGGACCTCGACCGCCTGGCCTACAACGAGATGCTCTCGTTCACCACGGCCGGCTGCACCCCCGACGACATCATCCAGCTGATGGTCACGCTCGACCGCCGCTTCATGGCCGGACTGGCCTACTTCCTCGGGGCGCGGATGCTGGGCTGCGGCGTCACGCGCGTGGGCAACGGCATCCCCGAGCTGCAGTGGGACACCATCCGCCGCATCGCCCCCACCACCTGCATGGTCATCCCCTCGTTCCTGCTGCGGCTGGCCGACTTCGCACAGGCGTCGGGCATCGACTTCCGCCGCAGCCCGCTGCGCCGCGCTCTCTGCATCGGCGAGGGGCTGCGCGACCCCGACAGCTTCGAGCTCAACACGCTCGGGCGGCAGATTCACGAACGCTGGCCCGAGCTGGAGCTCTTCTCGACCTACGCCTCGACCGAGATGCAGAGCTCCTTCACGGAGTGCCCCTGCCACTGCGGCGGACACCTCCCCCCGGACCTCATCATCGTGGAGTTCCTCGACGACGAGGGGCGTCCGGTGGCCGACGGCGAGCCGGGCGAGGTGACCGTCACCACGCTCGGCGTGGAGGGGATGCCGCTGCTGCGCTTCCGCACGGGCGACGTCTGCCGCCACTACTCGGAGCCCTGCCGCTGCGGCCGCAACACGGTGCGGCTCGGCTCGCTGCTCGGGCGCAAGGGGCAGATGATTAAGTTCAAGGGGACGACGCTCTATCCCCCCGCGCTGTTCGACATTCTGGACAACATCCCCGAGGTGGAGAACTACCTGGTCGAGGTCTTCACCGGCTCGCTGGGGACCGACCAGGTGCAGATTCGGGTCGGAAGCCGCGACCACAGCGAGGAGCTCGTCAAGCGCATCAAGGATGTCTTCCGCTCGAAGGTGCGCGTGGCGCCCGACATCCTCTTCGAGCCGGCCGAGCTGATTGCCAAGCTGCAGATGCCCCCCACGAGCCGCAAGGCGGTGAAGTTCATCGACCTGCGCAACAACACGCTTCACTGAGGCGGCGGACGAGCGGAACAGGCCGGCCCGGCGCGAAAACGGCGGGGCGGCGGACGGCCGGAGACGGAAAAGGCCGGCCCGGGCGGCGGAACAGGCCGGCCCGGCGCGCCCGGCGCGGAAAACGGCGGGACGGCGGACGGCGAGGAAGCCCCGGGCAACGCAGAGCGTCGTCGGGCCCGGAAGCCGGAAGCAGCGTGGCGGACGGACTTTGCCATTTTTGCAATTTTAATCTATATTTGCACGGAAACCATAAACGCAAACATCCCATGAAGCGACTTCTTCTGGCCCTCGCGGCCGCATGCTCGCTGCTCACCGCGGCGGCACAGCAGACTCCCACCTACGTCTACGGCATCGACTTCTCGCTTGCGCGCGTCTCGGGCGCCAACGAGAGCGACCAGCAGTTTGCCGAGGCCTTCCGCCGCATCAACCAGCTGCTCATCACCGAGGCCGACAAGTACGACTTCGCCCGCGCGCTGCGCCAGCCGCAGCTCAGCGTCGACATCGACCCCATGCTGCAGCGTCTGGACGCCTGCGGCTACGAGCGGCTGCGCGACACGAAGCACACGGCCACCGACGAGGAGGTGCGTGCCGCCATCGCCTCCTACGAGCTGGAGGAGCAGGAGGGCACGGGCATCGTGCTGGTGGCCCTGTTGCTCGACAAGCCCTCGGCAAAGGCCCTCTATGAGATGGTCATCTTCGACATCGCCACGCGCGAGGTCCGCTGCATCGAGCGGGTCGAGGGGCATGCCGGAGGCTTCGGACTGCGTAACTTCTGGGCCAACACCATCCGGGAGGTGCTCAAGACGTGGCGCCGCGAACACCGCGAGCCGCTGCTCCCGTAAACGGGGCGGCAACCTCGACTCCGGACGATGAGGCGAACGGTCACATACCTGCTCCTGCTGCTGCAGCTGCCGCTCCTCCTTGCGGGGTGCGGGGGCCGGCGCTCCGTCGAGGCGCAGTTCGCCCCGGCGGCTGCGGTGGTTCCCTCGGAACCCGACAGCGCCCTGCGGCTGCTGCGCGCCATCGACACGGCAAGGCTCCGCACGCGGCGCCAGCGGATGGAGTGGCGGATGCTCACGGCCCGCGCGCAGCTGCTTGCCGACGAGCAGCAGCTCGACAAGGCCTTCACCGCACCGCTCTACGCCTACTACGAGCAGCACGGGCCGCGCAGCGAGCAGGCCATCGCCGCCTACCTCCACGCCCACGCCTGCCAGAACGAAGGCGACATCGACCAGGCCGTCAAGGCCTACACCCGGGCGGCCATCTGCGCCGAGGGGGCATCCGACGACCGTGAGACGCTGCTGCTGCTCGGCGCCGTATACCACACCCTCGGGGCGCTCCATCTGGAGCAGGGCTACAACGTCGAGGCCGAGGAGGCCTTCCGCAAGGCGGTCGCCATCGGGCAGCGCTGCGGCAACGAAGAGACGGAGGGCTACGCCCGCTTCATGCTCTCGGCGGCGCTCTGCGCCCAGCGCCGCTTCGACGAGGCTATCGAGGAGCTGGCGCCGCTCGTGGCGGCGCGCGACACGCTCCGCTTCCGCTACTTCGCCCAGCAGATTACGCTCCAGAACCTCCTCTACCACGCCTATGCCGGCGACTGGGACGCCCAACGGCTCTTGGCCGAGCGTGCCCGCATCGACCTGGGGGCCATCGACTCGGCGCCGCTCTCCTACGGCCGCGCCGCGACCGACGACGCGCAGCGCACCTTCTACGACATCGCCTCGACGATTCTCTTCGCCCAAATCGGGCGGCTCGACTCGGCCCGCTGCTACGCCGACCGGGTGCTCGCCCGCACCTCCGTCTACCACCAGGGCAACGTCGACATCTACCGCATCGCCGCCGGCATCTACCACCGGCAGGGCGACGATGCGACGGCCTATGCCCACGCCCTGCGCTACATCGAGATGCAGGACTCGCTCGAGGCCGCAAGCCGCGATGCCCTCTCGGTGCAGCTCGAGCGGCAGTTCCGGGCCGAAAATGCCGCGGCGCTGCGCGAAACGCGGCTGCGCTACGACGTCTGGATTGCGCTGCTGGTCTGCCTGCTGCTGGCGCTGCTGGCCGTCGGCGTGGCGGGGGCCTACCGCCGCAAGCTGCGGCAGCGCGACGAGCGCATCGGCGAGTATCTGGCGCTCATCGACTCCTACCGCGAGTCGCAGGACAGCCTCACCTCGCGGCTCGACGCCTCGGACAGCCGCGAGGCGGCCCTCAAGGAGCTGCTCGAGGGGCGCTTCGCCCACATCCGCGACATCGCCGCAACCTGCTACACCTATGGCGAGGGGGCCCGCCTGAGCGAGAAGATGCGCCAGCTGGCGCTGAGCCCCGCGACGCTGGCCGACGTGGTGCGCATGGCCGACCTCTACAACCGGGGGGCGGTCAGCCGGCTGCGCGAGGCCTTCCCGGGGTGGACGGAGCGCAACCACGACTTCGCGGCGCTGGTCATCGCGGGCTTCTCGCCGCAGGAGATTTGCGTCATGCTGGGGATGACCCCCAACGGCGTCTACACGCTCAAGTCGAAGCTCAAGCGGCGCATCGCCGAATCGGACATCGCCGCGCGCGAGGAGCTGCTGCGCTTCTTCGCATAGCGCCGGGCGAAGCAGGCCGGGAGGGCGCGGAGCAGGTCCGGACAGGTTCGGGCCGGAGGCGGAAAGTTCGGTCATCGGCGGACCGGAGGGGCGCGGGCCGGGTGGCACTCGGAGAGACGCGGACTGGAGGGGCGCGGACCGGGCGGGCGACTACCCTCAACAGCCGGGCGGCAATACCCTATCTCTCTCGGCCGGGCGGCGGCCCTCAACAGCCGGGCGGCAATACCCCGTCTCTCTCAGCCGGGCGGCGACCCTCAACATCCGGGCGGCAATACCCCGTCTCTCTCCGTCGGGCGGCGGCCGGATGCCGGACCTCCGAAGAAGGCAGGCGCTGCGACCGGATGCCGGCCTCGTCCGAAGGCGGCAAGTGCGGCGGCCCCTGTCGCAAGATTTTTTTAGCAGCACCCCACTCATCCACAGTCGTTTGCATCCGTCGGAGCAAGACTTTGCCTGCATCGGCAAGGTGCTCCGGGGGCTATCTTTGCAGTATGGAACTCCCCGCTTCGGGGGCTCCGTCCGGAATCCATACGCATCGACCATGAAACGACTTCTGATTCTGCTGCTCGTAGCAGCCCTTCTCTGCGCCGCCCCGCTTATGGCGCAATCCCCCGTTGAAGCTCCCGCCGCAACCGAAACCTCCGCCCCCGCAGGGCAGGTGACGGGGTGCGTGGTGGACCGCGCCGGCGAGCCCGTGCCGGGCGTTGCCGTGGTGATGCTCGACCGCGACTCGCTCTACGTGGCTGCCGCAGCAAGCGACGCCCGGGGCTGCTTCCGCATCGCCTCGCGCGTGCGCCCCTACCGCCTCCTCTTCCAGCACCTCTCCTACCGGATGCAGCGCCTCGAGGGGTCGGCCGACAACGTGGGCGTGGTCACCCTCGACGCCTCCGAGACGGCCATCGAGGGGGTGGTCGTCAGCGCCGAGCGCCCCGTAGTGCGGGTCGAGGAGGGGCGCCTCGACTACGACCTCGAGGCGGCGACCCGCGGCATGACGGTCAACAACGCCTACGAGGCCATCACCCGGCTGCCTGGCGTCTCGGAGCAGGAGGGGCGGCTGACGCTCGCCGGTGCCGGGAGCGTGACGGTGATTCTCAACGGCAAGCCCACGACGATGAGCACCGACCAGCTCGAGGCGCTGCTGCGCTCGACCCCCGTCGAGCGGGTCGAACGGGCCGAGGTGATATACAGCGCCCCGCCGCAGTACCACGTGCGCGGCGCGGCCATCAACATCGTGCTGCGCCACGGCGGCGAGCGTGCCTTCTCGGGGCAGCTCCACGGCCAGTATGCCAACAGCTGCTTCGGCGCGTGGGAAGGGGGCGCCAACGTGGTCTACACCTCGCCGAAGTGGTCGGCCGACCTCAACTACACGGGAGGAACCATCCACAACCGCCGCTACTACGAGCTCCGCTCGCTCCACGACTTCGACGGCGAGCGGTACGACATCGCCCAGAGCGAGCGCATCACGCAGCAGGGCTCCTACCACCGGCTGCGCGCCGCACTCGACTGGAGCCCCTCGGAGCAGAGCCGCCTGAGCGCCGCCTACACCGCCGCATTCAACCCCTCGGGCGAGGGGCTCGCGCTCAGCTCGGGCAGCTTCGTCGACTCGCGCTCCTTGAGCCGGACCGAGTCGCAGATGCACAACCTCGCGCTCCGCTATCGGGCCCCCTTCGGGCTCGAGCTGGGGGCCGACTACACGAGCTACCGCAACCCCGAGCGCTCGGAGCAGCGGAACGACTACGCCTCGGGCAGCCAAAACGCCTTCGACATCGTCTCGGGGCAGCTCATCGACCGGGTGAACGTGACGGCGGACCAGCAGGTGGCACTGGGCGGGCAGTGGAAGCTCAACGCGGGCGGCGCGCTGAGCTGGGCCGGAAGCCACGACTGGCAGCGCTACCTGCCCCGCGAGGGGAGCATCGAGGCGGTCGACACCGAGTCGAGCCTCGACGAGTACACGGCGAACCTCTACGCCGGGGCGAGCCGCACGCTGTCGAAGGGGAGCCTCTCCTTCTCGCTCGCCGGCGAGTACTACCGCATGGGCGACTACGAGAACTGGGCGCTCTACCCCCAGGCGTCGTTCAACTGGATGTTCTCCGAGGAGCACATGCTGCAGCTGACCCTCTCGTCGGACAAGAGCTACCCCTCCTACTGGGAGATGCAGGGGGCGGTCTCCTACGTGGACGGATACTCGGAGATTCACGGCTCGCCCGGGCTGCGGCCGGCGAAGAACTACAGCGCCCAGGCGCTCTACATGCTCCGCTCGAAGTACATCTTCATGCTCTTCTGGAACGAGACCCTCGACTACTTCACCCAGTCGGCCTGGCAATCCTCCGAGCGGCTGGCGCTCATCTACCAGACGCTCAACTGGGACACCAACCGGCAGTGGGGCGCCAACGTCATCATCCCCTTCAAGGCGGGGCGGTGGCTCGAATCGCGCCTCGTCTTCACGGGGCTGCAGCTCACGCAGCGCTGCGACCGCTTCCACGACATCGGCTTCGACCGCTCGAAGTGGGTCGGCATCGTGCGGATGGACAACACCTTCCGCCTGAGCCGCAAGCCCGACCTGACGCTCGACCTCTCGGGCCACTACCAGAGCGCCGCCATCCAGGCGACCTACGACGTGGAGCCCGTCTGGCAGATTGACGCCGGGGCGCGGTGGAGCTTCGCGCGGGGGCGCGCCAGCCTCACGGTGCGCTGCACGGACCTCTTCGGCACCTCGATGCCCTATACGAAAATCCGCTACCGCGGGCAGCACCTCGACATGGATTCGGGCTTCTACACGCGGACCTTCACCGCGCGGCTCACCTTCCGCTTCGGAGGCTACAAGGAGCGGCGGCACGACTCGGTCGACACCTCGCGCTTCGGCCATTAGGGCGGAACGACGGGGCAGGCGGCGAGGAAAAGGCGGGACGGGGCGGCCAACAGGACGGGCGGCGGAACAGGACAGGCGGCGGAACAGGACAGGCGGCGGAACAGGACGGACGTTCGGCAGGGCGGACGGAGCGGGCCGTCTCGGCGGAGAAGGGTCCGGCGAGAAAAGGCGGGACGGGACGGCAGAACGGGACGACGGGGCAGGACGGTCCGGCGGGAAGCGATTGGAGAAGAGTCCGGCGGGACGGGCAAAAACAGTCTGGCGGAGGGTCGTTTCGTTTTATTTCGATAAATCGGGTATTTTATTTCGAAAAGAAGGAGCAACATTTCGATTTTCTCCCTATATTTGTCCGGAGAAACCCAAAAATCCGAATCGGACCATGAAAAAAGTGCTTCTGCTCGCTGCGGCGCTCCTGATGCTGCAGGTCGACACCGCCTCGGCCTGGGGGCGCACCGGCCACGACGCCATCGCCTACATCGCCGAATGCCACCTGACGCCCCGCGCGCGCCGCGTTATCGAACGCTACCTCGGCCACTCGATTGTCTACGACGCCTCGTGGATGGACGACTGGCGCTCGGAACCCCAATACGCCTGGGGGCGCACCATCCACTCGGCCTCGGTCGACGACCAGTTCGAATACATGCCCGACAAGCGGGGCGACGTCGTCTCGGGACTCGAGCGCTCCATCGAGACGCTCGCCGACTACCGCACGCAGGACGACTCGACGGTGGTCGCCTGCCTGCGCTGCATCATCCACTTCATGGGTGACCTGCACTGCCCGGGCCACGTGCGCTACGGCGGGGGCAAGCTGAAGAGCTATCCGGTCTACTTCAACGGCCGCAAGTACAACTACCACACGGTGTGGGACGAGGTAATCCTCGAAAGCTGCCACCGCTGGAGCTACCTCGAGTACGGCCACCAGCTCGACCGCTGCACGCGGCGTGAGATTCGCGCCATCTGCCGCGGCACGGTGCGCGACTGGTTCCGCGAGAATGCCCTCGCAAGCCGTCACATCTACGAGCAGGCGGCCCCCGGGCAGGAGTTCACCACGCGGGAGGTCAAATCGTTCCTCAACCGCAACCACCCGCTGGCCGAGCAGCAGCTGCAGCGGGCCGGCTACCGGCTGGCCCACGTGCTCAACGAGCTCTTCGGGTAGCCCCGGAGGGAAGGCAACGGACCGGGAAACAACGGGCCGGAAACAACAAACCGGGGAACAACGGGCCGGGAAACAACAAACCGGGGAACAACAAACCGGGAAACAACAAACCGGGATGTCCATCAAACAGCGAACCGGCCGCTCTCACAGGAGCGGCCGGTTCGTTTGTTGTTCCGGCAGTTCGGTCGGGCGCCGGATGCGGATGCAGGGCGAAGTGCGGGGTACCGGGCGGACGTCGGGCAGGCGTCGGGCGGACGTCAGGGCGCTGGCTGCGGCTCCTCCGCATCAAAGCCCCCCGCGTCAGGGCATCGGCAGCGAGATGGTGCGCGCGTCGAGGTAGGAGTCGGGATAGGGACCCCAGTTGGAGGCCTGTCCGTTCGACAGCATGAAGCGGGGCCCCAGCAGCGTCATGTTGTCGATGACGTGCACGCGGCGCGGCAGCTGCTCCCGCGTGACGACCACCACCGACGACATGGGAACCACCGGCCGGGCCGGCGAGCTCTCCAGCTCGGGTTCGTAGACGCGGTAATCGACGTAGTGGCGGCTCCACGACGCCAGCGAATCGAGGCGGTGGAGCACCTCCCGCTCGCCGAAGTCGTTGCGCACGGTGTCACTCCGGAAAATTCGCTCTTCGGGCTGGCCGTAGTGCGGCTGTTGCGCCGCAACCGTGCCGGCACAGCCGGCGGCAAGCAGCAGCGTCAACGCTGCCTGCAGCAAAGTCTTGTTTCGTCTCTTCATCATGGCTCTCTCCTCCTTGTTGCTTTACTGTTTACGGTAGTTTTCTTGGTTCATTCAATCATGCGCCGGAGCCGCATCCTTGCCCCTCCGGCCCGGGACCGAAGCGGGAGAGAAGACGGGCAACAGCTTCCTCCGACCCGGGACCACTTCCGGCCGGCACCCTTCCGGCCGGTTCCGCTTCCACTCGACCTCCCTTCCGGCCGGCTCCGTGTACGCACCTCCGCGCATTGCCCTTCGGCTCCGCCCCTCAGAAGACCTCGCGCAGAATCCGCACCGACTGCACGGCGCTGATGGCGTCGAGGTGGTAGCCGTAGTAGTCGAGCATCGCATTGAGGAACTCGACCCGCTGCGTGCGGTTGAGCGCCAGCGTCCCCAGGCGGTTCACCTCGAGGTGCATCAGTTCGTGGAGCGTGCGGGCGTTCTGCTCCGACATAATTAAAACGTTGCGCAGGGCGGTTTTCGTATAGAGTCCCTCGCGGATGTCGAAGCAGTCCCCCTCGCGGTAGTCGTTGCCCGGAAAGAAGCCCAGAAAGCGGCTCAGACGGGCCAGAAACCAGAGGTGGAAGTTGGCCACCCCCTCCTGCAGCTCGTCGAGCGCCGCCACGCCGTTCCATACGAACTCGAAGAGAGGCTCGTTGGGCTCGCTCTCCTTGACCAGCCGGTAGAGTACCTCGGCCATGAAGAGCGCCACGGTCGACTTGCGCACGTCGAAGGGGAGCGTGCGGAGCGCGATGCCGCTGTGCACCTCGCGAAAGCGGTCCATCTGCTGGCGCGACGACTCGAGCCCCTCGAACTCGAGGGCGAACATCGGCTGGAAGAGCGCCAGTTTGGAGCCGCGCCCCCGGCTGCTGCGGACCCCCTGCACCATGTAGCTGCGGCGGCCGCCCACGTCGGTGAGCAGAAAGACGACCATCGATGAGTCGCCGTATTTGAGCGTGTGCAGCACGATGCCGCGTCCCTTGTAGCTTTTCACGTTTTCGGTTTGCAGTACGACACAATGGAGCGCCGAGTGCCTTCCCGGCCCCGGCGCCGCAGCCCCCGGCGGGCGGGAGGGCGGAAGGGGAAGGCGGGGGGCTTTGGCCGCGGGCTGGCGGGCGAGGTCAACCGGCGGGTTGGCAGGCGGAGCAGACCAGCGGGCTGGCGGGCGAAGCCAACCGGCGGGGTTGACGGCCGAAGCCGACCGACGGGCTGGCCGACGGCCGGCCGGGTAAAACAGCCGGGCCCGGCAACCGGGTCTGCCGGCCGGGGCAGGTGACCGGGGGAAACCGCCGGGGCAGACCGCCGTATCAACCGCCACCCCCGGGGACCGGGTCAGGCCTCCGTGCGGCGCAGGTGGAGCAGCTGCCAGCCGTCGCGTTCGCGGCGGGCCACAGGCTCAAATCCCAGCTCGCGGCCACGCGCCAGCAGGCACTCGACATCGCCGGCCAGGAAGCCGCTCAGCAGCAGGTCGCCCCCCGCGGCGAGCGTCGCCGCATAGGCGGGCATGTCGGCCATGAGGATGTTGCGGTTGATGTTGGCCAGGATGAAGTCGAAGCGGCGCCCCGCAAGCAGCCGCGCATCGCCCAGCAGCGGCTCGACCTGCGCACCGACGCCATTGGCCTCGGCATTCTCGCGGCAGTTCTCCACAGCCCAGTCGTCGATGTCGATGGCCGTCATCCGCCGGGCCCCGCAGCGGGCCGCCAGGATGGCCAGCACGCCGGTGCCGCACCCCATGTCAAGTCCGCAGCGGCCGGCAACCCCCAAATCGAGCGTCGCGGAGGCCATGAGCCACGTGGTGGCGTGGTGCCCCGTGCCGAACGACATGCGCGGCATGATGACCACCTCGGCCACCCCCTCGGGCGCCGGCGCATGGAACGGCGCACGGATGAGCAGCCGCCCCTCCACCTCGACGGGCGGGAAGTTGCGCTCCCAGAGGGCGTTCCAGTTCTGCGTCTCGATGGCGACGTAGCGCCCCTCGAGCCCCATCCGCCCGAGCATCGCATCGACCTCGGCCTTGCAGTCGGCCAGCCGCTCGCCCGGGATGTAGGCCTTGAGCAGCGTCCCCTCGGTCTCGAAGCTCTCGAAGGGGTAGTCGGCCAGTTCGGCCGTCACAATCTCGCACTGCTCGCCGTCGCGGCAGGGGATATTCAAGACGACATAGTCCATAATTATGTAAAATTTTTCGTACCTTTGAGGACAAAGTTACGGATAATCTTCGGAAACCCGACCCGTCGAATGGCAGAAAATACGAAAAAGTGGGAGGAGGAGGCCCGCCGCTACCGCCTCTACATCCGCCTTGAGAAGCGTCTCTCGCAGAACACCGTCGCCTCGTACATGCGCGACCTAAGGCAGTTCGCCCACTTCATCCTGCGGCAGTACGACGTCGCCCCGCGCAAGGTCGAGCAACAGATGGTCGAGCGCTACATGGGGTGGCTCTTCGACCGCGGCCGCGAGAAGGCCTCGCAGGCGCGGGCGCTCAGCGGCGTGAAGAGCTTCTTCAACTACCTGCTCCTGAGCGACCGCATCGAGTCGTCGCCCGCCGAGTTCGTCAACGCCCCCAAGTTCGGGCGGCCGCTGCCCGACATCCTCTCGACCGAGGAGATTGACCGCATCATCGCCGCCGCACAGGGGCCGACGACCAAGGGGCTGCGCGACGGCGCCATGCTCGAGGTGCTCTACTCGTGCGGGCTGCGCGCTTCGGAGCTCGTGTCGCTGCGGATGAGCGACCTCTTCTTCGGCGAGGGCTACATCCGCGTCATCGGCAAGGGGGACAAGCAGCGGCTGGTCCCCATCAGCAGCGTGGCGCGCGACAAGGTGCAGCGCTACCTCGAGAAGCGGCGCGAGGTGACCACCAGCGACGACGCCGTCTTCCTCAACAACCGCGGCGGAAGGCTCACGCGCGTGATGCTCTTCACCATCATCAGGCAGGCGGCCGCGCGGGCCGGCATCACGAAGCACATCAGCCCCCACACCTTCCGCCACTCGTTCGCCACCCATCTGCTCGAGGGGGGCGCCAGCATCCGCCAGGTGCAGGAGATGCTGGGCCACGAGAGCATCCTGACCACCGAAATCTACACCCACCTGGACAGCGACCGCCTGCGCGAGACGGTCGAAAAGCACCTGCCCGTCTGAGGGGGGGGGAGAGGCGGCGGGGGTCCGCACGTCCGAGGCGGCAAAGGAGGCGGGCGGCGGGAAGCGGGGCGCCGCCCGTCCGAGGCAACAAAGGAGGCAGGTGCCGGGAGGGAGGCGGGCGCCAACCCGTCCGAGGCAGCAAAGGAGGCAGGCGCCGGGAGGCGGGCGCCAACCCGTCCGAGGCAGCAAAGGAGGCAGGAGCCGACCCGTCCGAGGAGGAGCCGCGGCGGAGAAGACGGGCGGCGGGCCCTCTTCTGAAAAAGGCGGCCGCCGGAGACCGTTTCGGGAGGCCCGTCCGAGCCGCCCGCCCACCGAAAACCGCCCACCGAAAACCGTCGCCGGAAACCGCTGCCGGAAACCGCTGCCGAAGCGGCCCGCGGCGGGAAATTTGGCAAAACGGGCCGCGAACCCTATCTTTGTACCGATGCCGGAAGAGTCGAAATTCGTCAAGACCAAAATCGTCGCAGGATACCTTCTGCTGGTCGCTGCGGCGCTGCTCGCGGTGGGCTACGTCTACCGCGAAACGGTGCGCGTCGCTGCGCCCGACGGCTCCTACGCGCTGCTCCACCTCAAGCGCAACATGGTGGGCGAGACGCTCTACCACCTCTACCGCGCCGAGAGCTGCGCCCAGCTCGCCATTGCCGGCTACTCCTCCTACGACGCCCGCTACGGCAGCGAAATCGACTCCGTGCGCCGCTGCCTCGACTCGCTGCGCCGCCTCTCGCCCGACGCCGACTCGCTCCAGCGGCTGAGGCTCGACAGCATCGAACACCTCATCGCCGAAAAGGTGCTCCGCTCCACCAACCTCCGCCGCTCCATCCGCTCGGCGGGGAGCGCCGCGCTGCTCGACGCCAACGTCGAACGGCTCCTCGCACGGCTCGACTCGCTCTCGGCCGAGGCAAGCCTCACGCAGCCCCCCGTGCGCAGCGTCATCTCGCAGGACACCGTCGCCACGCCGCGCCGCAAGAGGCGCTTCTTCCGCCGCATCGCCGACATCTTCAGCCCCCCGAAGGAGGATTCGACGCTCGTCATCTCGCGCCGCGAGGTCATCGACTCGCTCCCCTCGGCCGAGTCGATGCGCGACACCATCGGGTCGGTGCTCCGCACGCTCCAGAGCACGGTGACCAGCCAGCGCCTCGCCTACAACGACCGGGCCTGGAACGAGGGGCTGCGGCTGAGGGCCAGCAACGAGCTGGTCGACGAGAAGGTCTACCGCCTCATCCGCGACTTCGAGCAGGAGGAGACCGCCTACCTGCTCGGCCGCATCGAACGCGACGAGGCGCTGCGCAAACGCACCACCCGCCAGCTGGGGGCCATCGCCTCGGCGGCCGTCGCCCTCATGCTGCTCTTCGTGGCGATTCTCTGGCGCGACATCAACCGCAGCAACCGCTACAAGCGGGCCCTCGAGCAGGCCAACCGTGACAAGGCGGCGCTGCTCGACGCCCGCCAGAAGCTGATGCTGGCCGTCACGCACGACATCAAGGCGCCGCTGGGGGCCATCATGGGCTACACCGAACTGCTCGAACGGCTCACCCGCGGCGAGCGCGAACGCCACTATCTGGAGAACATCACCCGCTCGTCGGAGCATCTGCTCGCCCTGACGCGCAGCCTGCTCGACTTCTACCGGCTCGACATCCACAAGATGGAGCTCAACACGGTGCCCTTCATCCCCGAGCGCCTCTTCGAGGCCATCCGCGCGGGCTTTGCCGCGCAGGCCGCCGCCAAGGGGCTTACGCTGACGCTCCGCACGGGGGAGGGCTGCCGCTGCGAGGTGACGGGCGACGCCTCGCGCATCCGCCAGGTGGCCGACAACCTGCTCTCGAACGCCGTGAAGTTCACCGACACGGGGGGCGTGGAGCTCGAGGTGGCCTGCGGCGGGGGGCGGCTCCGCTTCTCGGTGCGCGACACGGGGCGGGGCATCGGGGCCGGGGAGCGGGAGCGCATCTTCCGCGAGTTCGAACGGAGCAGCTCGGCCCGCGGGGTCGAGGGGTTCGGGCTGGGGCTCTCGATTGTGGAGCGGCTCGTGCGGCTGCTCGGGGGCGAAATCACCCTCGAGAGCAGCCCCGGAAAGGGGAGCTGCTTCACGGTGACGCTTCCCGTCGGGGAGCGCACGGCAGGGCCGCGGGGCACCCTCCCGGAGCGGAAGGAGGAGTGCGCCCGGGCGGACGGGGCGACGCTGCTGGTGGTGGACGACGACCCGCTGCAGCTCGAGCTGACCGAGGCGCAGTGCCGCCAGGCGGGCATCCGAGCCGTCAGCTGCAGCCACCCCGAGCGGGCGGCGCAGATGGCCGCCGAGGGGCGCTTCGACGTGGTGCTGACCGACATCCAGATGCCCGGCACCGACGGATTCGGCGTGCGGGCCGAGGTGGAGCGGGCGGTGCCCGGGCTGCCGGTCATCGCCGTGACGGCCCGCAGCGAGACCGACGAGCTCCTCGAAGCGGGCTTTGCCGCCGCGCTGCGCAAGCCCTTCACGCGGGCGGAGCTCTGCGCGACGCTGGCCGCCGTGCTGCACCGCACGGGGCCGGACCGGGAGACGGAGCCGGACGGGGCGGAAGAGCGGCCCGATGCGGAGGAGCTGCCGGCGGGGGATTCGCCGAAGCGGTCCGAAGCGGGACAGTCCGGGACGGGAACTTCACCCAAGCAGTCCGACAGGCAGCAGACAGAGGCGGAGCGGACCGGGGCCAAGCAGCCGGAAGAGGCGGGAGCCGGGGAGCCGGGAGAAGCAGGCGCCGGGGCGGAGCGGAAGCGAACCGCAAAGCCGGGGCCGGAAGAACCGGGAGATTCAATAGAACCCGGAGAGCCAAGTGATTCAACAGAGCCGGGCGAATCGGGCGATTCTATAGAATCGGGAGAACCAGGAAAACCGATAGAAACGGACGGGGCGGGAGATTCAACAGAACCAACAGGGTCGGACGGGCCGGTGGAGCGGCCCGATTTCGGGCGGCTGACCGCCTTTGCGGGCGACGACCCCGAGGCGGCGCATGCCATTCTGCGCTCGTTTGTCGAGCAGCACACCGCCTCGGTCGAGACGCTGCGCCGCGCCCTCGCCTGCGGGGACACGGCGACGCTGCGCGCCACGGCCCACCGCATGCTCCCCCTCTTCACGATGCTCGACGCCCGGAGCGTAACGACCCCCCTGCGCCGTGCCGAACGCCTCGAGGGGCCCCTCACCCCCCAATTCCGGGCGGAGATGGAGCGCGCCTGCGAAAATGCCCGCCAAATCCTCGTTTTCGCCCAAAAAGAGGTATCTTTGTCCCGGGAGCGCTCCTCCGGAGAGGAGGGCGACGGCGCCCCCTTCAAGATGGACCGATGAACGAAACACGCTGTGACATACTGATTGTCGACGACGACATCACCCTCGCGCTGATGCTCCGCACGTGGCTCTCGAAGCAGGGCTTCGGGGCCGAGAGCGTATCGACGGCCGAGGCGGCCCGGCGGAGGCTCTCCGAGGGGGCGTTCCGTCTGGTGCTCTGCGACATGCGCCTGCCCGACGCCGACGGCACCGAGCTGCTGGAGTGGATGGCCGCGGAGGGCATCGCAACGCCCGTCATCATCATGACGGGCTATGCCGACATCCAGAACGCCGTGCAGTGCATGAAGCTCGGGGCGCGCGACTACGTGGCCAAACCGGTCAACCCCGAGCTGCTGCTCCAGAAAATCCGCGAGGCGCTCGCCGCAGGGGAGGCCGCAGACGGGGAGACCGTCCGCGACGCCGCACAGGGCTCCGGAAGGGGCTCGGCAACCATCTCCGCGACAGGCTCCGGGGCCGGCACGGCGACCGCCGCCCCGGCGGCCCGCACCCCGGCGCGGCGGTCACAGCCGCAGATGCAGCGCCGCAACTACATCGAGGGGCGCAGCGACGCCGCCCGCAAGCTCTACGAACACGTGCGGCTCGTCGCCCCGACCAACATGTCGGTGCTCATCACCGGCGCCAGCGGCACGGGCAAGGAGCACATCGCCCAGCTGATTCACAGCGAGAGCAAGCGCTCGGGGCGCCCCTTCGTGGCGGTCGACTGCGGCTCGGTGCCGCGCGAGCTGGCCGCCTCGGAGTTCTTCGGCCACGTCAAGGGCTCCTTCACGGGGGCCGTCGGCGACAAGACCGGAGCCTTCATGGCGGCCAACGGAGGCACGCTCTTCCTCGACGAAATCGGCAACCTGAGCTACGAGACCCAGGTGCAGCTGCTCCGCGCACTGCAGGAGCGCCGCATCCGCCCCGTGGGGAGCAACCGTGAAATCGACATCGACATCCGGCTGGTCGCCGCCACCAACGAGGAGCTCGAGGCGGCCATCGCCCGCGGCACCTTCCGCGCCGACCTCTACCACCGCATCAACCAGTTTGCGCTCCGCATGCCCGAGCTGCAGCAGATGCGCGAGGATATTCCGCTCTATGCCGACTTCTTCCTCGACGAGGCCAACCGCGAGCTGGGGCGGCAAATTGTGGGGTTCGACGCTGCGGCCAGCGCCCTGCTGCTGCGCTACGACTGGCCGGGCAACCTGCGCCAGCTGCGCAACGCCGTGATGTCGGCCACGCTGCTGGCCACCGGGCGGTACATCACGGCCCGGGACCTGCCCGCCGAGCTGGCCGGAGCTCCGGTCCCTGCGCCGCTGCGCGACCGCGCCGGCGAGGAGGAGCAGATTCGTCAGGCGCTCGCCGCCACGGGGGGCAACAAGTCGCAGGCGGCCCGGCTGCTGGGCATCGACCGCAAGACGCTCTACAACAAGCTCCACCTCTACCACATCGAATAACGTCCGGCAGGCCGGCAAAGAGGGGGCCGGAACAGACCACAGCCATTCAAGAGGGCCGGCGAGGAGGCAAGGCCGGCGGCGACCCATCGAAAAGCATTTCGGGCGGCACAACGCCCTGGCCCGGGATTCCGGCCGCCCCGGCATTGAGACCGGCACGGAATTGAGGCCGGCATGGGGCCGCTCCACACCCCCTGCACACAAAATTCGTGGAAAAATTCCACACCTGCGACAGTCGCTCCACACCCATCCGGACGGCACAATCCGAAGCAACACATTGACTGACAATGCATTGTCGTTTTACGTGCAATGCGGTACCCTTCTTGCGCCTCGTTTAGACAGAAACAGAGGCGAAAAGCCGCAAACGGAATAACGAACCCACAAAAAAGAAGGTTACCGTAGCGAAGGAATGAAGCCCGCCGGGGCGGCCGCAGCGCCGTCCGCAGTGCAGGGCCACACCATACAGAGACGGCAAATCCACCGGTCCGGGAGCGGGCGGTGAGGCCGGAAATTCGGACAAAGGCGGTACCGGGAAAGGAGGTGAAACAGGAGGAAGCAGAACCGGGAACCAATCCCGCCTCCAGGTTGAAGAGTGAAGGAGACGAACGAACGGAGGCGGGAACCGCACCGAAAGGTCCGCGCCAAAAAATGACGGCGATTTGCCATCGCACAGTCAGTTAGTTAAACAATTGCTTGCCGGGTTACCCCGCATCCTCAACGGATGCGGGGTATACTCATTTTGTGCGGGCGGGGGTGGTGCCGGAAGGCGGGGATACGGGCAGCGGCGGGAGCGTGGGTGGCCGGAGGGAGTGCGGCCGACCAGAGGGGGGCGAAGAAAGAGGCGGCGGAGGCGTGGCGCGGACTGCGGAAGGGAACGGCAGGCGTGAGCGGGGCACAAGAACGCGGCGGCCGGAGGGAGTGCGGCCGGCCGGAGAGAGTCGGAAAGAGGAAGTCGGAAAGAGGGCAGGGGCGGCGGGGTCCCGGCGGCGGCCCTCAACAGGTCAATAGAAGGTCCCCTTGGGGGCGAAAATGGCGTAGCCGAAGTTGAAGGTCAGGTACATGTTCTTCCACGTGTCGACCTCGTACTTGGTCAGCGACAGGCTCACCGGCCCGATGGGCGTGTGGTAGACCAGCGACGCCTCGGCAATGCTGTGCCAGTGGCGGTCCGCCACCGACGTGTTCCCCTCCGGTCGGTAGGCCCTCCGGTCGCGGTACATCGCGTAGAAGCCCGCACGGAAGAAGAAGTTGGGCATCAGGTCGAAGGTCGGCATCACGCCCGCACCCACGAAGCGACGCGCCCGGAAGTCGGGCATGTAAATCATCCGCGTGTGGGCGATGGGCTCGTAGGCCGGCATCGAGAGGAGCGTCGAGTTGTCGGTCGTGAAGTCCGGGTGGTTCGTGTAGACCCCGTCGAGGCTCACCCCGAAGGAGAACCACGGTACCGTCGGCAGGTCGAAGTACTTCTCGTAGGTGAAGCGCACGCCGCCCCACTGCCGGAACTCCTTCGAGAGGTAGTGACGCATGTCGTAGGGCTCGTACTTGTCGCGTCCGACGACGTAGATGGCCGAGAAGGTGAGGTTGGAGCCCCGGCGCGGGTAGAGCCACTTGTCGAAGGTGTTGCGCCCGATTTCGCCCTTGAGCCCGAAGAAGGAGAAGCGCGAAAGGTCGGTCTCTTCGGCGAGGAAGTCCTCCGAGTCGTAGCGGTAGTTGACGTGGCCGCCGTTGGCCCGCAGCGTGAAGAGGCTCCGCTGCGTGAGGGGCATCCCCACGGCCAGCGACAGGAAGCTGGCGCTCTGCTTGATGGGCTGCGTGTTGTTGATTTTCGTCACGTTGCCGAACGAGCCGTGGCGGTAGTTCTGCACCGAGAAGTTGTAGGAGTAGTCCAGGAAGAGGGGCTTCCAGGCGTAGAAGTCGGTGCGGCCCCCCACCGAGCCCCACGTGTAGAGCGGCCCCAGGTAGAGGTCGACCCCCAGCGACTGCGCCACGCGCCCGATGCGGCGGTAGGTAGCCCCGATGTAGGCCTGGTTGAAGGCCGTCGAGGAGACGTTGCCTCCGACCAGCAGCCGGAAGTTGGGCTTGGTGACGAAGCGGGCGCGGAAGGTGTAGCGGCCGCTCACGCTGTCGTAGAGCGCCCGCGGGAACTCCATCGAGAAGTCGCCGTCGGCCAGCACCGAGTAGAGGTTGTCGCGCAGCTGGGCGAAGTTCAGCTCGCGTTCACCGCCGTGGTGCTTCTCGTCGAGCTTGACGAAGTCGCGCACGTATTCGCGCTGCGCGCGGGTGAGCCCCTCGATGTCGTAGCTGCCGAAGCGCAACTCGGGGCAGCGGGCGCGGAAGGCCTCGCGGCGCGCGGCATACTGCTCGGGGGTGCGGCGGTCGCGGATGCGCTCGAGGATTTCGGGCATCTTCTCCATGGCGTCGGCGTAGCCCGCATCCATGATTTCGACGGCGCGGTCGAAGTCGAGCATGTTGACGTCGACGGCACGCCGCACGGTGATGCTCCGCCCGCGTGGCATCTCGTAGTCGGTGCCGTACATGGCCAGCATGAAGGCCTGGTCGAAGAGGCCGTTCTCCTCGCTCGGGGCGCGCCCGCCGTCGGTGCAGATGCTGCCGATGAGCAGGTCGGGGCGGAAGCCCACGTCGAGCGACCGCCAGGGGAAGTTGTCGTAGATGCCGCCGTCGTAGAGCAGCATCGAGTCGATTTTCATCGGCTTGAATACCAGCGGGATGGACATCGACGAGCGGACCGCCTCGCTCAGGTCGCCCGAGCGCAGCACCACCGGTTCGCGGGCGTTCATGTCGCTGGCCACGCAGAGGAAGGGGACCATCAGCTCGTCGAAGTCGCCGCCGCAGGCCGCCGTGGCCGGGGCAAAGAGCTCGGTGAGGGCCATGTCGATTTGGGTCGACGAGATGAGGTTGGTCGGCGTGCGGAAGAGCTTGACCGAGTCGTCGCCCAGGTTGAAGCGGAAGGTGACGAACGACGGCAGGCGGCTCACCTGGCGGTAGTAGGCCGTATAGCGGGGGTCGATGCGTCCCGAGACCCACTCCTTGACCACCCCCGAGGAGACGATTTCGCGCATCTCGGCCGGGGAGTAGCCCGCGGCGTACATCGCCGCGATGATGGAGCCCATCGAGGTGCCGGCCACGTAGTCAATCGGCACGCCGCACTCCTCGAAGGCCTCCAACACGCCGATGTGGTAGAGCCCCTTGGCTCCGCCGCCGCTCATCACCACGCCCACGCGCTGCGCCCGCACGACGCCCGCCGCAAGGAGCGCCACGAGGAGAAAAGAGAGGGTTTTTCGGAACATATCCCAATTTTTTTGTAACTTTGCACGTTATATTGCCGTAACGTCGCAAGAGGCGATAAAAGTAGGGAAAAAGAACAAACTATCAAAATATGACCGACAAAATCAATGAGCTTCTCCGACGAGTCGAAGAGTTCAAACCCAAGGCCGCGGCCGATGTCGAGGAGTTCCGCATCAAAATCCTGGGCAAGAAGGGCGAACTGAACGCCCTGCTCGAAGAGTTCAAGGGGGTTGCGCCGGAGCTCAAGCGCGAGTTGGGCCAGAAAATCAACCACCTGAAGAGCGTCGCCACGGAGCGCATCAACGCCCTGCGCAGCCAGATGCAGCAGCAGGCCGCCGACGCCCCCGCCTGCGAGGACATGAGCCGTCCCGGCTCGGCCGAACGGCTCGGGTCGCGCCACCCCATCGCGCTGGTGAAGAACCAGATTGTCGAGGTCTTCTCGCGTCTGGGATACACCGTGGCCGAGGGGCCCGAAATCGAGGATGACTGGCACGTCTTCTCGGCGCTCAACTTCCCGCCCGAGCACCCGGCGCGCGACATGCAGGACACCTTCTTCATCGAGAAGAACCCCGACATCCTGCTGCGCACCCACACCTCGTCGATTCAGGTCCGCACGATGGAGCGTCAGAAGCCCCCCATCCGCGTCATCTGCCCGGGCCGCGTCTTCCGCAACGAGGCCATCTCCTACCGCGCCCACTGCATCTTCCACCAGATTGAGGGGCTCTACATCGACGAGGGGGTTTCGTTCGCCGACCTGAAGCAGTCGCTGCTCTACTTCGCCAAGGAGGTCTTCGGCGAGCAGACCGCCATCCGCATGCGCCCCTCCTACTTCCCCTTCACCGAGCCCTCGGCCGAGGTCGACGTCTCGTGCAACCTCTGCGGAGGAAAGGGGTGCCCGGTTTGCAAGGGGACCGGCTGGCTCGAAATCATGGGCTGCGGCATGGTTGACCCCAACGTGCTGGAGGCCAACGGAATAGACCCGAAGAAGTACTCGGGATTCGCCTTCGGCATGGGCATCGAGCGCATCGCCATGCTCAAGTACGGAGTCAAGGACCTGCGCCTCTACTTCGAGAACGACGTGCGGTTCCTCCATCAGTTCGACACGGCGCTCTGAGGCGTCGCGACACACCCCAAAAGCGCAAGCAGACCATGAGACGACTGGCGGCAACCCTGCTTCTGTGCATGTGCATGCTTCCGGGGCTGCTCTCCGCCGCAGGCGGCGGCGGGACGCCCGCGGCAGGCGGCATCGTGCCGCCCGACTCGCTGCGCAGCCTTTATCTCTACACCGATGCGCTGAAGCGGCTGCTCATCGACCGCGACACGGCCGGCGCCCGCACGCTCTGCCACGAGGCGCTGCGCTGCGACTCGGCCTGCGCCCCGGCCAGCTACACGCTGGCGGCCAACGGGATGTACGACTCGAACGACGAGGCGGTCGCGCTGGCCGGACGGGCCTACCGTTCGGATACGACCAACAAGTGGTACGGACGCCTCTACGGCCAGACGCTCATCTATGCCGAGCGCTACGGCGATGCGCTCGACATCTTCCGCCGCCTGCTGCGCGACGACCCGCGCGAGCCGGACAACTACCGCCTTGTGGCGGCGCTCTACGAACAGGTCGAGCGCCCCTACTCGGCCCTGGCGACGCTCGACAGCGCCGAGGTGCGCTTCGGACGCACGCCCGTGCTCTCGACCATGAAGCGGCAGCTGCTCATCGCCACGCGCCAGCTCGACAAGGCGGTCGACGAGGCGCGCGCCGTGGCCGAGGAGATTCCCTACGAGGCGGAACACCACACGGTGCTGGCCAACCTCTACGGGCTGCAGGGCAACGATTCGCTCGCCCGCGCGGAGTTCGACCGTGCGCTGGAGATTGACTCGACCGACGTGCAGACGCTCATGTCGCTGGCCGACTTCTACAACACGCGGCACGACTATGCGGGGCTGCTCTCCGCCACGCGCCGCATCTTCGAGACCGACGCCCTCACCATCGACGAGATGGTCCGCCGCTTCGGGCAGCTCACCTCCGACCTGCGCTTCTACCGCGAATACTACGCTCAAATCAACAGCCTGGCCTCGACGCTCATCATCCGCCATCCAGACGACCCGCGCATCGTGCGCCTCTATGCCGACCACCTGATTGCCTCGGGCGAGCTGGAGGAGGCCCTCGCCCTCTACAAGCTCCGCACGGCCGACCGGCCCCCGGTGAAGAGCTACTTCCGCGCCGTGGCCGAAATCGAGAACTACCTCCAGCGCCCCGACTCGGTGCAGAAGTACGTCACGCAGGCCATCGCGCTCTTCCCCGACGACCCCGACTTCCGCATCTTCCGGGGCCACGCCCTGAGCTACGCCAAACACCACGAGCGGGCCGTGAAGGCCTACCGCGAGGCGCTGCGCTACGTCGCGGGCGACTCGCTGCGCAGTGCCGTCTGGGGCTTCATCGGCGACGCCTACCACGAGGCCGGCATGACGCGCAAGTGCTTCGCCGCCTACAAAAAGAGCCTCCGCTACCGGTCGGACAACGTCCTGGTGCTCAACAACTACGCCTACTTCCTGGCCGAGAAGGGGGGCGATTTGGAGAAGGCCCTCGTCATGGCGAGCCGCGTGACGGCGCTCACGGACAACGAACCCACCTACCTCGACACCGAGGCGTGGATTCTCTTCCGGCTGGGACGCGCCGCCGAGGCCAAGAAAATCATGCAGCAGGCCATCGCTCTCGACCGCACGAACAGTCCGGTGCTGCTGCTCCACTACGGCGACATCCTCGAGGCGCTCGACGAGCGCTTCATGGCCGAATTCTACTGGCGCAAGGCGCTCGAGAACGGGGCCGACCCCCAGGAGGTCGACCGCCGCATCCGCGCCCGCTCCGAGGCCGACGGAAACTCCGCGGAGAAGAGGCCCGGACGCGAAGGGCGCTCGAAATAGGCGGTCTGCGGAGCGTTGCGAAGGCCAGACCCCGGGACCCGTAAAGAACCTGCTATGAAGAAGTTGCTCCCATACCTCATGCTGCTTGCGGCACTCTGCGCGCTCCATCCCGTGGCGGCGCAGAACGACCGCATCGAGCGGCAGAAGCGCATCATCGCCGACCTCGAGCAGCGCATCGCCCGGGGCGAACGCGAAATCGCCTCCATCAAGAAGGGGCGTGCGGCCACCGAGGAGCGGCTGCGCCGGCTGGCGCGGCAGATTGACTCGCGCAGCCAGCTGCTCGACGCCACGGAGCAGCAGGCGGCGCTGCTGCGGCTCGAGATTGAGCGCACGGACAGCGTGGCGGGCGACCTCTCGGCGGCGCTCGAGCGCAACCGCCAGCAGTACGGCGCCATGGTGCGCGAGGCCTACCGCAACTACCGCCACAACAACTACCTCACCTACCTCTTCGCGTCGCGCAGCTTCGTCGACGTGGCGCGCAAAATCACCATGCTGCGCGAGGTAGCCGCCATGCGCGAGCGCAAGCTCCTCGAAATCGACAGCCTCGCCCGCGAGGTGGCCGACCAGAAGGCGCTGCTCGACACGCGCCACCGCGCCCTCGACTCGGTGCTGCAGCGCCTCACCTCGCAGCGCGAGAAGCTGCAGCGCGACGCCCGCTCGGCACGCAGCGAGGCATCGCGCCTCTCCAAGCGCGAAAAGACGGCCCTGCAGCAGAAGATGGCAAGCGAGCAGGAGCTCGACGTCGCCATCAGCGAGCTGCGCAAGCTCACGCGCGGCAACACCGAGGGTGCCTCCTTCTCGAACAAGACCACGGGGCTGCGCCTTCCGGTGGTCGGCGGACGCGTGAAGCGCTACATGGAGAACATGGCCGAAATCACCGGTCCGAAGGGGGCGGCCGTCATCTCGATTTACGACGGCAAGGTGGTGGAAATCAAGCGCAACCGCATCACCAACAAGTACGATGTCTTCGTGGCTCACGGCGAGTACATCACCTCCTATGCCAATCTGGGGGCGGTGAGCGTCACCAAGGGGCAGAAGGTGTCGCGCAACCAGCGGCTGGGGAGCATCGGCTCGGCGATGAACGTGGTGACGATGGAGCCCGAATACAAGCTCGTCTTCGGCATCTATCCGCCCTCGCCCAACATGAAGATGCGCGCCCAGGACTGCTTCCGCCGCTAAGGCGCGGGGGCCGGAGCGAGGGGGGCACACAGGAGGAGCACAGAAGGCCGGAGAGGCCGCACCGGAGCTGAAAAAGGACCCGGAAGGAGCGGGGCCGGGCAAGGGCCGGACAAGGCCGGCAAGGCCGGCAAGGATTGAAACACACAACACACGTCATATTATGGCTGTCAGATACTACAACGACGACTGCACCTACCGCCTGCCCGAGAAGCGGCGCACGGCCCGGTGGCTCGGCGAGGTGGCCCGCGCCGAGGGTTATACGCTCGGCGACGTGAGCTACATCTTCTGCTCGGCCGCACGGCTGCTCGAGATGAACCGCCAGTACCTCGGGCACGACTACTATACCGACGTCATCACCTTCGACTACAGCGACCGACGGGGGACACACGTCGTCTCGGGCGACATCTTCATCGATGTGGAGACCGTGGCCGACAATGCGCGGCAGTACGGCGCCACGAAGCTCGAGGAGATGCGCCGCGTGGTGGTCCACGGCGTGCTGCACCTCTGCGGGCAGCGCGACAAGACGCCGCGCACCAACGCCCAGATGCACCGCAAGGAGGACCGCTACCTCGCCTTCTGGCACGAAGAGGAGGCGTCGGAGCAGAGCGCCGCACCCGCCCCGAAACGGGCCAAACGTCCGGCGCATTCAAAAAAGTAAGGGAGGGCAGCCGGAGCAGCACTCCTAACGCCTGCAAAAGCCATTTTCCGCCCCGATAAGAGCCTCCTGCAACAGCAGCGAAGACTTCCTGCACCCACCCGGCAAACGCGGCAAAACAGCCTCCTTTCAGCCCATACAGGACCTCAGGCAACAGACAGTGTGCCGCAACTGAGAACAGACAGGGCCCGCAACCGCATAGCTACCCTGCCGCAACGCCCCTTTTCCGCCCAGGGAGGTTCGCCGGGAGGGAGAAGAAGGAGGGGAGGCGGCGAAGGGGAGCAGCTGCAACGCTTCCGCTAATCCTGCCGCACCCCCCCCTTTTTCCGCCCCGGAAAGCTCGCGAAGGAGGGAAAAACAAAGAAGGACAGCCAACGTGGAAAGCACCGCTAAAAGGCCGCAAAAAGAGGCAAGGCGCGGGTAACAAAAAATTCCAAAAGGGGCAAGGCCGCGAACCGCCGCAAAAGAGGCAAGGCAGCGGGCAGCGGGAAGAAGCGAAGAGAAAAGAAGCAACGACAAGAGACAAGAGAAGAGAAATAGGAAAGATGGTTCTGGACTACGATATAATCGTCATCGGCGGAGGTCACGCCGGTTGCGAGGCCGCATCGGCCGCCGCACGACTCGGCTCGCGCACGCTGCTGCTGACGATGGATATGGTCAAATTCGCCGAAATGTCGTGCAACCCGGCAGTCGGCGGAGTAGCTAAAGGACAGATTGTCAGAGAGATAGACGCACTCGGAGGTCAGATGGGCCGCATCACCGACCTCACGACGCTGCAGTTCCGCATGCTCAACCGCTCGAAGGGGGCGGCCATGTGGAGTCCCCGCGCGCAGTGCGACAAGCGGGCCTTCTCGGCCGAGTGGCGCCGCACGCTGGAGAACACCGACAACCTCTACATCTGGCAGGATGCGGCCGTCGAGCTGCTCTTCGACCGCGAGCCGGAGCCGGGGGCCGAAGCCGCCGCAACGGCCCCGGAGCGGCCGTCCGCCGACGGTACTCCGGAGACCCCGAACCCGGACACGGCGGCATCCGCAGCTGCGGCACCATCCGCCGCGGCAGGGGAGGGGGCCGGACAGCCGGGCAGGCTGCGCATCCGCGGCGTGAGGAGCCGCATGGGGGTCGAATTCTCGTGCCGGGCCGTGGTGCTCACGAGCGGCACCTTCCTCGGAGGGTTGATGCACTGCGGTGCGGCCCATGCCGAGGGGGGACGCGCCGGCGACGCCGCCTCGCACGGCATCACCGAATCGCTCGTGGCCGTGGGCTTTGAGACCGGCCGCATGAAGACCGGCACCCCCGCACGCCTCGATGCGCGGACCATCGATTTCAGCCGTCTGGAGCCGCAGCCGGGAGATGAAAAGCCCGAAAAGTTCTCGTTTTCGCCCGAAACGCACCCCGTCAGCGAGCAGATGCCCTGTTATCTGGTCTACACGTCGCCCGAAGTGCACGCCATTCTGCGCAGCGGATTCGACCGCTCGCCACTCTTCAACGGCACGATTCACGGCATCGGACCGCGCTACTGCCCCTCGATTGAGGACAAGTTGCGCACCTTTGCCGACAAGGAGCAGCACCAGCTCTTCCTCGAACCCGAGGGGCGGACGACGAACGAATACTACCTCAACGGCTTCTCGTCGTCGCTGCCGTGGGAGGTGCAGTGGGAGGCGCTGCACCGCATCGAGGGCTTCGAGCAGCTCCACATCTACCGCCCGGGTTACGCCATCGAATACGACTACTTCCCGCCCACGCAGCTCCTCCACACGCTCGAGACGAAGCGCGTCGCAGGGCTCTACTTCGCCGGGCAGGTCAACGGCACGACGGGATATGAGGAGGCGGCCGCCCAGGGGCTCATGGCGGGTATCAATGCCCACCTCAAGCTGGCAGGGCGCGAGCCGCTGGTGCTGCAGCGCGACGAGGCCTACATCGGCGTGCTGATTGACGACCTGGTGACCAAGGGGGTCGACGAGCCCTACCGCATGTTCACCTCGCGGGCCGAGTACCGGATTCTGCTCCGGCAGGACAATGCCGACATGCGGCTGACGCCGAAAGGGTATGAAATCGGGCTGATTTCGGAAGAAAGGTATGCTCATTTCCTGCAAAAAAAATCGCTCGTAGAATCGCTTGTAGCCTTCGCCCGCCGGCAGAGTGTCAAAGCATCCGAAATTGAGAGCTATTTGAAATCGCTCAATTCGGAGCCTCTGACACAGGGACGCAAGCTCTACGAGGTACTGATGCGTAACGATGTCACCTTCCGCGGGCTGAAGGAGGTGCTGCCGCGGCTCCGCCGCTTCATGGAGGAGGTGGCGATGACCGACGAGGCGATGGAGGAGGCAGAAATCCAGATTAAGTACAAAGGCTACATAGAGCGCGAAAAATTCATTGCCGAGAAGCTCCACCGGTTGGAAAACATACGAATTCCGGCCGATTTCGACTTTTTCTCGATGAATTCGCTTACGATTGAGGCGCGGCAGAAGCTCTCGAAAATCCGACCGGAGACCATCGGTCGGGCCTCGCGCATCCCGGGCGTGTCGCCGGCGGACATCAACGTGCTGCTGGTAAAGTTCGGCCGATAGGGGAGCATACCGCACACAGCGGCGCAGTGCCGAAAGGAAACTTATTGCGACAGGAGCGGCCGAGGGCAAAGGGAATTCAAAACAGAGCAGGACAGCAAGAGTGCGTTCCACGTGGAACACACTCTTTTTTTATTCGCAACAATGGTTCCACGTGGAACAACAGAACAATGAGAAAGCTTAATGTTCCACGTGGAACAGAAGACGAGGGAGAAGAAAGGAATAAGCAGAAAAAGAAAAAAGAGGCGGAGGCTGGGAAGACAGAGAGTGAAGGGGGAACAGAGGAAGGGAGGTGGAGAGGTAGAGGTAAAGAGGCAGAAGCGGAGAGGCCCGAAAGAGGAGAGCGGGAGAAGGAGAAAAAAATAGAAAAGAGAAGGAAGGTAGAATAGACAGGAGGTTGAACGGAGGTAATGATTGCCAAAGAGAAATCAATAAAAAAGGGGTGAACCGCTTTCCGGTTCACCCCTGAAAATTGTTTTGGAACGACGGAAGGGGAGCGGACGCAGCAAAAAAAATCGTTGAAAATTTTGCTTAAAAAGTGCCGGCCGCCCTGAAGGTCGTTCGAAGCAAAGGGTCGGATTACTCAATAATCGTGTTCCAGCCGTGGGTATCCTCGGCACGGCCGTACTGGATATCCTGCAGGCGCGTGTAGAGCTCCATCGAAACCTTACCCACCTCGGTGCCGTACTCGTAGACCTTGTTGGTCTGCATGTCGAAAATCTTGCCAATCGGCGAGATGACGGCTGCCGTACCGCAGGCGCCGCACTCCTCGAAGGTGCCCAGCTCCTCGAGCGGAATGGGGCGCTCCTCAACCACCAGACCCATGTCGGCAGCAAGCTGACGCAGGCTCTTGTTGGTAATCGACGGCAGAATCGAGGGCGACTTCGGCGTGATGTACTTGCCCTCCTTGATGCCGAAGAAGTTGGCGGCACCGCACTCCTCGATGTACTTGTGCTGTGCAGCGTCGAGGTAGAGGACGTTCGAGTAGCCCAGACGGTGGGCGTTCTCACCCGAGAAGATGCTGGCCGCATAGTTGCCGCCCACCTTCACGTCGCCCGTTCCACGTGGAGCAGCACGGTCCTGTTCGCGGTCCAAAGCAACCATGATGGGCTTGATACCCGTCTTGAAGTAGGCGCCTACGGGCGATGCGTAGACAATCAGCAGCGCATCCTTGGCCGGCTTGACACCCAGTCCGACCGTCGTGCCGAACATCACGGGACGCAGGTAGAGCGAAGCACCCGTTCCATAGGGAGGAATGTAGGCCTCGTTGCGCTTAACGACCTCGATGCAGGCGTTGACAATCATCTCGGTGGTGGGAACAGGCAGGCAGAGGCGCTTGGCCGAAGACTGGAGACGGTGTGCATTCTCCTCGACACGGAAGAGACGAATCTTGCCGTCGACGCCGCGGAAGGCCTTCAGACCCTCGAACAGCTCGATGCCGTAGTGCAGACACGAGGCCGACATGTGCATCTTGATGTACTCGTCCTGCGTGACCTCCATCTCGCTCCATTTGCCATCCGTGTAGGAATAGCGAACATTCCAGTCGGTTTTGTGGTAGTCAAAACCCAACTTGCTCCAATCAATTGTTTCCATACTCAATTATTTTAAGGTTTTCCAGTATTTTTCCCATTCATCACAACGCGGAACCATTCCGGAACCTTTTCAATTTTCATTGTTCATTTTTGCGCTTCGCGGGCGGCAGGGCCGGGCTTCGCGAGCAGCGAGGCCGGACAGCGGAGCCGGGGCGAGCCAGTGCCGGCTGCGGACCGGGCAGCGGGGCCGAGCAAGCAGCGGGGCCGGGCAATGCAGCGGGGCCGGGCAATGCAGCGGGGCCGGTGCAGGCTGCGGGCCGGGCAGTACAGCGGGGGCGGTACAGGCTGCGGGGCCGGTACAAACTGCGGGGCCGGTACAAACTGCGGGGCCGGTGCGAGCTGCGGGGCCAGGCAGCGAGCCGGTGCAGGCAGCGGGGCCGGTGCAGGCAGCGGGGCCGGTGCAGGCAGCGGGGCCGGGCTTCGCTGGCGGCGGGCCTAAGCAGGCAGCAGGGCCTACCCAAATACGCCCGGGAACGCTGTCGAACATGCGCAGCCGCAAATGCGAAGTTCACAAATCGAAGCCTCCTTTTTAACAAAGGAGGACCCGACCAAACGCAATCCGTAAATAAAGAACCCTAAAAAAGCGCGAACTGCAAGCAGAAATCCGCCGAAAGCCTGTCCAGCGGCAAAAGCAGCACCGTTAGCCGACGATGGCGCCGTTGGAGGTCTTCTCGTCGGGTCCCAGCAGGCGCAGCTTGCCCGTGGCATCCTCGCCCATGAGTATCATGCCCCGCGAAACAATCCCCTTGAGCGTACGCGGCGCCAGGTTGACCAGAACCAGCACCTGACGGCCCACAAGCTCCTCCGGAGTGAAGTACTCGGCGATGCCCGAGACGATGTCGCGCTGGTCGATGCCCGTGTCGACGGTCAGGTGGAGCAGCTTCTTGGTCTTGGCCACCTTCTCGGCCGAGAGGATGGTCGAAACGCGGATGTCCATCTTCTGGAAATCGTCGAACGTTATTTCATCTTTCTGAGCCTCAACGTGTTGCGCAGCTTCGGCAGCGGCATTGGCAGCCTTCGTGGCAGCCAGCTTGTCCAACTGGCGCTGGATGACGTCGTCCTCAATCTTCTCGAAGAGCAGCTCGGGCGTGCCGATGTGGTGGCCCGCCTCGATGAGGTCCGTGGCACCCATGCGCTCCCAGTCGAAGCCCTCGACCGAAAGCATCCGGCGCAGCTTGGCTGCCGAGAAGGGCATGAAGGGCTCGATGGCGATGGCCGTGTTGGCCGTAATCTGCAGCGCCACGTAGAGAATCGTCTTCACGCGCTCGGGGTCGCTTTTGATGACCTTCCAGGGCTCGGTGTCGGCCAGGTATTTGTTGCCGATGCGGGCGATGTTCATCGCCTCCTGCAACGCGGCGCGGAAGCGATAGTTCTCGATGTTGTTTTCGAGCGCCTGCTTGACGGCAGCCACCTCGCGCAGCGCCTCGCGGTCGTACTCCGTAAGCTCGCCGCAGGCCGGCACGACGCCATCGAAGTACTTCTGCGTCAGCACCAGCGCGCGGTTGACGAAGTTGCCCAGCACGGCCACCAGCTCGTTGTTGTTGCGCGTCTGGAAGTCCTTCCACGTGAAGTCGTTGTCCTTCGTCTCGGGGGCGTTGGCGCAGAGCACGTAGCGCAGCACGTCCTCCTTGCCGGGGAATTCGTCCAGATACTCGTGCAGCCAGACGGCCCAGTTGCGCGAGGTCGAAATCTTGTCGCCCTCGAGGTTGAGGAACTCGTTGGCCGGGACATTGTCCGGCAGGATGTAGCCGCCGTGGGCGCGCAGCATCGAGGGGAAGACGATGCAGTGGAAGACGATGTTGTCCTTGCCGATGAAGTGGACCATCTTCGTATCCTCCGACTTCCAGTACTTCTCCCAGTCGGGCGTGAGCTCCTTGGTGGCCGAGATGTAGCCAATTGGCGCGTCAAACCAGACGTAGAGCACCTTGCCCTCGGCACCCTCGACCGGCACGGGGATGCCCCAGTCGAGGTCGCGGCTCACGGCACGCGGCTGGAGACCGCCGTCGAGCCAGCTCTTGCACTGTCCATAGACGTTGGTCTTCCACTCCTTGTGGCCCTCGAGAATCCACTGGCGGAGGAACCCTTCGTACTCGTTCAGAGGCAGATACCAGTGACGCGTCTCCCGCTTGACGGGGATGGAGCCCGAGACGGCGCTGTGGGGTTCGATGAGCTCGTCGGGCGAGAGCGTCGAGCCGCACTTCTCGCACTGGTCGCCGTAGGCGCGGTCGTAGCCGCACTTGGGGCAGGTGCCGACGATGTAGCGGTCGGCAAGGAAGGTGCGGGCCTCCTCGTCGTAGTACTGCATCGAGCTCTTCTCGATGAACTTGCCCTCGTCGTAGAGCTTGCGGAAGAACTCCGAAGCGGTCTTGGCGTGGGTGGGCGACGAGGTGCGCGAGTAGATGTCGAACGACATGCCGAGGCGCTCGAACGAACGCTTGATGAGTTCGTGGTAGCGGTCAACAATCTGCTGCGGGGTGACGCCCTCCTTGCGGGCCTTGATGGTGATGGGCACGCCGTGCTCGTCGGAGCCGCAGACCGAGATGACGTCGCGGTGGCGCAGACGCAGGTAGCGGGTATAGATGTCCGAAGGTATGTAAACGCCCGCCAGATGGCCGATGTGAACGGGGCCATTGGCATAGGGGAGCGCCGAAGTGACCAGATAGCGCTTGAATTCTTTAGCCATAGATAACGAGTGGAATATTACTAATTTGTGTCAAAAGTAGTAATTTTTAACAGAAAAGGAAAGCAATCGCGGGGAATTTGTTACCAATCGTCAGCCGCGCGCGGAGTCCTCCGCCGGCCGGGGGAGGAAATGGGGCGAAGCGGTCCGGAAAAAGGGAAAAAGGGGACAAAACGGGGCGGAAAGGGGGCGAAAAAGGGGAGGCAGAGGAATGGGGCGAAGCGGATGGAAAACAAGGGCCGGGCGGACGGGAAACAGAGGCGGGAGAACAGGAAACAGAGGCCGAGCAGGCGGGAAACAGAGACGGGAAGGGCGGGAATGGTGGAAGGGAGAACGGCGGGGCGGGCAGGAAACAGGGCAAAAAAGAGAGGCGGGATGGGCAGGAAAAAAGGGACGAAACGGACAGGAAGCTGCGAAAGCGAAAATCGGAAGAGGTGCGGAAAGAGAGAGTCGCAGGGCGGGCGAGAGCAAAGGAAAAGAGAAGGCAAAGCGGCAGCAAAAAGAGGGTGCTGCGTGGCGAAAAAGGAAAAACTGAAAGGCAGGAAAGGGGCCCGGAGCGGGCAGAAAACAGAGGCTGGACGGACGGGCAGCGGCCGCTGTCGGGAGCCCTTCGGAAATACTCCTTTTCCGGCCCGTAGAGACAAAAAGGGGAGGGGTCCGTAAAGGACTCCTCCCCGTGGTTGAAACGCGCCCTGTGGGGCTATTTCTGCACGATATCGAGCTCGTCGAGCAACCAGCCCGCACCGGCGAACTTGTCGACGATGAAGAGCACGTAGCGGATGTCAACGGCGATGGTGCGCTGCAACTCCGGCTCGAAGGTGACGTCACCCGACATCGCCTCCCAGTTGCCGTCGAACGCCAGGCCGATGAGCTCGCCACGGCCATTCATCACCGGCGAACCCGAGTTGCCGCCCGTAATGTCGCAGTTGGCCAGGAACGCCACGGGCATCTCGCCCCGCTCGTTGGCGTAGCGTCCGAAATCACGCGCCGCATAGAGCTCCTTGAGCCGCTCGGGAACGGTGAACTCGGCGGGATTCTCGGGGTCCTCCTTCTCCATGACACCCTTGAGCGTCGTGTAGTAGTTATACTCGATGCCGTCGGCCGGCGAGTAGGGAAGCACCTGTCCGTAGGTCAGACGGATGGTGAAGTTGGCATCGGGCGCCCACGCCTTGCGGGGCTGCTGCAGCATCAGGCCGGCGATGTACTTGCGCTTGCCCTCGGCATAGGAGGCGTGCTTCTCGCGGTAGGCCGCCGCCAGCTCGAAGTACTTCTTCATCACCGACACCGCCAGCTCCACGGCCGGGTCCTCGGCGATTTTCGCGGGCGCATAGTCATCAATCAGCCCGGCAACACGCTCCCCGGAGGTGAAGAGCGAATGGTCGTAGAGGTAGTCGACATAGGCGTCGATGTCGCCGCCGAAGCGCCGGTCGATGACCTCCTCGTAGAACGAGGGCAAATCCTGCATGTGCTCGCGCGTGATGGCAAGCATCCGCTTGGCCACCTTGCGGTCCGTCGCCGGGTTGTAGTCCTTGTACCACTCGGCCAGGACCTCCCTGGCCGCTGCCGGGTCGGGGACGCTGTCGACAAGCTCCATCTTCGAGAGATTGACGAACGCACGGGCGGGCGTCAGCAGCTCGACGGCTCCGAGCAGCGCCTCCGAGATGTACTGCATGCCGGCCTCGTAGGGTGCGGCCTGCTCCTCGGCGCGGCGGATTTTGTCCAGCGCGTCGATGTAGCCCTCCTCGGGCAGCGTCTGCTTCTCGGCCCAGGCCTGGAACGAGGCCTCCTGCGCCTGCTTGCGCTCCATGACGCGGAGCTTGAGCAGCGCCTGCGACATGCCAATCGAGTTCTTCCAGTAGTTCGACGAGCGGGCATACTTCGAGGCGTACTGAATCCGCACGGCGTCGTCGGCCATCATGTCCTCCCAGAGAATCTCCTGACGCTCGCCGCGGATGAAGATGCGCTGCGGGTTCTGCGTCTCGAGCAGGTTCTTCATCTCGAACGAGGTCATGTAGCGCTCCGTCGAGCCGGGGAAGCCCATAATCATGGCGAAGTCGTTCTCACTCACGCCATTGAGCGACACCTTGAGGTACTTCTCGGCGCGGTAGGGGACATTCTCGGGCGAGTAGTCGGCCGGACGGTTGTCCTTGCCGGCGTAGACGCGGAAAACCGAGAAGTCGCCCGTATGGCGCGGCCACATCCAGTTGTCCGTATCACCGCCGAACTTGCCAATCGACGAGGGGGGAGCGCCCACCAGACGCACGTCGCGGTAGACCTCCATGACGAACGAGAAGTACTGGTTGCCGCCGAAGAACGAGCGTACGATTACCTCCATGCCGGGGTTCTCCTCTGCGAGGCGGTCGCGGACGGCCTTGATGTTTTCGGTCGTGATGCGCTCGTACTCCTCCTGTGAGGCGATGGAGGGGACGTTGCCCACGATGTCGGCCGTCACGTCGCCGATTTTGCGGATGAAGCGCACCTCGAGCCCCGGTGCGGGGAGCTCCTCGGCCTCGGACATTGCCCAGAAGCCGTTCTTCAGGTAGTCGTGGTCGACGGCCGAGAGCTGCTGGATGGACTCGTAGCCGCAGTGGTGGTTGGTGAAGAGCAGGCCGCGGGGCGAGACGATTTCACCCGTGCAGCCGCCGCCGAAGATGACGACGGCATCCTTGAGCGAGGAGTTGTTGACGCTGTAAATCTCCTCGGCCGAGAGTTTGCAGCCGCGCTCCTTCATCGCCTTGATGTTCATCTTCTGGAGGTAGGGCAGCAGCCACATGCCCTCGTCCGCCAGCGCCGTGAGCGACAGGAAGGCCGCTCCGAGCAGCAAAAGCATTTTCTTCATAAAAATCGGTGTTGTGGTTTATTGGATTTGTCAGTTTTTTTCCAGATTATTTCCAGGTTTGCCGGGCCGTTCGGTTTCTCCGGGCCTTCCGGTTGTTCGGGCTCCCGGCAGCAACGGAAGGGCCCATCGGAGGGGGCAGCCCCTCTCAGCGGATGACCTTGCACTTGCCGCTCACGCGGAGGATGTCGAGCCGCACCACCTCGGTGCGGTGGAACGACTTTTCGGCGTAGCGCATCCCCACCTCCACATCGTCGGGCGAATACTTCTCCAGAAGCAGCCCGAGGGCGTGCATCCGCTCCCCTTCGTCGAGGCCGCGCACGGCCCGGCACTCCACGACGATGCTCTCGTAGGCGGTCGTGAAGCGCTCGGGGCAGACCCGCGTGCGTCCCACCACGCAGAAGGTGACCCGCGGCGAGCGCTCCATGCAGCGCAGTTTGCGCCCCTCGGGGGCACAGTGGATGTAGAGCGCACCGGCGCCGTCCCAGACGTAGCTCAGCGGCACGCCGTAGGCGCCCCCCTCCTCCCCGTCCGAGACCATGGCCAGAAAGCCGTACTCGCCTCCGCGCAGCAGCTCCTCGGCCCGCACGGGGTCGAGCAGGCGGTCACGCCGCCGCACCGTCGCGTTGTCGTAGGGTAGCATCGCCTCAGCGGATGGCAATCATGTTGCGAATCGAGCGCTCGGCGGCGCGGCGCACCTCCTCGTCGAGCTCGATTTCGGGCGACTCGTGCTCGAGGCACTCGGCGATGTTCTCGAGCGTCACCATCTTCATGTACCTGCAGTTGTTGCAGGCGCACGCCTCGTCGTCGGGCGGCGCGGGGATGAAGTGCTTGTCGGGGTAGCGGCGCTGCATCTCGGCGAGGATGCCCGCCTCGGTGACGACGATGAACTCCTGCGCATCGCTGCGGCCGCAGTAGTCGAGTATTCCGGCCGTCGAGCCGACGTAGTCGGCCGCCTCGAGGATGTAGGCGCGGCACTCGGGGTGGGCCACCACCCGTGCGGCGGGGTGTTCACGCTTGAGGGCCAGCAGCTTCTCGAGCGAGAACTCCTCGTGGACGTGGCAGGCGCCGTTCCAGAGCACCATGTTCCTGCGTCCGGTGAGCTTCTGGATGTAGGAGCCCAGGTTGCGGTCGGGGGCGAAAATCAGCGGCTGGTCGGCCGGCAGCGACTCGACCACCTTCAGCGCGTTGGACGAGGTGCAGCAGATGTCCGTGAGCGCCTTGACGCCCACAGTCGTATTGACGTAGGAGACCACCTTGTAGCCCGGGTAGCGCGCCTTGAAGGCGGCGAATTCGGCCGCATCGCACGACTCGGCCAGCGAGCACCCCGCCTCGGGGCAGGGGATGAGCACCTTCTTGTCGGGGCAGAGCACCTTGGCCGTCTCGGCCATGAAGTGCACCCCGGCAAAGAGGATGATGTCGGCGTCGACCTGCTGCGCCTGGACCGAGAGGGCCAGCGAGTCGCCCAGGAAGTCGGCCACCTGCTGCACGTCGGGCGTCGTGTAGTAATGAGCCAGAATCACGGCCCGCTTCTGCCGCTTGAGCTCTTCGATTTTCCGGCGGAGCGCCGGGCGGTTGTCCACAGTCATCTTCTCTTTTATCTTTTATTTAAATTATTAAAATCTAAAAATAAGAATAATAATGGGTGTTGACAATGTTGACAAGTCGGAGCGCGGAATTTTCTTCGACATCCGTCGTTGCCGCTGTCGGTAACCCGCCGCCGCAAGTGGCTCTGATTCGGGACTGCCCGACGGGTTATGGACAACTGTTGAAAACACTTTTCCACATTTCAACACCCCTCGGTTTTCCACATCGACCCTCTCGCGGCGGATGATTGCGGCTGCAACAACTTTCGAAAACTTTTTTTGGAGTTGTGGAAAATCCGTACACACACCCTTTTTTCGTGGTCTGCAAATTTTCGGGCCCCAAGTTGTTCTTTTTTTTTCGAACGGTTATCGACAGGTTGCCAACACTATTTGCGCACCTTTTCCACAATCCGTCCGGCGATGTCGCGGTACCACTTTTCGACCCGCGGGTCGATGCCGGCGGCCGGACGCCCCTCCTCGGAGCACTCCATAATCGACTGTACGATAGGAATTTCGCCCAGGAAGTCGACGCCGTTCTGCTCGGCATAGCGGCGTGCGCCCCCCTTGCCGAAGAGGTAGTAGCGGTTGTCGGGCAGCTCCTCGGGGGTGAACCACGCCATGTTCTCGATGATGCCCGCCACGGGGATGTTGACCTGCGGGTTGCGGAACAACTCCACGCCGCGCACCACGTCGGCCACGGCCACCTGCTGCGGGGTGGAGACAATCACGGCGGCGTCAATCTTCAGCTCGCCGATAATCGAGAGGTGGATGTCGCCCGTGCCGGGAGGCAGGTCCGTGAGCAGGAAGTCCAGCTCGCCCCAGCGCGTCTGGTGAATCATCTGCCGCAGGGCGTTGACCGCCATGGCGCCGCGCCAGAGCAGCGCGTCGGTCGGTTTGATGAAGAAGCCAATCGACATCAGCTCGATGTCCTGCGCCCGGGCGGGGACTATCTGGTCGATGCCGTCCTCCTGCACGGCGTCGGGCAGGTAGCCCTCGACGCCGAACATCCGGGGCTGCGAGGGTCCGTAGATGTCGGCATCGAGCACGCCGACGCGGTAGCCCATGTTGCGCAGCGCCACGGCGAGGTTGGCCGTGACGGTCGACTTGCCGACGCCCCCCTTGCCCGAGGCGACGGCCACCACGTGGCGGATGGCCCCCGTCGTGGTGCGGTGCTCCTGCTGCTGGGGTTTGCGCGGCGTACCCTCGCGCAGCATCACCGTGACGGTGGCGGCGGGGAAGGCTTCGCGCAGCAGCGCCTCGGCCTGCGCCTTGAGCTTGAAGGCGAAGGGGTCGCGCGCCTTGGCGAAGTGCAGCGCCACGGAGATGTGTTCGTCCGAGGCGTTGACCTGCTCGACGAAGCCGCTCTTGACCAGGTCCTCGCCCGTTTCGGGGTGGATGAGCGAGCCGAGCAGCTCGATGATTTTCTCCTTTGTATCCATAGGTTGAAAAGGGTGTTTTGCGTTTTTCCGACCCGGTGCTCCGCACTGCCGCTGATGTCGGTGTGCGGCATGCGGCGGAGCGGGCGGGGTGTAGTTTTCGCAAATATAATGCTTATTTTGAAGAAAAGTGCTTTTTGGGGCGGAATATTTATCGAAAAACGATAAAATTTATTTGTTTTTCAGAATGAAGTGTTTATCTTTGCCGTAGAATAGGAGTTCGCGCGCATGCGCGGAGGCGGTTTCGGGGGTTCGTCCGGTCCTCCAGAGCGGTCGCAACAGTCCGGCAGCTGGTCGGTTCGGGCAGGGTCGCCGGAGTTTTTTCGACGGATGCGGGCGGTTCCGATAAGGCCGGAGGGTTCGGAGCATCCGGAGCAGCTGTTGAAAACCGGGGCCGGGTCTGTGGAAAAGAAGCCGGCGGGCTGTCCGTTCAAGGCGAGTTTCCGGTGAGCTGTCCCGCGGGCGGCCGGAGAAAAGCTGGCGGCAGTCCTTTTGGGGGCGAGTTCCCGGGACGTCTGGAGAGAAATCGGCGGGCTGTCCGTTCAGGCGCGTTTCCGGACCTTCAAAAACATGCTGGAAAACAACAAACAATAAAAACCATACGCACAATGAATTTTCTCAAGACTTTTCTGGCGGGGGTGCTGGCCTTCGTGGTCGGATGCTTCCTCGTCTGCTACATCGGCATGATGCTGCTGGTGAGCATGGCCGGTCTGGCGGGCTCCTTCGAGAAGGCGGTCTCGGTTCCCGACGGCTCGATTCTCGAAATCAACCTCGACGAGACCATCACCGACTCGCCCGCAACGAATCCTCTGGCCGAGTTTGACTTCGCGACGATGACCTCGCGTCACTCGCTGCCCGTCCTCAAGGCGATGGGCGCCATCGAGGCCGCGGCCGCCGACAGCCGCATCCGCGGCATCTACCTGCGCCTCAACGGCGCGGGCGGCATCGCCGGTTCGGCCCTCATGGAGGAGCTGCGCGGCGCGATTGCCGACTTCCGGCAGAGCGGCAAGTTCGTCGTCTCCTACAACGAGGTCTACAACCAGGGGGCCTACTACCTCGCCTCGGTGGCCGACAGCGTATACCTCCACCCCGAAGGGGGGATGGACTGGTCGGGTCTGGCCTTCAACCTCACCTTCTACAAGGGGCTGCTCGACAAGCTGGACCTCCACGCCGAGGTCTTCCGTCCGACGGTCTGCAAGTACAAGAGCGCCGTCGAGCCCTACATCCTCGACCGCATGTCGGACGCCAACCGGCTGCAGATGCAGGAGCTGGTCAACTCCATCTGGGGAACGCTCGTGCGGGCCGTCTCCGATGCGCGCGGCATCTCGCCCGAGGAGCTCAACCGCATGGCCGACAATCTGGAGGTAGTGCTGCCCGAGGATGCCCTCGAGAAGGGGCTGGTCGACGGCCTGCTCTACGAGGACCAGATGAACGACGTCTTCGCCTCGTACGGCCTGGAGCCCGACGCCGAGGGCCACTACAGCTTCGTCACGCTGGGCGACTACGCCGCGCAGACGGGCTTCGGCGCAGCGTCGAGCCTCTCGCAGCCCGCCGTGGCGGTGGTCTACGCCGACGGCTCGATTGTCGACGGCGAGGGCTACGAGCTGGACAAGATTTACGGCAACATGCTGGCACGCACGCTGGCCGGGGTGCGCGCCGACGAGAGCGTCAAGGCGGTGGTGCTGCGGGTCAACTCGCCCGGCGGCAGCGCCCTGGCCTCCGACATCATCTGGCGTGAGCTGGAGCTGCTGCGCGCCGAGAAGCCCGTCATCGTCTCGATGGGCTCCTATGCCGCCAGCGGCGGATACTACATCTCCTGCCCGGCCGACGCCATCGTCTCCGACCGGCTGACGCTCACGGGCTCCATCGGCGTCTTCGGCATGTACCTCTACACGCCCGACGCGCTGAAGAACAAGCTCGGCATCACGCTCGACGGCGTGAAGAGCAACCGCTCGGCCGGCATGGGCTCCATCTCGCCGCTCACGCCGGCGGAACGCGCCTCCATCATGCGCGGGGTCGACAAGGTCTACGCCACCTTCACGGGCAACGTCGCCCAGGGGCGCAACCTGCCGCTGGAGCGCGTGCTGGAGATTGCCGGCGGCCGCGTATGGTCGGGCGAGGATGCCCTCGACATCGGTCTGGTGGACGGCATCGGCGGTCTGCGTGAGGCGATTGCCCTGGCGGCCGACAAGGCGGAGCTGGGGGGCGACTTCCGCGTCAAGGAGGTTGTCGAGCAGCCCGAGGGTCTCTGGGCGCTCCTCTCGGAGCTGGGTGTGAGCGTGCGGCAGCAGATGCTCCGCTCGGAGCTCGGCGGCATGATGAAGGAGTACCGTCAGGTGCAGGAGCTCACCTCGCAGCAGGGCGTGTTGATGTACTGCCCGTGGCAGCCCGAGTGGCGGTAGCGGCTCCGGAAGCGGTTGTTCCGGCGGCCCCGGAAGCGCGGTGACAGCGGCGGCTGCATGGCGGCGGCCCGGGTGCTGCGCGATGACAGCGGCGGCGGCATGGCGGTGGCCCGAAGAGGGTCCCGGCGGCGCAGAGGTGGCCCGGGAAGGGTCCCCGCGGCAGTGGCCCCGAAGCGACGGCCGTGCAGGCGGCCCGGGTGCTGCACGGTGACAGCGGCGGCTGCGTGGCGGCGGCCCGGGTGCTGCGCGATGACAGCGGCTGCGGCTGCGCAGGAAAGGCCCCGCAGCGCGGAAGCAGGCAGCAGGAGCCGGAACGGGTTCCGCAGCGGGTGCCGGGGGTGTGACTGCCCCACAGATAAGGGAGGGAGAAAAGTCGGCGAAGGCTTTTCTCCTTCCGTTTTTTATGCGTAACTTTGTTCGCTATGGCAACAATCAGACTTACCAAGGAGTTCTCCTTCGAGGCGGCGCACGCCCTCGAGGGATACGACGGCGCCTGCCGCGAGATTCACGGCCATTCGTACCGTCTTTTCGTGACGGTCAAGGGGCGCCCCTGTGCGGATGAGTCGCACCCCAAGTGCGGCATGGTGATGGATTTCGGCGATTTGAAGCGCATCGTGGGCGAGGAGGTCGTTTCGCGCCTCGACCACGCCTTCGTGCTGCGCCGCTCGCCGGCCAACGAGGAGCTCGCCCGGCTGCTCGGCGAGCGGTTCCACCGTCTGGTCGAGGTCGACTACCAGCCCACGTGCGAGAACATGCTCGCCGACTTTGCCGCCCGCATTGCGCGGCGGCTCCCCGCCGGTGTGGAGCTCCATGCCCTCCGGCTCCACGAGACGGCCACCTCCTTTGCCGAGTGGTACGCCGAGGACAACCGCTGAGGCGCCGGGTGCCGTGTGCCGGGGCCGGTAAGGTGGTGAGGTCCGGGATGTTGAGGGGTTGAGGTGCCGTGTGCCGGGCGCCGGGGTCGAGAAAACGGGATGCCGGGTCGTTGAGGTGTCGGGCCGTTGAGGGTTCGGACAAATCGGACCGGGCCGCGTGCCGGAAATCGGGTGCCGGGTGGCGTGTGTCGGACGTTGTGCCGCGTATGCCGCTCCCCCATTCCGAACCGCCGCAAACGCTGCCCCGCCCAAACCTCCGCGAACCGCCCGAGCCGCCCGCCCCGCCCAAAGCGCCCAAAGCGCCGCCACTCTCCGCCCGCTGCGCCGACGGTTGAAGGTCGAGGGTCGGTCCGCCGCCCTGTCGCCCGCCACTCCCCGCCCGCTGCGCTGCCGACAGTTGACGCCCGGTCGCCCTGCCGCCCGCCGCGATACGACGAATGAAACTAAATCGGAAAATGCGATGAAAAAGCTCTTTCTGGTCGATGCATACGCATTGATATTCAAATACTACTACGCCTTCCTGGGGCGTCCGATGCGCAACCGCGCCGGAATGAACACCTCCGTCGTCTTCGGATTCGTGAAGTTCCTGCGCGACATCCTCAAGCGCGAGCAGCCCGACCTGCTGGGGGTTGCCTTCGACCCCAAGGGGGGCAGTTTCCGCCGCGAGCTCTACCCCGCCTACAAGGCCAACCGCGCAGAGACGCCCGAGGATATCCTCCTCTCGGTCCCCTACGTCAAGCGGGTGCTCGACGCCATGTGCATCCCCGTGCTCGAGGTCGAGGGGTTCGAGGCCGACGACGTCATCGGCACGCTGGCCCACAAGGGGGTCGACGCGGGCTACGAGGTCTACATGGTGACCCCCGACAAGGACTACGGACAGCTCGTGCGCGACCACTGCGTCATCTACAAGCAGAAGGGCTCCGACGGCATCGAGATTGTCGACCGCGAGGCGATTCGCCTCAAGTACGGCATCGACGACCCCGTGCTCGTGCGCGACATCCTGGCGCTGTGGGGCGACGCCTCGGACAACATCCCCGGCGTGCCGGGCATCGGCGAGAAGGGGGCCTGCAAACTGGTGCAGGCGTGGGGCGACGTGGAGAACATCCTGCGCAACGTCGACCACATCGCCGGAAAACAGGGCGAACGCATCGCCTCGTGGCGCGACAACCTGCTGCTGGCCAAGCGGCTGACCACCATCCGGCTGGATGTTCCCATCGACTTCCGCCCCGAGGAGCTGACCCTCTGCGAGCCCCATGTCGACCAGCTGCGGGCGCTCTTCGCCGAGCTCGACTTCAGGGCCTTCATGAACGATTTGCGGAACCTCTCGCCCGCCGAGCCTCTGTCGGACGCCCCCCGTCAGGAGGCGCAGACGCAGCTGGCCGAGGTGGCGCGCGCCAAGTCGGCCGCCGCCCGCAAGGCCGCGCTGGCGGGTCAGGGCGACCTCTTCGCCGCTCCGGCCGCGGGTGCGGATACGGGTGCAGGTACTGCGGCAGGAGCCGCAGGTGCAGGGAGCGCCCAAACGGTCGGTGCCGCCGGAACAGCCGCCGGTGTTGCAGCAGGAGCGGGTGCCGGAATGGCCGGAGCCTCCTCCCCTGCCGGAACTGACTCTGCGGCCGGAGCGCTCTCCCCCGCTGCCGAGGGAACGGATGCCGATGCCGGAGCGGCCGCCGGGAGTGCGGAGGCAGATGGCGCGGCGGAGGCCGAACCCATGGCCACGGCGCTGACGACGCCCCACGAATATCAGCTCGTCGAGAGTGCGGAGGCGCTGCGCGGGGTGGTCGAGAAGCTGCTCGGCGCGACGGAGTTCTGCTTCGACACCGAGACCACGGGCCTCGACCTCTTCAACGACCGCATCGTCGGCCTCTCGCTCGCCGTCGAGCCCCACCGCGCCTGGTACGTCCCCTTCACGCCCGGGGTGGAGGCGGAGTATGCCGCCATCATCCGCCCCCTCTTCGAGTCGGAGCAGATTGCCAAAATCGGCCAGAACATCAAGTTCGACCTCATGGTGCTGCGGCGGCTGGGCGTCGCCCTCCGCGGCCGCCTCTACGATACGATGATTCTCCACTACCTGCTCGACCCCGAATCGCGCCACAACATGAACGCCCTGGCGGAGCGCTACCTCAACTACCGCCCCATCGAAATCGAGACGCTCATCGGCCGCGGGGCCCGTCAGCTGACGATGGACCAGGTGGCCGTCACGCGCGTGGCGGAGTATGCCGCCGAGGATGCCGACATCACGCTGCAGCTCAAGCAGCGCCTCTGGCCCGAGGTGGTGCGCGAGGGGCTGCAGCACCTCTATGCCGAAATCGAGGAGCCGATGATTGCCGTGCTGGCCGACATCGAGACGGCCGGCGTGCGCATCGACACCGCGGCGCTGGCCGACTACGCCGTCGAGCTGCGCGAACGGCTCGCAACCCTCGAGCAGGAGATTCGCACGCTGGCCGAAGAGCCGGCGCTCAACATCAACTCGACGCGCCAGCTGGGCGAGGTGCTCTTCGGCAAGCTGCGCATCGCCGAGAAGCCCAAGATGACCCGCACGAAGCAGTTCTGCACCGACGAGGAGTATCTGCAGGGCTTTGCCGGCAAGTACCGCATTGTCGCCGCCGTGCTCGAGTACCGCGGCGTGAAGAAGCTGCTGTCGACCTACGTCGAGGCGCTCCCGCAGCTGGTCAACCCCCGCACGGGGCGCATCCATACGTCGTTCAACCAGGCGGTGACGGCCACCGGGCGCCTCTCGTCGACGAATCCCAACCTGCAGAACATTCCCGTGCGCGACGAGCTGGGGCGCCGCATCCGCCGCGCCTTCATCCCCTCGGACGACGACCACCTGCTGCTCTCGGCCGACTACAGCCAGGTCGAGCTGCGGCTGATGGCCCACCTCTCGGGCGACGAGTCGCTCATCGCCGCCTTCGAGCACGGCGAGGACATCCACGCCGCCACGGCCGCGCGCCTCTTCCACAAGGAGCTCGACGAGGTGACCCCCGAGGAGCGGCGGCGGGCCAAGACGGCCAATTTCGGCATCATCTACGGCATTTCGGCCTTCGGGCTGAGCCAGCGGCTCGAGATTCCGCGCAAGGAGGCACGGGAGCTTATCGAGGGCTATTTCGCCACCTATCCCGGGGTGAAGGCCTACATGGAGCGGGTGGTCGGGCAGGCGCGCCGCGACGGCTTCGTATCGACGATTTTCGGCCGGCGGCGCTATCTGAACGACATCAATTCGCGCAACGCCGTGGCGCGCGGTCTGGCCGAGCGCAACGCCGTCAACGCCCCGATTCAGGGTTCGGCGGCCGACATCATGAAGATTGCGATGATTGAGGTGAGCCGCCGCTTTGCGGCCGAGGGCATCCGCTCGAAGGTGATTCTGCAGGTGCACGACGAACTGGTGGTCGACCTGCTGCGCGAGGAGCAGGAGCGCGTCACGCGCATCGTCACCGAGGCGATGGAGTCGGCCGCGCGGCTGCGCGTGCGGCTGGTGGTCGAGTGCGGCGTGGGTAAGAACTGGCTCGAGGCGCACTGACGACGAGGGTGAAGCGAAAGAGGCTGCACCTGTATATCCTGAAAAACCCCGTCTGCTTCTCTAGCAGACGGGGTTTTTGTCTGGCCGGCCGAGGCTCCGGCGGGGGCAGTCTTCCGTGTTTGCCCTCCTTCCGAGTGTATCGGGGTCGCCGCGCAGGGAGCGCCTCAGAACGAGATGCCGACGCGCAGGCCGAAGCCGCCGATGTTGTCAAGCGTGTAGCCCAGCACCTCGCTCGAGTTGGTCGCGATGCTGTAGAAGGCCGCCACGTGGAAGCCCAGCCGGTAGTCCGGGCGCGGGAAGATGCTCACGCCCACCTCGGGCGAGAAGTAGAAGCCCCACGAATCGGAGTACTGCTTGACCGTGTAGTAGTAGGAGGACATCTCGGCGTAGCAGGCGCCGATTTTCGTGCCCACGTAGGGCTGGAGGACGCTCTCGGGCAGGAAGACGTAGCGGCTCGCAACGCCGAAGGGCAGCTGGAAGAGCGCGTGCTTCTGGGCGGCCGTCAGCGCCGAGTTGCCCGTCGGGTAGATGGTCTGGCGCGGGATGGACTGCAGGTTGGTCTGGTAGTTGATGAACAGACCCACGGCCATGCGCGGGCAGAAGTAGTAGCCGCCCTCGAAGTTCATGCCCCACCCCGAGGCCTTGTCGGCGAAGAGGCCGCTGCCCACGGGGAAGTTGCTTTGCCAGTCGATGTTCATGTAGGTGTTGGGGAAGAGCTGCGCCTTGCCCGGCAGCGTCAGTACGAAGAGCCCGGTTGCGAGCAGCAGGAGTTTTATGGTTTTCATGGTCTCATGCGTTTTTTAGATGGTTATTGTGCCAGATAGGGGGATTGTACGAAGGCCTGGTTCAGGCCGTCGACGGTGCGCTGCAGGTTGAGCTCGTCGTCCGCGGTGAGCAGCCCGCCCAGGAAGCAGTCCCAGACGACGGGGAGCTGCTTGCTGCCCGCGTCGGCGTCGCCCTCGAGGTTGACCATCTCGACCAGCAGCGAGCCGGTCCGGTAGCCGTAGAGCACCGGATAGGGGTAGTACCACCCCAGCCAGTCGCCCCAGTAGCCCGGGCCCCAGTAGTAGGGGTAATAGCCCCACCAGTAGGGGTAGTTGTAGCCCACGTAGTAGGTCACGCGGCTCACGTAGCTCAGCTGGAGGCCCAGCTGTGCCGCGGCCTTGTCCTCCACGCGCGTGTAGTTGCGTGCGTCGAGGTTGTCGACCACCGTGGCGATGAGCTGCTGTGCGTCGGCATCCTTCCAGTATTCGGCCTTGTCGGTGTTGCCGATGAGCAGGATGCTGTCGGGGATGAAGTAGGTGTCGAAGGAGGCGAAGTCGGTCCCCTCGTCGTAGGCCGTGTAGACCAGGTTGTCGTTGTTGAGCCCCGATGCGGAGGGCTCCTTCTGACACGAAGCGGCTGCAATGCCCAGGAGAGCAACCGCAAGGATTCGGAAAATTCGAACGCTCATGACATTTTGATTTTTATGGTTTGTTGGCTGTCGATGCCGGGGGTTCAAATACTGTTCCACTCGAGCGGGGAGCGCGTCGGCGGACCGAATCTGCCGCAAAAAGGTTTTTTCGTGCCGGCGGTGCGGGGTGCTGCGGTGCGTTGCGGGAACTTTTCGGCGGGGAAAGGGCGGAGCGGAAGGTGCCGGCTGCGGGCGGAAAAAGAGGGGCGGAGCGGGGCGCTGCGGCGGGAACAAAGGCGGGAAAGCGGAGGGACGTGCCGGTGTGCCGGTGTGCGGCGGGGAAAGCAGCAGACGGGCGGGAAAAGGATGGAAGATGGGCGATGGAAGCGGCGGCTGGAAGCAAAAAAATCCGGAGGGCGCATGTCGCTCTCCGGATTTTTTTATGATAAGGAATCTGCGGATAAACCGGGCCGCCCCGGTCGTTCTGCCGCCGTTCTGCCGCCGTCCGGGCCGCCGAACTGCGGTCCTCGCCGCCTCGGCTCTTGGTCGTCCTGCCGCCTCCGCCTCCGCTGCCTTTCTGCCCCCCCGCTATCTGTAGCGGTGCGAGATAAGGGTCATGAACTCCTCGCGCGTGCGGTGGTCCGAAAGGAAGATGCCCGTGAAGGCCGAGGTCGTCGTCGCCGAGCCCTGCTTCTCGACCCCCCGCATCTGCATGCACATGTGGCTCGCCTCGATGACCACCGCAACCCCCATCGGGTGGAGCGCCTCCTGGATGCAGTCGCGTATCTGCACCGTCAGCCGCTCCTGGACCTGCAGCCGCCGCGCAAAGCACTCCACCACGCGGGCAATCTTCGAGAGCCCCGTGATGTAGCCGTTGGGGATGTAGGCCACGTGCGCGCGGCCGTAGAAGGGGAGCATGTGGTGCTCGCAGAGCGAATAGAGCTCGATATCCTTGACCAGCACCATCTGCTTGTACTCCTCGCGGAAGGTGGCCGAACGGATAATCTCCAGCGGGTCGGCCTCGTAGCCCTGCGTGAGGAACGACATCGCCTTGGCCACCCGTTCGGGGGTCTTGACGAGTCCTTCGCGCGCCGGGTCCTCGCCCAGCAGGCGCAGAATCTCGGCATAGTGGTGTTTGAGCTGCTCGAGCCGTTCGGCGTCGTAGCGCTCCTGCTTCAGATACCGTTTCTCTTCCATGTCTTCTTCTCTCTTACGTACTTACTTACGTACGTGCGTGTGCCCCCGCCGCCGCGCCTCAGGGGCGCGAAGGGGGCGCTAAGATACCCTATTTTTCGATGGAATGCAAGTAGTCGGCCAGTTTGCGGACCGCGCGGGCGCGGTGCGAGACGGCGTTCTTCTGCTCGGTGGTCATCTGGGCGAAGGTGCGGTCGTAGCCGTCGGGGATGAAGAGCGGGTCGTAGCCGAACCCCTCGCTCCCCTGCTCGTGGTCGATGATGCGCCCCTGGACCACCCCCTCGAAGAGGTGCTCCTCGCCGCCGAGGAGCAGCGAGATGACCGTGCGGAAGCGCGCCCGGCGGTTCGTCTGCCCCTCGAGGTTGCGGAGCAGCAGGCGGTTGTTGGCCGCGAAGTCGTGGCCGTCGGTGGCGTAGCGCGCCGAGTGGACCCCCGGGGCGCCCCCCAGCGCCTCGACCTCGAGCCCCGTGTCGTCGGCAAAGCAGTCGAGGCCCGTGCGTGCGTGGAGGTAGTGGGCCTTCTGCGAGGCATTGCCCTCGAGCGTCGGCTGCTCCTCGGGAATCTCCTCGTCAACGCCGCAGCCGTGCGGCGTCACAAGCTCGAACGTGGGGCCCAGGACGGCCTGCACCTCCTTGAGCTTGTGGGCATTGTTGGTTGCAAAGAGTATTTTCATCGCTGTCAGTGGTTCGGGGTACAAAGGTAACTATTTTTCGGCAAATTCGGCCTCGTAGCGGCGGCGGAAGATGTACTCCAGCTCGCGCATGGCGCGCGGGAACTCCGCACGGTCGTAGCGGGCGGCGACCGTCGCCCCGTCGAGGACGTAGAGGTCGTCGCAGAGCTCCGCGAGCGGCTCCATCAGGTGGGAGGTGACCAGAAGCGTGGCCCCCTCGGCGCGGCGCCGCGCGAGCAGCTGCCGGGCGGCGTAGAGGCTCTCCATGTCGAGCCCGTTGAAGGGTTCGTCGAGCAGCACCACCTCCTTGCGCTGCATGAGCACCGAGGCGAGGGCCAGCTTGCGCTTCATGCCGGTCGACAACCGTTCGACGGGCTCGTCGGCCGGCAGGGCGAAGAGGCGGATGTAGGGCTCGGGGTCCGACGAGGGGTGGTAGTGGGCCGTCAGCTCCAGCAGGTCGCGGCCGGTCATCCCCTCGTAGAGGGGCACCTCGGTCTCGAGCAGCACCATTTCGCGGCGGTTGAGCGGGCGGCCGTTGCGGCTCACGGAGCCCGACGCGGGGCGCAGCAGCCCGTAGAGGGTGCGCAGCAGCGTGGTCTTGCCGGCGCCGTTGATGCCGGCGATGCCGTGGATGGCACCCTGGGTGAGGTGCATGTTGAGGCCGCGGAGGATGTCGCGTCCGCCGAGGCGTACGGTGAGGTTATCGACTGTAATCATGGAGGTAACGGTTGAGGTTGCGCTCGGCGCGCAGGCCGTAGCGGACAAGCAGCACGAGCGAGACGGGCAGCAGCGGCGGCAGCAGGAAGCCGATGAGGCCGAAGAGCATGACCGTCGAGGCGACGGGGCGCGGCTCGTCGGGGTCGTAGAGGGCGTATTTGGCCAGCACGGCGTAGAGCAGCACGAGCGTCGAGAAGGCGAGCCAGAGGGCTGCGACCCAGGCTGCGCGGGGGTGCAGGAGTGCGGCGGCGAGGGCGAAGGGGGCCGTGGCGAGGAGGTAGTTGCGCAGCGCCTCGAAAACCTTGCGGGCCAGCAGGCGGCCGCTCTCCAGCTCGGGGAGGAGCAGCAGGGCGAGGGGTTCGTTGCGGGTGTAGCACTCGACGGCGGCCAGTGCCGTGAAGCCCAGGTAGATGAAGCTCCAGTAGGGGACGGCGGCCAGAAGGAGCGCCCCGAGGGCCAGCAGGAGCGTGGCGATGCGGTGGCGGCGCAGCGTGGCGCACCACTCGGGCGACCAGCCGAGCCAGCCGATGCGCAGCAGGCTGCGGTGGCGCAGGGCGGCGCCGCGGCGGGGAAGCAGGGCGGCCGTCGGTGCGGCGGCCTGGAGAACCAGGGCGTGCCAGGGGTGGCCGGCGGCGAGGAGCAGCAGCGAGGCGGGCAGCAGCAGCAGGTGGCAGTCGTACCACGCCCCGAGGCGCGGGCGGCGCAGCAGGAGGTTCATCAGCAGCGTGTCGCGGCGCGTGAGCTGGAAGCGCACCACAAGGGCGGCGGCGATGAGGGCGGCCCAGAGGGGGTGTGCGGCGGCCACGGCGAAGAAGAGGGCGGCGATGCCCGCCGCGAAGAGGAGCACCACCGGGAGGAACCACCCCACGCTGCGGAGCCAGCGTGCGGCCAGCCGCAGCCGGAGCCTGCCGAGCGAGAGGTCGGAGCGGAAGAGGGGTGTGTCGGGCGTTGCGGGGGTTGCCGGAGCTGGGGGCGCTGCGGGAGCTGCGGGGTTGGAGGGCGCTGCCGGGTCCGAAGGCGCCGCCGGGACCGGGGAGTTGGCCGGAGCGGAAGCGCTGGCCTGGGCATTTGCAGCCGGGGCTGTCTCCCGGGTAGCCGGGGCGGCGGATTTAACGCTCGGTGCCGAGGTGTTTGCGGCCGGGGCTGTTTCCCGGGCGGACAGGGCCGGGGCGGACGGTCGGATGGTCGGGGTCGGTTCCTGGGCGGCGGATTTGGCGGCCGGGGCCGGTGTCGGTTCCGTTTCCTGGGCGGCGGTGGATATGTCGGGTGTGGGGCTCTTCATAGCTTACTTGACCACTTCGAGCTGCTCGAGGCGGTGGTCCACCACAATCTTGTCGATGATGGTCTTCACCAGAATGTCCATCTCCGACCCCTCCGTATAGTCGGCCGGGCAGACGTGGCTCACGCGGTTGTCGTGGATGAGCGAGCCCAGCTCGCGCCGAGCTCCCTTCTGCTCGGGGTTGTAGACCGCGATGGAGTGGCCCCCCGAGCTCTTGACCAGCCGCATGCAGGGGATGTCGGTGGTGCCGTCGCCCACGTATATCATCCGCTTGAAGGGGACCGGACGCTCGTTCTCGGGGATGTAGCGGTTGACCAGCTTCGAGTCGAAGACCGACTCGACCCCCTTGTTGATTTTGAAGATGAACTGCGTCTTGTTGGTATAGTTGACCGCCACGGCGGGCCAGTAGGCGATGCCGTCGACGTCGTAGAGGAACGAGCAGGCGTAGATTTTGCGGAACTCGTGGGCGATTTCCGTCCCCTCGATAATCTCCTTGAGCCCCGAGGAGTTGATGTAGTGGAGGATGCGCACGCCGTGCCGCTCGCCGTAGCGGTTGATGCGGCCGAACCAGTCGCGCACGCCCGGATAGAGCGAGACGCGCCGCCCCGACTCCTGGAAGGCCTCGCGGCGCAGCGAGAGCCCCTTGGACTTCGCCTCCTGAATCATGCGGGCCATGTAGGTGAGCACCATGTCGGCATCCTGCTCCTCGGCCAGCGAGTTGGCCTCCGACCAGAACTCCTTGTTGCTCTTGCCCACGGCCGGAATGAAGTCATACTCTTGCATGTTGCCGGGCGAGAGCGTGCCGTCGAAATCGTAAATCAGGGCAATGGTGATGCTTGTCTGTTCCATGGCTGCATGTGTTTTGGGTGCGGGCGCCGGGTGGCTCCTTCCGGGCTCCTCCGGTTCTCTTTACGGGCTTTTCCAGTGCCGGCCCGGGCTTTTCCAGTGCCGGCCCGGGCGTCGGGACCCCGGAGGGACGCAGGGCGCACGTACAATGTCCAAATATACGGAAAAAATCGCTACTTTTGTGTGAACGAACCTGTAAAAGAGAACAGATACCATGGAATTCAAGACTTTGCTCGAAAAACGCCGCAGCGTGCGCAAGTTCGCGCCCACGGCCGTGCCCTCCGAGGTGGTCGACCGGCTGCTTGCCGAGACCCTCGGAGCCCCCTCGTCGCGCAATTCGCGCTCGACGCGGCTGCTCGTGGTCGACGACCCCGAGGTGGTGGCCCGCATGGCCTCGATGCGCGACTACGGCTCGGCCTTCATGAAGGGGGCGCCGCTGGCCATCGTCGTGCTGGGCGACACGGCCTGCAGCGACCTGTGGCGCATCAATGCCGCCATCTCGGCGACGGTGCTCCACCTGGCCTGCGTCGACGAGGGGCTCGCCTCGTGCTGGGTCCACATCGACGGACGTCCCCGCCTCAAGGCGGAGCCTCAGGGGGAGTCGGCGGCCGACTATCTGCGGACGTTCCTCCCCATTCCCGAGGGGTGCGAACCGCTCTGCGCGCTGGCCATCGGCTATTCGGACTTCGTGCCGGCGCCGCTGCCCGAGGCCGACGACAGCAAGCGCATCATCCGCCTCTGAGCCGGAGCGGCCGGGGTGGCCGGGGCGGCCCGGGGACGCTGCGTTGAGGAGCTGCCGGAAGACCGGGGCGGCGCTGCGTTGCGCGGTAGCTGAAATGGTTGCCCCTGCTTTGCAGCCGCAACCCGGCGGCGTGTCCGGGCGGCTGCGGGATACTCCCCTGCCGGTACGCCCGGGCGGCATCTATCGAAAACGGGAGCCGACCTCAACATGAGGTCGGCTCCCGTTTTGTCCGCTTCTGTCGGAGGCTCCGGCGGCGCTCTCCCCTATCGGTTGAGCACCGGCTTGATGTCCTTGATGCGCAGCTGCGTGGTGACGTTGCCCCGGTAGTGGTTCTCGACAATCTGGTAGCAGACGTCGATGGGACGTCCCGAACGGCACCACTCGTAGTGCGTCGGCTGCTGGAAGGCGATGGTTTGCATCGTCGTGTTGGGCTTCTGCCGCTGCATGAGGTCCATGCGCAGGTGCTCGCAGTCCATCCCCACCAGCTTCACCTCGCCGTGGTTGATGACCCCGTAGGTGACGAAGACCGGCGCCGTGTTGCCCGGTCCGAAAGGCTGGAAGCGGTTGAGCGCCGCACGGAACGCCGGCGTGATGTCCGAGAAGAGCAGCTCGCTGTCGATGTCCACCTGGGGGACGAGCATCTGCGGGTCGATGTTCTCCTCGACGAAGGCGTTGAACCGCCGCGTGAACTCCTCGACATTCTCGGGCTTCATCGTGAGCCCCGCGGCGTAGGTGTGGCCGCCGAAGTTCTCCAACAGGTCCGAGCACGACTCGACCGCCTGGTAGAGGTCGAAGCCCGGCACCGAACGGGCCGAACCCGTCACGAAGCCGTTGCTCATCGTCAGCACCACCGTCGGGCGGTAGTAGGTCTCAATCAGCCGCGAGGCGACGATGCCCACGATGCCCTTCATCCACTTGGGGTTGTAGATGACGGTGCTCTTGCGCGCCTTGAGCTCGGGGTTGCGCTCGATGTAGTCGTGCGCCTCCTGCGTCACCGAGCGGTCAATCGACTTGCGGTCCTGGTTGTAGGCGTCGATGACGTTGCCGAACTCCTGGGCCACCCGCTCGTTGCCCTCGATGAGCAGCTCGACGGCGGCATGGCCCCCCGAGGGCGAGGCGTTCTCGTCGTTCTCGTCCATGCGCATGCGCCCGGCGGCGTTGATGCGCGGCCCGATTTTGAAGACGATGTCGTCGATGGTGATGTTGTGCTTGTCCAGGCCGCAGATTTTGATAATCGAGAGCAGCCCCTTCGACGGTTCGCGGTTGAGGTTGATGAGCCCGTAGTGGGCCAGAATGCGGTTCTCCCCCACCAGCGGCACGATGTCCGAGGCGATGCTCACCACCAGCAGGTCCATCAGCGGACGAATCTGCTCGAAGGGCATGTGGTTCTTCTGGGCATAGGCCTGAACCAGCTTGAAGCCCACCCCGCAGCCCGACAGCTCGTCGAAGGGGTAGGTGCAGTCGACCCGCTTGGGGTCCAGTACAGCCACGGCCTGCGGTATTTCGTCGGCCGGGAGATGGTGGTCGCAGATGATGAAATCCACGCCTTTCTGCTTCGCATAGACTACTTTTTCCGTGGCTTTGATGCCACAGTCCAACGCGATGATGAGTCCTACGCCCTTGCGGGCCGCATGGTCGATTCCCTTGATGGATATGCCGTAGCCTTCGGTATACCGGTCGGGAATGTAGAACGTCAGGTTCTTGTGTCCGATGTGGCGGAGGAACTTGTAGACCAGCGCCACGGCCGTGCAGCCGTCGACGTCGTAGTCGCCGTAGACCATGATTTTCTCATGGTTGCGGACGGCCTGCTCGACGCGCGCGACCGCCTTGTCCATGTCCTTCATCAGGAAGGGGTCATGGAGGTCGGCCAGGCTCGGTTTGAAGAACTTCTCAGCCTTCTCAAGTGTGTCTATGCCTCTCTGTACGAGTAGATTCGCCAGCACGGGAGAGAGCTTCAGCGCCGATGCGAGCATCGCTACCGTCGCGGGGTCTCCCTGCGGTTTCACTACCCATCGTTTTTCCATGGGCATACGTTCTGTTATTTATATATTTCAACATTCAATATCTCACTTAAGCTCTTCGCGACGAGGGCTTTGACCTCCTCCATCGCAATCGTGCGGCCGGTTTCGCGCTCGAGCGACGTGGCGCCCCGGTCGCGGAATCCGCACGGATTGATGCGCTCGAACCACCTCAGGTCGGTCGATACGTTGAGCGCGAAGCCGTGCATGGTTATATAACGGGACGAGCGCACTCCTATTGCGCAGAGCTTGCGCGTCGGGCCGTCGGCCGCCGTGCCGATGCACCGGGCGGCTCCCTCCGCTGCGTCCTCTTTTGCGGTTGCTGCGTCCTCCGTTGCGGTTGCTGCGTCCTCCGTTGCGGTCGCTGCGCCTTCGGTTGTTGTTGCTGCGTCCTCCGTTGCGGTTGCGGCTGCCGGGGCGGCTCCGTAGTCGGTGCCGGCTCCGAGCCAGACGCCCGAAGCGCCGGCGATGCGACCCGTGCGGAGGCCGTAGTGCGCCGCCACGCGGATGACGCACTCCTCGAGCGCCTCGATGTAGGCGCGCAGCCCGATGCCCAGCCGCTCGAGGTCGAGAATCGGATAGACGACCAGCTGCCCCGGACCGTGGAAGGTGATGTCGCCTCCGCGGTCGATGTGGTAGAACTGCGCCCCGAGCCGCTCGAGCATTTCGCGCCCGACGAGCAGGTTCTCGGCATGGCCGCTCTTGCCCAGCGTATAGACCGGCGGATGCTCGACCAGCAGCAGCGTGCCGACATCCTCTGCGTCAGCCTCGACTGCTTTGGCGGCCCCGGCCTGCGGCATTGTTGCGGCAGTTCCGGCCAGCGATTCCGCTCCGGCCTCTTCTGCGGCCCCGGCATGCTGCCCTTCTGCGGCTTTGGCCTGTTCTGCTGCTGTGGCGTGCTGCCCTCCGGCGGCTTTGGCCTCTTCGGCTGCCGCGGCGCTGCGGGCTGCACCCTTTGCTGCGAGCAGGGCGTCGAAGAACTGCCGCTGGAGGTCCCAGCAGCGGCCGTAGTCCATCGACCCGAGGTCGCGCAAACGGAGTCTCATCGCTACAAACTTTTCACACTGCGGAGTGCCTCCTCAGCCAGATACGACGACCGCACCAACGGCGCGCTCGCGCAGTAGCTGAATCCCATCTCCAGCGCTTGAAGTCTGTACCATTCGAATTTTTGGGGAGTTACGTACGCCGCTACGGGGTAATGCTCCAGCGTCGGTCGAAGGTACTGACCAAGCGTTACAATCTTCACACCCACATCGCGCAAATCGCGCAGGGTCTGCAATACTTCACCATCGCTCTCGCCAAGTCCTACCATCAGTCCGCTCTTGGTCGTGGCCCCCTGCCGGGCAAGGATGCGCAACGTTTCGAGGCTCGTACGGTAACGGGCCCGCGAGCGTACGACGGGAGTAAGTCGTTCGACGGTTTCGATGTTGTGCCCGATGATGTCGGGCCCGGATGCGACGATGGTGGCCAGATGTTCGGCCTGCGCATCCAAATCGGGAATAAGGAGCTCAATTGCGGCGCCGGGCACCTCCTTGCGGATGGCCTCGACGGTGCGGGCCCAGTGTTGGGCTCCGCCGTCAGGCAGGTCGTCCCGTGTGACGGAGGTAACGACGACATACCTCAGCTGCATGAGCCGCACGCTCTCCGCAACCTGCTGCGGTTCGGAGGGGTCGGGCGGTGCCGGATGTCCGGTCCGGGTGGCGCAGAAACGGCAGCCCCGCGTGCAGATGTCGCCCAGAATCATGAAGGTAGCCGTACGACGGCTCCAGCACTCGGCCTTGTTGGGGCAGAGTCCGCTGCTGCAAATCGTATGCAGTCCATGTTCCCGGACGATGCGCTGCACTTCGGCGTATTGGGCCGTGCGGTGAAGGCGAATCTTCAGCCAATCGGGTTTTTTCAGCACATCGACCTTGTTGTCATACAACTTCGGCATTTAAGTTCATTATTTTCCAATTGATGCAAAAATAAAAAAATAATCCATGAAAAGCAACAGAACGGCGGTGAAAGCGCTGCGTTCGGGGTGCGGAAAGTGTTCGGAAAGGGGCTTGGGGCCTTGTGCAGACGGGATTGCGGCGGCGAAAAAAAAGATGGAGGCCCGGGGTCCGGGCGGGCGGCGGAGGGTCATTCGGGCGGATTGCCGCGGGGACTTGGGACGGACTGTTGCGGGAACTTGTGCCGGGTTGCCGCGGGGACTTCCGAGCGGTGACGCCGCGGTGTCAACAGGCGTCGTGCTGCGTTTGCGGGGTCCGGGCGGGCGGTGGAGCGGTGGAGCGAGCGGTGTTTCTGGCGGCTGTGGGAACTTGTGCCGGGTTGCCGCGGGGGCTTCCGAGCGGCGGCGGCGCGGTGTTAACGGGACGCGTGTTGCGTTTGCGGGGTCCGGGCGGGTGAAAAATGGGAACCGGGGTGTGAAGCAGCTTTCAGCGGCAGGCAGCCGCGGGCCCGGGGATGTTTCCGGACGGCGGGTCTCCGGGATTGCGCGGTTGGGGTGGCTTGAGGGAAAAGGCGGCGCGGAATGAAGGGGCCGGCAGGAGCGGTCGGTTCGGCCGGAACAGCCGGAACAATCGGCGCGGTTGCTCCTTTGCGGGCCCAGGGCGGGGTGTTTCCGGGCGGCAGCTGAGTGAGGATGTTTCCGGGTGGCAGCGAAGCGGGGCGCCGGGTCTTCTGTGCGGATGTCCGCTGCGGAACGCAGAGCGGGCCAGCGGCGCGGTTGTGCCCTCCTCCTCCGCCGGGCTCTGGGCGGATGCTCGGAACCGGTACGTGCCGGGGCTGCGGGAACCGGGCGGCTTCGGAACCGATGACGTGTGTTGTCTGCCGGGGCAGCGGTCGGGCCGGAGTTGGGGTCGAGGAGGTGTGTTGTGTCGGGGTCGTCGGGGGCGTGTTGGGGCTGATGGGGTCGTGCCGCTATTGCGGGGTGTCGGACGGATTTGATGGGTGCGGAGGGTTGCAAAAAGGTTTGTGCCGACGAAACGGCGACTCTTTTCGTTTGGTGCATCGGACCGATTCCGTTCCTGCGGTCAGGGCACAAAAAAAGGGGACCGCGTATACCTGCCGGTATCGGGGCCCCTCTGGTTAGGTTAGTTAGGTTAATGAGAAGCGGGAGATTCCCACGTTGTGATACACAAAGGTAAATCGATTTTTAGCGAAATCCAAATATTTTTCTTACAAAATTTACAATTTCCTCCCCTTGGATGCGATGATTTATAATTGAAATTTTTTAATTAGTGCAAAATTTGTAATTTTTTCAACTAATTCCGAACTCCGTTCTCAGCTCTTTGCAACGGGGCGAATCGCCGCTGTGCGGTCTGGGGCGGGGTTTTTCGGCCGTTTGGAAGGGACGAATCCGAGGGCGGGTGAGGCCGATTTGTTGCGTGCGGTTCGGGTTTCCGTTCCGCTTCGCTTCGGCAGCGGGATGGCCGATAGGGAGCTGGAGGGGTGAGGGAAGCGGCGGCCGGGGCTGGCGGTCGGTGGTATGGGCGCGGACGGGCGCGACAGTCTGGTGTCAGGCTGAGACCGGCGGGATGGAGGACAAACGAAACGGAGCTCCGGGGCCGGTGAGGCTTCGGGGCTCCGTCTTCGGAGGCATTTCCCGGTCTGGAGCGGGATGTGGGTTTCGGCCGTTCGTCCCGGCAGGAGCAGGGCCGGTGTGGACAAGGTACCGGGCTCTCCGCCGGCACGCCGTCCTGTCGTCCCGCCGTGCTGCCGTCCCGTCGTGCCGTCCGACCGTTTTCTTCGCTCCGCTTCCCCGGTGCGTGTCGTTCCGGCGTGAGCCTTGGCGGCGGGCGGACCTCAGGTCGTGGCAGCTTCGCCCGGCTCCATAGCGGCGGGCTGAGGCTGTTCGCGGGCCGGAGTCTCGTGCAACACTTCTCGTAGCATCGTTCCGGCGTGAGCCTTAGCGGCGGGCGGACCTCAGGCCATGGCAGCTTCGGCCGGCTCCAGAGCGGCGGGCTGAGGCTGTTCGCGGGCTGGAGTCTCGTGCGGCGCCTCACGGGGCGGCGTTCCGGCAGCGCCCGGCCGTGCGGAGAGCGCCTCCTCCGGCTGCGTGCGGGGCAGGCTGTCCCCCTCGGCGGCGCGGAGGTGGCGGCTGCGGTAGGCTGCCGGCGTCATGCGGTACTCCTTCTTGAAGAGCTTGATGAAGTGCGACGTGTTGGGGAAGGTGCACTCCACGCCTATCTCCGAGATGGACTTCGAGGTCGAGATGAGCAGCAGCCGCGAGTGCATCAGCCTCTGGCGGATGTACCACTTGTGGGGCGGCATCTCGAAGTGGCGCCGGAACTCCTTCTTGAACGAGGTGAGCGAGCGGTTGGTCAGCCGCGCCAGCTCCTCGATGGAGATATCCTTGAAGATGTGGTCGTAGACCGTCTGTTCGAAGTTCTCCTTGGCCGTGTCGATGTTGCTCAGCAGCTTGCTCTTGATGCAGCAGTCCTCGTGCGAGGCGATGAGGTAAATCAGCTCCGTCATCTTGATGCTCTCGGCGGTCTCGTCCTGCAGGAAGCTCTCGTCGCGCAGGTAGTTGTTCGTGTTGACGAAAAAGTTGCGCAGCGAGCTCCATGCGGGCATGGCGACGTGGGTGCGGTTGTGGCAGTTTTCGCACGAATGGTCGTTCGAGATGTTGAGTCCGTAGGTGATGTTCAGGTGGAGCAGGATGCGCTGCAGGTCGGCGGGCGTGTAGTAGAAGAGCACCTGCTCGAAGGGCTGGCCGTTTTCGGGGACGTTCTCCACGTAGTGGTGGCCGAGCCCCAGGTAGAAGACGTCGCCGCGGTTGAAGGCCTGGCGTTTGTCGCCGTCGTAGACATACTTCGTGCCGCGCAGGATATAGCCTATGGCGTAGCGTGAGAGGGCCAGCGACTGGATGCCGTTGTGAAGCGTTTCGACATACTTCACAATCATCGGCTGTTGGGCCGAGGGAGTTGTAGAATTCTTCATGCAGTAATTGTGTTTTTGGTTTCGGTGAACAGGAAGTTGCGTCTAGGTGTTCACCTCCAAATATACAATATAATATTTAATAAATAAAATAATAAATACCCTATTTGTGTCATAATGGGGCGAATAGGACCGAACGAGGTGCGAGGGGGTCCGAATCGGGTATCGGCGCAGCGGCGCAGGCGCTTGTGCAGGGCTCTGCGTGGGGCTTTGTGCGGGGGTATGCAGGGGTATGCGGAGGCGTCGAGTGTGTTGGAACAGGGCGGGTTGCGGGACGACTGCGGGGGTGGTGGTTGTGGCGAGTTGCGGATGGCCTCTTGCGGGGTAGCTGCGGGACTGCTGCGGTAGGCTGGCCGGTTGTGGAGGCAGTTGGGTGCAGGCCGGGGCGGCGGTTGCGGGGACTTGCTGCGGGAGTGGTTGCTTCGGGGAAGGAATGCTTCGGGGGGAGGAATGCGTGGGGATTGCCGGTTTTGTTGCGGTATGGGGCGGCGGATGGATGTGGAGGAGTTGACCGGAAGGCGGGGTTTCTGTCCCCGGGGCGGGCTATCGGGATGGAAAGCAGACGGGGCACAGCGGCGGAAAGGGCGGTCGTAATGAAGGGGCGCGGGAGTGGACGTGGAGGCTGTCGGGAGCCGACAGCGGGGATAGCAGTGTGGATGGTTTGAGGAGTGTCCCGGGGCAGGGCGACAGTGGGTGGGGTAGTGGGGCCCTTTGCCGCGCGTTATGACCGGTTCTTTTTGTTGGGAGGAAGACCCTTTGCGGCGGTGTGCCCTTTTATCGGGTGTGGACCTTTGCAGCGATGTTGGCAAGCCTTTTTGGGGCTGAACAATCCTTTGCCGCGGTGCGGTGCAGGTTTTTCCCGGACCGGAGGGGATGTGCTGTGGCGAGGGCCTCGTTACCGGAGTGCGGCGGTGAGCTGCGCCCAGAGGTAGGGGGCTGCAAGCGCCCAGACGAGCAGCAGCGTGTAGAGGGCCAGCGAGAGGGCGTAGTGCATCCGTACGAGCAGGAAGGGGGCCAGCAGCGCCGTGGGGAGTGCGCAGAGCAGCAGCGCCACGGAGGTGGCGCAGGGGAGCAGCGCGACGGCGACGGTGAGCAGCAGCATGCAGCCCGCCAGCGCGAGGATGCCGCGCGCCTTGAAGCCGACCGAGTAGACGCTGTTGAGGTAGGCGGCCAGCGAGGCGATGTCGAGCAGCAGCAGCGCTCCGGGCAGCAGCAGCGCGGGCCAGGGAAGGTTCCAGAGGTGCATGCCGTCGTTGTGGGTGAAGAGCTCGACGGCCTGCTGCAGCGGAGCGTCGAACGGCGCGCCCGTGGCCCAGTTGAGGTAGCAGGCCGTCAGCAGCGGCAGCAGCATGCCCGCGAGGGTGACGGTCAGCTCGCGCAGCGTCCGTTTGAGCAGCACGACGGCGGCCGGCAGCAGCAGCATCAGCGGTGCGGCGGGCAGGTAGACGAGCGGAACGAGCCCCAGATAGAGCCCTGCGCGGAAGATGTTGTCGAAGGCGTAGCCGTTGCGGAACGAACGGCAGAAGTTGTGGGTCGAGAGGGCGAGCAGCAGCAGCGTGACGGCGCCGACGAGCCCGGCGGCGGGCCAGGCGCAGGCGGCGGCGATGCCGAAGAGGGGAATGGCCACGCAGCTGTTGGTTGCGTAGAGTCCGTAGCGGACGGTGATGCGCCCCGTGAGCAGTCCGGCCCAGAGCAGCAGCACGAAGCTCATGACGCGGCTCCATACGGGGGCGCTCTGCTCGAAGTCGAGCAGCCAGCCGTCGAGCTGCGAGAGGGGCGCAACGGCCTCCGGCGCAGCCGTGGGGGCGACGCTGGCGACGCCGGCGACGAGCAGCAGCGTCACGAATGCCGGAATAATCGGCTGTCTTGCTATGTCGAAGTTCATTGCCTGTGCTTTGTGGGGCCACCGGTGGCCGGCGGCTTCCGGGGTTCGGTTTGGCCGGTTTCCGGAGTTCAGTTTGGCCGGTTTCCGGGGGAGCGGTTTGGCTCGTTTCCGGGGGCCGGGGAGTGGGTCGCTCCGGGCGGGTCCAGCTTGCTCCGGGCGTCTTGCCTCCTTCGATTCGGGCCCGGGGTGGAACCTTATCCGTCGGTCCGGACGGGCTCGGATGCGACGTGGCTTCGGTTGTTCGGGCGGCCTGGGGTTCGGGTGGCTTAGGTTGCGCTCTGCGGGCCCGTCGGGCCGGTGCAGGTCCGACGGGGCGTCCCCATTCGGTTCGGGCGGCTCCCTCTTCTCCGCTCTGGCCCCGGAAATCTTTTGACGGACGTCTCGGCTCCTTCGGTTCGGGCCCGGGGTGGAACCTTTTCCGTTGGTTCTGGCGGCTTCGGCTGCGCCGGAGGTCCCGCTTGTTCGGGTGGTTCCGGTTGCCTGTCGGGGTTCAGTCCGCCTGGCACCCGGCTAACTGTTCCGGGTCCTGTTTGTCTCCCGGTCCGCGATTCCGGAGGTCTGTCTGCCTCCCGGTTCGCAATTCCCGGGGCTGACTCGCTTCCGGCTCTCCGCTCTGCGGTTTCGCCTCGACAAAAGTAGCGAAAAAGCCTGAACGGGCCTAAATTATTCGTAACTTTGTTCCCGTCATGCTGGAGACCTCTTTCCAATACGAACTTCCTGAGGCGGGGTGCGACGAGGCGGGGCGCGGATGTCTGGCCGGGGCAGTCTTTGCCGCGGCGGTCATCCTCCCGCCCGACTTCCACCATCCGCTGCTCAACGACTCGAAGCAGATGAGCGAGCGCAATCGCGACCGGCTGCGTCCCATCATCGAGCAGGAGGCCGTGGCGTGGGCCGTCGAGGCGGTCTCGCCGGAGCGTATCGACGAAATCAACATTCTCAAGGCCTCGTTCGAGGGGATGTCGCTCGCCGTCGGGCGGCTCGGTGTGCGGCCCGGCTTTCTGGCCATCGACGGCAACCGCTTCTACACCTCGCTCGACATCCCCTACCGCTGCATCGTCAAGGGTGACGGCAAGTATGCCGACATTGCGGCGGCCTCGGTGCTGGCCAAGACCCACCGCGACGAGTACATGCGCCGTCTGGCGGAGGAGTATCCGCAGTACGGGTGGGAGCGCAACAAGGGCTACCCCACGCGCGAGCACCGGCTGGCTATCCGCCGTTACGGGCTGACGCCCTATCACCGTCTCTCGTTCATTCACGACAACGACCAGCTGGAGTTTTCTTTCTGATTCTGGCCGGCCGGGGTTTTTCGGGGAGGAGCCGGGGTTTTCCGGGTGAGCCGGGTTTTTTAAGGGGAGCCGGGTTTTCCGGGTAAGTCGTGGTTTTCGGGGAGTCCGTGGTTCTTGTTCCTTGGATGGGCGGTTCTGCTTTTTCCCGGTGTGCTGCATCGTCTCCCCTGCATCGTCTCTCCCCTGCATCGTCTCTCTCCTGCACCGTCTCCCCTGCACTGTCTCCCCTACACCGCCTCTCCGCATTGTCTCTCCTGCACCTCTCCCCTCCTTTTTTGGGGGCTTTTCCCCTTTCGTGAATTCCTCTTCTCTTCCGGGCGGGGTGTCTTGTTGTCTGCGGCCCGACTCCGGGGCGCCCTCAGCGTGTGCGGGTACGAGAGGAAGGAAGCATTCTCTTCCGCCTGCAAACGGGCGGAGGCCTGTCGTTATCTCCCTCCCCCGAGGCGGGCGGACCTGTTCCCTGCGCCGGCGGGTGGCCAATGCATCCCCTTCCCATGTCGGCGGGCACAAAAAAAGAGCGGACCTCGCTGTGAGGTCCGCTCTTCGCTTTGAGGGTCGACCCGGGATTAGTAACCCAGCGACTTGGAAGCCGCATAGGAAATTTTCAGGGCGTTGGCACGGCGAAGCTCCTGCTTTACGTCGGTCACGATACCCATCTTGGTCTTCTCGTCGGCCTTGAGGCAAATCGTCATCGAAGCACGGTCGGCCTCGTTGAGCTTGTCTCGCTCGGCGGCGACGAAGTCCAGAATGTCCTTGGTCGTCTTATAGGAGTCGTTCAGCTGGATGCGGGGCGCGGTTCCGAACTTCGCCTGCATGGCCAGCGTCGGCTGTCCGATGTGGATGTAGCTGACGAGCGATTTCTTCTCCAGCTTCTGCACCTCGGTTGCTTCCGGAAGCTTGTATCTTACAAGAAGTTCCTGTTCGCGCATGGTCGTCGAAACCATAAAGAAGAAGAGAATCATGAAGATTACGTCAGGAAGCGATGCGGTCGAGATAGGGGGCAAGGTCTTGTTGCCCTTCTTTTTCATTACTGCCATAGCTTACTTCTTTATGTTACGCGGTTCGGCCTCCGAAATCTTCAGAGGTATTGCTTTCGAGATGACGTCGCGCTGCCCCTGCGTCAGGTCGGCAAATTTGCTGCCGAACTTGCGCATCGAGACCTCGTCGCGGACCTCGTTGAAGGCGCGCGTGAGCTCGTTCTGAACCATGATGTACGACTGATAGCCGGTATCACGGGTCGTCTGCAGCGATACGACTCCCTGACTTACGGGATAGGTCCACTTGCTGCCGTCGGGCAGGTCGAAGGTCTCATCCACCTTCTCCGGAAGATTTGCGTCCTCCATCGGGTTGAGGATGAACTCCTTCGTCTTGTCTTTGAGCTGATGGATATCAATAATCTCCTGGTTGCCCGACGTTCCTGCCATGATGTTGCCGCTGCCCGAGATGAGCACCAGGAAGAGGTTGCGCTCCTTGACCTTGATGTTCTCCTGTTGTACATCCTCGGGAGGCATCGGCGGAAGCATGCGCACCAGACCCGTGTCGGTGTTCATGGTAGTGGCCACCAGGAAGAATATCAGCAGCAGGAAGGCGATGTCCGCCTGCGAACCCGCATTGATATCCGGTGTTTTTCTCTTATCTATTGCCATTGTTCTCTGTTACTTGAAAGCTCTCCAAATTTCAGTAACAACGGTCGTCAGGAATGCAGCTGCGAAAGCGACATAGGTTACGATGATGCTCGTTTCGGTAATGACGGTTTCGCTGTGCCCGAAGAAGCCGTTGTTCTGAAGATCCACGATGTTGACCGTATGGCCAGCCGAATAGAAGTAGGCCACGCCAACGACTATGATTACCAGAGCCAGGGCCAGGATGGACCCCTTGATGCCTGCCGGGTTCTTGATCATCCCGAAGATGGCGCAGAAAAGTGCCGATGCAAGCGCGAACACGAACAGGGCGTAGCCCCATATCAGGTTGACGCTGATTGCATCTTCCGATCCTCCGGTCGCAATCGCGTAGACCAGAAGAGCAACCGTGATGACCATCAGAACGCTCAGCAATATGCTAAATGCCTTTTTCATATTTGCTTTTGGTTTTTCTGCGTTCGATTATTTCTTGCTGTAAGCAGTCAGGATATCCATCAGCGTGATGGACGAGTCTTCCATTGCGTTTACCAGAGAGTCAATCTTCGATACGATGTAGTTGTAGAACAGCTGGAGAATAACGGCTGCGATAAGACCCAACAGGGTGGTCAGAAGGGCGACCTTGATACCACCGGCTACCAGCGTCGGGCTGATATCACCTGCTGCCTGAATCTGGTCGAATGCGTCAATCATGCCGACAACCGTACCCATGAATCCCAACATAGGCGAAAGGGCGATGAACAGGCCAATCCACGACAGACCCGACTCCATCTGGCCCGTCTGTACCGAACCGTACGATACAACCGACTTCTCAACGGCGTCGAGACCCTGGTTGTAGCGGTCCAGACCCTGGTAGTAAATCGATGCGATGGGACCGCGCATGTTGCGGCAAACATCCTTGGCTGCCTCGATGCCGCCCTTCTTCAGAGCCTCCTCAACGGCTGCGATGAGCTTCTTCGAGTTGATGGTCGACAGCGACAGGAAGAGAATGCGCTCGATGGCTACTGCAAGACCGAATACAAGGCAGAGCAGAATCGGGAGCATCCACATCCAACCGCCCTCGAGGAACTTCTGCATCAGAATGTGGTGCATGCTCTCGCCGGCGATTTCGGTCTCGGCGGCTACTACGTCCTCGGCTACCGGGGTTTCCTCGGCTACCGTGGCCTCTTCGGTTGCCGGAGCAGCAGCGGCCTCGGCCTCCTGCGCAAACGCGTTAACAGTACCCAGCGAGAACAAGGCAACTGACAGAATCAAAAAAAGTTTTTTCATAGTTGTGTTAGATAAAATTAATTTGATTAGTTGAATTTGTAATCGTTTGTGGTTTTGTTTTAAAGTTCGTTTCTTCCTTTTCTGTTCCGTTGCCTGCCGCCGCCTCCCTCCATGCGGAGCCGGGTGCGGTGTCGGCGGATTACGGTTCCGTTAAATTTTTCCCGAAGTCCAAAAAAATCGAAAAAAATATCGTTTTTCTCTCCTCCCGGCACGCTTTTTCGCCGCCGTTTTCTCCTTCGGAGGGTTTCCGAAGGCTCCGCGGGAGATGCGCTCCCGAGCGGGAAAAACGTCGCCGGAAAATTTGCAACTTCGTATCAATCAACTCGGTACCTTGCATCGCGGTCTGCTCCGACCCCGTTTCAGGGCTCCGAAAAGGCCGCTTTGCAGTGCGAAATATAGGAAAAATATTTAATCTGTGCAACGTCCTATCGGGTAAATTCGCCGTGGAGAGGGCGTTGCAGCAGTGCGCGGCTCTCCTCGTCCGGAAGCCCCTTGCCCAGCACGTACATCAGCTTGGTGACGGCCGCCTCGGTGGTCATGTCGTAGCCGCACAGCACGCCCGCCTTCTGCAGGCGCAGTCCTGTCTCGTAGAGCTCCATGGCGACCCGTCCGCCGCCGCACTGCGTGACGTTGAGCACCAGGATGCCGCGGGCGATGGCCTGCTCGATGAGGCGGATGAACCACTCGCTCGTGGGGGCGTTGCCCGCGCCGTAGGTCTCGAGCACCACGGCGCGGATGCCCTCGACCGAGAGGATGCCCTGCAGGATGCGGGCGTCGATGCCCGGGAAGAGCTTGACGATGACCACCCCGTCGTTGAGCGACGTGGCGATGCGCAGCTCGGGCGATGAGTCGGCGGGGTCGGGGTGGAGGATGGCGGCGTAGTTGTAGGTGATGTTGACCCCCACCTCGGCCAGCGGCGGGTAGTTGTAGGAGCGGAAGGCGTTGAGCGCCTCGGCGCTCCGCTTCGAGGTGCGGTTGGCGCGGAAGAGTCGGTTCTGGAAGTAGAGCGAGACCTCGGGCACCACGGGGCGGCCCCCCTGGCTGGCGCCGGCGATTTCGATGGCCGTGATGAGGTTCTCGCGGCCGTCGGTGCGCAGCACGCCGATGGGAATCTGGCTGCCGGTGAAGACCACCGGCTTGGAGAGGTTCTCGAGCATGAAGCTCAGCGCCGAGGCGGTGTAGGACATCGTGTCGGTGCCGTGCAGGACGACGAAGCCGTCGTAGCGGGCGTAGTTGTCGCGAATCAGGCGGGCGAGCGTCACCCAGTTGTCGGGCGAGACGTTCGAGGAGTCGATGACGGGGTTCATCGTCTCGACGTCGATGTCGACGTTGAGCCGCTTGAGCGAGGGGAACTCCTCGTAGATGCCGCTGAAGTCGAACGGGACGAGGGCGCCGGTGGCGGCGTCGGTCTTCATGCCGATGGTGCCGCCCGTGTAGATAATCAGGATGGATGCGCGCATAGCTTATGATTCGGTTTTTTCGTGTGGTCGGGTTTCGGGGTTGGCAGGGGCCGCGGCAGGTACGGCCGCCGGGGTCGCGGAGGTTGCTGGGGTTGCTGCGGCGGGTCTGCCGCGGTGTCGGGCGGCGTCGGAAGCCGAAGGGGCGGCGTCCGTTGGGGAGGCGTTGCTGCGGAGGGTTTCGGAGCGGTTGCCGGACCGGGTTTCGGGCCGGTCGGGCTCTTTGCCGGCGGGCATCTCATTTCCGGGCGTCGGGTCGGCCGGTTCTTTGCGGGCGGCGGGCTCTCCGCTGCCGGGTGTCGGGTCGGCCGGTTCTTTGCGGGCGGCGGGCTCTCCGCCGTCGGGGGTCTGTTTGCCAGGGGCCTGTCCGTCGGGCGTCGGTTCGTCGAGCGCCTCCACCAGAAAGCTCACCGGGCGGAAGCCGTCGTTGCACGAGAGCATCGCCGAGGCGGGGTTCTTCATCCACCCGTCGTAGAGGCCCGTCGCCCCGTGGGCCAGCGCCATGACGAAGGGCGAGAGGCTCTGCCAGGCACTCTCGCACAGCCCCTCGGGGCGGCTTAGGCCGTCGCACTCGAAACACTGCCCCACGCTGAGGTCGCAGGGGTGGTCGAGCGGGTTCTCGTAGCGCTCCATCAGGTCGCGGTAGCAGGCCTTGCGGATGACGGTGATGCGGATGCGTTTCATGATATCCGGAGCGTTGTCATTCAGTTGTTTGCAGTCGTTCGGCCGGCTCCTTCGGAAGCGGGCGTTTTCAGTGCGTCGGGCGCTTCGGCTGCGGTCTTCCCGGGCTCCTCGGCTGCGGCCTTCCCGAGCTCCTCGGCTGCGGCCTTTCCGGGCACTTCCGCTGCTGCCCTTTCGGGCTCCTCGGCGGCCGGCAGCGCCCCGAGGCCGAACATCCGCTCGGCCGAGGCCGTCGTGCGGCGGGCCACCTCCTCGGGCGGGAGCCCCTTGAGGGCGGCCACCCGCTCGCAGACGAAGCGCACGTAGGCGGATTCGTTGCGCTCGCCGCGGTGGGGCACCGGGGTGAGGTAGGGGCAGTCGGTCTCGAGCACCAGGTCGTCGAGCTCCATTGCGGGGACGGAGGCGGCCACCTGGCTCCGCTTGAAGGTGACCACCCCGCCGATGCCGAAGAGCCAGTCGCCGCAGGCGCGGAGGCGGGCATAGCGCCCCTCATCCTCCGAGAAGGCGTGGAAGACGCCGCGCAGCGCGGCACCCTCGCTGCGGGCCCGGGCGCTCTCCTCCGCGATGATGCGCTCCATCTCGTCCCACGCCGCGCGGGTGTGGATGGCCACGGGGAGCCCCCGTCGCCAGGCCATGCGCAGCTGGGCGGCGAAGGCCTCGCACTGCTCGGACATGAAGTCGCGGCTCCAGTAGAAGTCGAGGCCGATTTCGCCCACGGCGCAGAATGCTCCGATGCCCTCGGGAGGCGCGTCGAGCAGCCGCTCGACCAGCGCCAGCTCCTCGCGCCAGCGGGGGTTGTCGTTCACCGAGGTGGGGTGGAGCCCCATCATCGGGATGTAGCGCGCCGGGTTGCGGCGGCTGAGGGCGAAGAGGCGTTTGTGGCTTTCGGAGTCGATGGCCGGGAGCAGCAGCCGCTCCACTCCGGCCGCGGCGGCACGGGCGAGCGCCTCGTCGCGGTCGGCGTCGAACTCCGGTTCGTAGAGGTGCGAATGGGTGTCGATGAGTCTCATGGCAGTTTCATGTATCGGTTGCCGGGGAGCTGGCGGACGGCGCCGCTCAGCTCGAGCCCCACCAGCAGCGTGGCCAGCTCGCCCGGGTCGAGTCCGCTCAGCTCGCCGAGCGTCTCGAGCGAGAGGGGGTCGTCCGTGCGGAAGCAGCCCAGCAGCCCCCGTTCGTCGGGGGTCAGACGGCGGTCGCCCGGCGTCTCGGTGCGGGTGTCGCGCTGAGGTGCGGCGCTCTCCCACTGCAGCTCCGTGATGATGTCGTCGGCCGTGAGAACCATCTGTGCCTTCTGGTTGCGGATGAGGAAGTTGGTGCCGGCCGACATGCGGTCGGTGACCCGTCCCGGGAGGGCCATCACCGTGCGGTTGTAGCCGTCGGCGCAGTGGGCCGTGAAGAGCGAGCCGCCCGAGGCGGGCGATTCGACGACGAGCGTTCCGGCGCTCAGCGCCGCGATGATGCGGTTGCGCGCCAGGAAGAGGCTGCCGTTCTGCCGGGTCTGCGAGTGGAGCTCGGTGAGCAGCGCGCCGCCCTGCTCGAGGATGTCGCGTGCCAGTCCGGCGTGCTGCGTCGGGGTGACCCCGGGCAGCGGGTTGGCCACCACGGCGACGGTCGGCACCCGGCAGGCGAGGGCTGCGCGGTGTGCCGCGGCGTCGATGCCGAAGGCCAGGCCGCTGACGATGGAGAGCTCATCGACCCGCTCGGCGAGCCGTTCGATGAGGGCGTGGCACATCGTCTCGCCGTAGGGCGTAGCCGTGCGCGTGCCGACCACCGAGAGGCAGCGCATGTGGAGCGCCCGAAGTTCGCCCCGCAGGTAGATGACGTGGGGCGGGTCCGGAATATCGCGCAGCAGGGGCGGATATTCGGGGTCGGTCGAGGCGATGGGCCGTATGCCGTTGCGGCGGCAGTAGAGCAGCTCGCGCTCGGCGGCGGGGAAGCCCTTGCGCTGGAGGATGGCCCGCAGCGGCTCGGGACGCAGCCGTGCAGCGCCGGCCAGCTCGTCGTGCGAGGCGGCGAAGATGCGGCGGGCGTCGCCGAACACCTCGAGCAGGTGTGCGGCGCCCTTCACACCGATGCCGGGGGTCATCTGCAGGGCGATGTCTTCGAGTGTCATGGTCGCGGGGACTCTTTTGCGGGAGATAAAGGTAGTGATTTCCGGGCGAAGACGGATGGGTTGGAGGCGGAAAATGCGTAAAGTTGCGAATAAGTTTTGCAGATATCGGAAAAGTGTGTATATTTGCGAACCGAAACGACCCGGAGCCGCCCCGAGGGGAGCCCGAGCGATATCCGGAGGGGGCCTGAGAAGGAGCCAAGGGGGCTGAGAAAGTCCCGGAGGTGCTGGAGAAGGTGCCTGGGGGCTTGAGAGGGTCCTGGAGGTGCTGGAGGGAAAAGCTGAAGGGGGCGTTTCGAGAAAGAAATGGTCTGATGGCCGAGTGGCTAGGCAAAGGTCTGCAAAACCTTGTACAGCGGTTCGAATCCGCTTCAGACCTCACAGAAACCGCGTTGTAGATATCTACAACGCGGTTTTCGTTTGAATTTGTACGGCATTTGTACGGCAACGGGCCCGTTCGCCGTTTGGCTCAACTGTTTTCCGACCACATTTCGCACTGCTCCATGATGGTGTTCAGTGCGTCCTCCTGTCCCTCGGGCGGGTATTTGTACTTCTTGAGCAGTCGTTTGACCAGCCGGCGCATGCCGGCCCGGGCGCTCTCCTTCAGATTCCAGTCGATCGTCTTGTTTTTGCGCAGGGCATCGGTCAGTTCGTGCGTGATGGCCAGCAGCTGGTCGTTCGTGTAGAAGTCCCGCACGGCCTCGGGCTTGGTCAGCGCATCGTAGAAGGCCAGCTCCTCGGTCGTGAGGTGCAGCGCCTGCCCCGCCTTCTCGCCGTCGATGATCTCGCGGGCCGTCTTCAACAGCTCCTCGATTACCTCCTCGTTGGTCAGCATCCCTTTCAGGTAGTTGCTCATTGCCTGGGCAAGGATCTCCGAGAACTTTGCGGCCCGCACCGTGTTGGTCCGGCGGTAGAGCTGCACCTGTTCGGTAATCAACTTGCGCAGCAGCTCCACGGCCAGATTCTTCTCCTTCATGCGGCCGATCTCCTCGAGGAACTTCGGGTCGAACAGCGAAAACTCCTCCTGCACGTCCGAGAAGAGGTTGATGACCCCTTCGCTCTGAATGCTCTGCCGGAGCAGCTCGTTGATGCGTTCGTTGATTTCGCGGAACGAGATCTTGCCCTTACCCTCGACGCGCGTCAACAAGGTGCGCACGGCCTCGAAATAGGCCGCTTCGAGCCGCTCTTCGCGGTCGGGCATGCTCTGACACAGCGACAGCGCCTGCCGCAGCAGCAGCGCCTCGCGGATGTAATCCTCCTTGACCTTCGCCCGCTCCGGAGCCTGCAGGAAGTCGGCGCCGCCGCTGATGGCCCGGGCACGCTCGAGGTCCGAATCGCCCCGGAATCCCGCGTAGTCGTAACCGTGCAGCAGGTCGCGGCACACCTCCAGCTTCTTCCGAAACTCCGGATAGGCCGTCTTGGCAATGTCGGGGTCGCCGTAGTTGCGGCGGTCACGCAGCGTGTAGTCGTTCATCGCCTGCTTCAGGGCCGAGGCGATGCCGACGTAATCGACCACCAGACCGCCCTGCTTGTCGCCGAAGACGCGGTTCACGCGCGCAATGGCCTGCATGAGGTTGTGACCTGCCATCGGCTTGTAGACATACATCGTCGCCAGCGAGGGGACGTCGAATCCCGTCAGCCACATGTCCACCACGATGACAATCTTCAGCGGCCCGGCATTGTCCTTGAACCGTCGCTCCAGCTCCTTCTTGTGGGCGTCGTTGCCAATCACGGCCCGCCACTCCTCGGGGTCCTTGTTGCTCGAAGTCATCACCACGGCCAGCTTCTCGCTCCACGCCGGGCGCATCTCCAATATCCGATGGTAAATCTTCATCGCAATCGGCCGTGAGTAGGCCACAATCATCGCCTTGCCGGTCTGTTCATACTGGCGGAACTCCTCGTAGTGCTTCACGATGTCCTCGCACAGCGACGCCACCGTCGCATCGGCCCCCAGAATCGAGTCGATACGCCCCAACTCGCGCTTGCTCTTCTCGATGGCGTACTCCTCGGCCTCCTCGGCCATCGCATCGTACTCGGCATCGATGCGGCGCAGCGTCGCTTCGTCGAGATGGAGGTTGACGACGCGGCTCTCGTAGAAGACCGGGCGCGTGGCGCCGTCCTCGACGGCCTGCGTCATGTCGTAGACGTCGATGTAGTCGCCGAAGACCTCGCGCGTCGAGCGGTCCTTCTGCGCAATCGGGGTCCCCGTGAAGCCGATGTAGGTGGCATTCGGCAGGGCGTTGCGCACCAGCCGCGCCGCTCCCGTGCGCACACGCCCCGTGCGCGGGTCGATGTGCTCCTCCAGCCCGTACTGGCTGCGGTGCGCCTCGTCGACCATCACCACGATGTTGCGGCGCTCCGACAGCGGCCCGTCGCCCTCCTCGAACTTCTGCATCGTCGAGAAGAAGATGCCGTTGGCCTCGCGCCCGGCCAGCAGCTCGCGCAGATGGGCGCGGCTCGACGCCTGCACGGGCACCTGCCGCAGAAAGTCGCTGCATTGCGCAAACTGACCGTACAGCTGCCCGTCGAGGTCGTTGCGGTCGGTCAGCACGACAATCGTCGGCGAGGCCATCGCCCGCTGCAACCGCTTGGCGAAGAAGACCATCGACAGCGACTTGCCGCTTCCCTGCGTGTGCCAGAAGACCCCGCCGCGGCCGTCCGTTTCGGCGGCGCGGAGCGTCGAATCGACGGCCTTGCGCACGGCGTAGAACTGGTGGTAGGCGCTCAATATCTTGACCTCCTTCCCGTCCTTCTCCGAGCAGCAGATGAAGCCGCCGAGCAGCTCGATGAAGCGGCTCTTCTCGAACATCCCGCGGAAGAGGACGTCGAAATTGGCGTAGCGCGCGTCCTCCAGCTTGCCGTCCACGGTCTTCCACTCCATGAATCGGTCCTCGCCGGCGGTGATGGTCCCGGCCTTGGTCGTGGCCAGGTCGCTCATCACGCAGAAGGCGTTGTAGACGAACAGCGAGGGAATCTCCTGCATGTAGTTGCGCAGCTGGGCGTAGGCCTCCGAGACGTCGGTTGCCTCGCGCGAGGGGGATTTCAGCTCGACGACCACCAGCGGCAACCCGTTGACGAAGACGACGATGTCAGCCCTTCGCACCGAACGCTCCTCGACCGTCCACTGGTTCGCGACCGTGAATCGGTTGCGCATCGGGAGGTCGTAATCCACCAGCCGCACCAGAGCCGAGCGCTGCTCTTTGCCGTCGAAGTAGTTGACCGCCACGCCGTTCTGGAGCATGTCGGTGAACCGGGCGTTTTTGCGGGCGAGCGAACCGCTTTCGATGTTTCGGATGCGGGCGATTGCCTCGTCGATGGCGGCGCGGGGGAGCGAGGGGTTTATGCGGACGAGTGCATCTTCGAGAATCTCCACACAGAGGGGCTCCGCGAAGTCCCTCACGACATCGGGGCCGTAGAGATATTCGTAACCGAGCAGGTCTCGGAAGATTTCGAGGATGGCGTTTTCGAAATTGGCTTCGGTGAAGGGCATAATTATAAATTTCTCCAATTGTGTTCTACATCGAGTAGTGGAATTTGCTCAAGTAAAAAGGTTTGCGCATTTTGAGAGTATCTTTTATGTGTTTGACTATTTAGTTTTATTTCTTTATAAAATTCTGGATTATCTTGGAGGTGTAAATGATTTATAACCTTTAGCAATTTTGTTGTAGTAATATACGCAAAATGTTGTTGTATATTAGTTGTCATTGCTTTAAGACCTAAAGAATAAAAATCTAATTCGTTGACTCTTTTAACCGCAACGACTGCTGCATTAGGACTATTTTTGACTAATGTGACTTCTACATCAGCCTTTTTTGTTATTTTTAATGATATAGATGGACCTTCACCTTCTCTGCTGAGTTGAATGCCTGCGACGCCCTTAAAAATTTCATCCCAGCTAATACCGCTTCGTAATTTATTGGCGATATTTCTAATTTCCGCATCGGATGGTTGCGTGTTTTTCTCGCCAGAAATGACAGCGTCCAAAATACATAAGGGCCGAATTTTTGAATAGGCTTCTGGCCCTCGCCTTGATCCGGGGTTCAATAGTTTTTTTATTTCTTTAGTTTCAAATCGAAATAACGCATCTATGTCTAATGGTGCTAATGTCGCTATAGGGAGAACTCTTTGAGGTAATCGATCAGATAATTTTATACCAAATACATTATTGAGTATATCAGAGAATAATGTTACTCCCGATTGCATATGAACATATAATTGTTGCTCTGATATTTGTAAAATATAATGTTGTGCAGCATCTCGTAACCCATTGATCGCTTGAGCAACCAAGGCTTGCTCCTCTGTTAAGAATTTTATATTCCCATTAGAAACAGCGATTCGTAAACACGCATCAAAGCCAATAGTATTTTTATTGTTTCTCTTGTCGCGGATTTTCCCGTTGCGATGTATTATTGCAGCTTTTAGAATCATCTCAAAGCTATGATCTAATAGGATTAAAGCTCCGGTATGTCGACATTGCTCTTGTGGTCTATTAAATAATTCAATACTTAATATTAAAGAGTCCGTTGCTTTTTCAAGTAGCATTTTAACCTCTTTTTTCATAGCTTTTATTTATTTAAATTTCTCCGGCCATCAATTTGGGCAGCAGGGTGTCGCGCAGGGCGGAAAGTTTTCTATTTTCAATTCTATGGGCAATCATAGAATCAAAAAGAGGGGTGAAAATTTTATCTAAATATTCCAGTATCGGTTTTTCGGGTACTTTTACCTCGGAAGATTCCAAATCGCATCGTTTGATATGCCCCATTGTAACGGCCTTGTCTTTTGCTATGCGAATAAATTTATCCAAATGATGTTTTGTCCAATAGAATATAAACCATTTGGGGTAGTTGTCCGATGTAACTTTGAATAGGTGTTGGTTGAGTCCGCACTTACCGCCACACCATACATCCACAAGTAAAGTTCCCGACCAAGAAAAAATAACATCACCATCGTTGATTACATACTCTGGTTTTATGGATGTTGAGCACCTGTCGCTTGACGCATCGCACAGCCCTTGGCCCAATTCCTTTATTTTCAAAACAGGCAGGCTGTTTTGAATGGATTCGGGTGGAAACTTTTGCATGGCCAAACCATTCAGATATTGTGCAATATCTGTTAAACTTTTGGTTTGGTAGTTACCCAATTGTTTATCGTTACCCACAAACCACGACCGGAAGAGGGCCTGCGCCTGCGCCTCCAAATTCGCATTGATCCGCCGATTCAATTCGATTTTATCATCCAACGACCCCAAAATCCCCGCAATCCGCCGCTGTGTGGATAAATCGGGAACTTGAAAACTAAAATCGCCGATTTGTTTTAGGCTCACATGAGGAATGGATGTTCCAGTGTGGACGGATTTTATATAATTTTCGAAATTCTTGCTGAAAATCTGATAGTACAGAAATTTTTGCAAGGATTTTTCATTATGACGGACACAAGCTACCCGTTGGGCCAATAATAGAGGTAAATCGTCTGCCTTAATCTGGGCTCGATTACGTCCAACCCGAGAACCATCCATTCCGATAACAATATCTCCTTCCCGCAATGAAAATTCTTCAGCGCGGGCAAATGGTTCATTCCATCGTTTATCTTTATCTGTATCCCATCGTAACTCTCCAATGGTAACATTATCGCCACGGACAACCCGTTGCCCTTCTTTGGCATACTTGTGACCGTCAAAAGGGAATCCGGTGGATAGATTTGCAACCTCGCAGAGTTTATATGTTTTCCACTCGCTCATTTGTCAGGATATTTAAAAGCCAAATCCAGGTCGAGCACGGACAAATCGAAAAGATATTCTTGGGAATATGATTTGCCGGATAAATCCTTGTAGGTATAGGACAATGAAAGTTTGTGGTCTTTTATTTGTTCCCACATTGTCTCTGTAGAAAAAACAGAATCTTTCCCGGGAGCCAAGAAAAAAGAACCTTGTTCTATTCTCCTTAATTTATGGGTTAACGGGTCTTTTTTCATCCGTTCAATTAAATATGGGTCGATTTTGATTTGGATATTTATTGCCGGGGATGCTCCAAAATTAGTGAGCTTATAGCAAATGTTTCTGTTTTTTACACAAATATTGGCTAATATTTTAGGCTTTGTTGCGTCTTCCCGCAAAATATGATTCTGCCATCCCATGTAGATATTGATGATGACGAGAATAAGTGTCAATAGAACCGTAAAGGCTCCATTGTATTCATTGAGGAATTCGATAAAACACATATCTACTTCATTTTATACCCTATACTCTCCAACTGCCGGCGGATTTCCGCCTCCAATGTATGCGACTGCGCGAACAAACCCGAAAGCTCGCCCGTCAGCCGCTCCATCTTCGCCGCGAAGGGTTCCGAATCCTCCGCCTGCGCCGCGATACCTACATACCGCCCCGGCGTCAGAATAAAATCCTGCGCCGCAATCTCCTCGGTCGTCGCCACGGCGCAGAAGCCCTGCTCCGCCTCCAGCCGTCCCTCGGCGTAGGCCCAATAGGTGTCGGCGATGCGCTGGATGTCGCCCCGGCGGGCCGGATCCTCCGACTCGCAGTCGGTCAGCTCGCGCAGCTTGCGCGTGACCATCGTCCCGAGGTTGCGCGCGTCGATGAAGAGCGTATGGCCCGGCTGCGTCTTGGCCTTGTTGAAGAACCAGATCGAGACGGGAATCTGCGTCGTATAGAACAACTGCGGAGGCATGGCCACGATGCAGTCCACCAGGTCGGCCTCGACCAATCGCCGCCGGATGTCGCCCTCGCCGCCGCTCTGGCTCGAAAGCGAACCGTTGGCCAGCACGACGCCCGCACGCCCTGTCGGGGCCAGATGGTGGATGATGTGCTCGATCCACGCGAAGTTGGCGTTGCCGTTGGGCGGGGTTCCGTACTTCCAGCGCACGTCGTCCGCGAGTTTGTCGGCGCCCCAGTCGCTGAGGTTGAAGGGCGGATTGGCCAGCACGAAGTCGGCCTTAAGCGTCGGGTGGCAGTCGTGGAAGAAGGTGTCGGCGTTGTACTGCCCCAGGTCGGCCTCGATGCCCCGGATGGCGAGGTTCATCTGCGCCATCTTCCACGTCGTGGGGTTTGAATCCTGGCCGTAGACCGAGATGTTGTTGATGTTGCCGGCGTGGCTCTCGATGAAGCGCGCCGACTGCACGAACATCCCGCCCGAACCGCAGCAGGGGTCGTAGACTCGCCCCCGGAAGGGTTGCAGCACCTGCACGAGGGTCTTGACCACGCACGCCGGGGTGTAGAATTCGCCGGCCAGCTTGCCCTCGGCCTCGGCGAAGCGCGAGAGGCAGTATTCGTAGGTGCGGCCGAGGATGTCCTTCGAGTCGCCGTGCTGGTGCATGCGGATGTTGGTGAAGAGGTCGACGACCTCGCCCAGACGCCGTTTGTCGAGCTCGGGCCGTGCGAAGTTCTTCGGCAGGATGTCCTTCAGACGCCGGTTTTCACGTTCGATGGCCCGCATGGCGTTGTCGATGGCGGTGCCGATTTCGGGGGTGTGGGCCTGTGCGGCGATGGTCTCCCAGCGCGCCTCGGCGGGGACGTAGAAGATGTTCTCGGCGGTGTATTCGTCCTTGTCCTCTTCGAAGCCCTCGCCCTCGTCGACGAGCTGGCGGTATTTGGTCTCGAACTTGTCGGAAATGTATTTCAGGAAGATCAGACCCAGCACGACGGACTTGTATTCCGACGCGTCGATATTGCCGCGCATCTTGTCTGCCGCCCTCCAAATCTCCTTCTCGAAGCCGATATCGGCCGTATTCATGGTTGCCATAGGTGATTGGAAAAGAATATTTTGAGTAAAGATAGCGGTTTTTCGGGAAAGTCCGTGCAATTTTTCATACAAAAACGGTGCGGCGGCGGGCGTTATCGCTTGATGGTGTGTCGCCGGATGACGGGGCGTTCGGGGCGGACGGGGTAGCCCAGGCGTGTCATGAGCTCCACATACCGTTGGCGGAACCAGGCGTGTGCGGGTTGGCGGTCGATGAGCAGCTGGAAGCCTCCGGGACCGTTCGGGTCGCGTTGCAGGCGGATCTCGGTATTCGAGACGTCGAAGCGGTGCGAATACTCCGGGGCGCGAAGTTCGCCCGAGACGTAGAGGGGTTTCATGGCGATGATCTCGCGGGCGCCCGACTCCGAGATCCCCATGTCGCGGCAGTATTCGCCCCAGCTGATGAGCGTCTGCGTGTCGGGCAGCCAGTGTTCGATGCGGTCGAGCTTCGCCTGCAGTTGCTGTTCGGCCTGCTCGTGCCGGGCTTTCTCCTCGCGGTTGGTGCGGTTCAGCGTCCCGATCTGCTCGTGCAGGGCGGCATTCTCCGCGTTGAGGCGGTCGATCTCCTGCTGCTGCCGCTTGACGCGGGAGGTGCCGATCATCGCCCCGATCCCCTCGACGATGTTCGACCCGACCTCCGCCGCGGCGTTTTTCAACCGGGCCCCCTTCAGTTCGCCCTTCACACTCTTCAACTCGGCCTCTGTGCGGTTCAGTTCGGCGCTCTTCTGCGCCTGGAGCGTGGCGGTCTGTTCATACTCGGTGCGCACCTGCCGCTCCTGTTGTTTGAGCAGCTCGACGGCCTTCCGCTTCTGCTCTTCGAGACGGAGCAGCGCGTCGATGTTCTCCTGCAGATCCTGCTGCTGGGCGATGGTCTGCCGGTAGAACTCCTGTGTGGTGACGTGGCGCGCCTCCGAACCGTCGATGCCGCGCTCCAGTCCGTATTTGGACATCGCTGCAGCGTAGCTGTCCTGATACTGTTTGAGGCGGACGCGCGACATGACGTCGTCGGCGCAGAGGCGGGGCCGTGCGGCGGATTTTGGACGGTAGTGTCGTTTGCCGGGTGTTTCGGATGCGGTGGTACGGGCCTTGCGGCGCTCGCCCGTGACGATCGGCACCACGGCGGCGTGGATATGCGGGGTCGATTCGTCGCGATGCACGACGGCCGAGACGACGTTCTCCGCCCCGAAGGTTTCGCGCAGCCAGGCGAGGTTGTCGGCACACCACTCCGGAAGCCGCCCCTCCTCCTCGATGCGCTTCATCGCGTCGTGCGAGCCGGTCAGCATGACGCGGATCACCCGCACCTGGTTGGTGCCGATCTTGCGCGTGAGACCGGCGTGTTCGAGTCGGTAGTTGATCGCCTCCGTACGGTCGGCTACCTCCTCGGGGAACTCGACGAGCTCCTCGTTGAGGCAGGTGCGTTCGGGCGAGGCGTTGGTGGGTATCTTTGTGCGGGCGATGTGGGCGGTCATGGCCGCCTCGTTGCCCGGGGCTTTGTCAAGATGCAGGACGGCATATCCCATGGTACGGTCGTTTTTCGGAGGGTTGTGTGGTTGAAGAGGGGACCGCCTTGGCGGTCGGCGTGCGCAGCACGACAGGGGGTGTCCAGAGGGGCTTGACCCTTTGGCCTATTGGGGCTTTTTCAGCGTCGGCGGGCCGATGCGTCGGAAAAAGCCCTAATAGGCTATGGCTTTTTCCTTGGGGGAAAAGCCGCGGTCGCGAAGCGGCCGATGGGTGGGCGACGATTCCGGCGTCATTCCGGGCGACGTTACAACTTGCGGCCGTGACGACGCGGCGTGCGGGAAACCTTTGCGGACGATCGGAGTGATTCGTTCAGATTCTTGTGGGCACGGTAGCTCTCCGCACGGTCGATGACGGTCGCACCGGGCAGGGCGCTGCGCAGCCGTTCGAGGGTGAGGCGCCCCGCCTCGTCGTTGTCGAGGAAGGCGTGGATCGTCGCGTGGCGTGTGAGAAAAGGAAGGGCGCGGGGAAGGTTGACCACGGAGTTGAGCACGGCGGTGTCGACGGTCGGCTCCGACTCGTGCTGCAGCGTCAGGTAGGAGAGCAGGTCGAAGAACCCCTCGAAGAGCAGCGCCGTGTCGCCGTGCCGGTCGAAGGTCGTGATGGATTTCGGGGCACTGCTCCCCTTGAACTGCGGGCTGCGCAGCTCCCACCCTCCGGCGTCGTTGCGGAAGCCGATGGCGAAGAAGCGCCGCTCGCCAACGGCGTAGTGAACCTCGCGGCACAGCGCTCCGGCCACGGCGGGGTCGATGCCGCGTTCGCGCAGATAGCCGATCAGTGCCGGGTGGCGAATCTCCCCGACACCGAGAATCCGCAGCGGAGAGTCTTCGCGCGCCGAGGCGGTTGGGAGGGGCTGGAAGGGGACTTCGTCTGCGGTTCCTTTGTGGAGGCGTCGGATGGCTTCTGCCAGGCCGCACCCTTCGAGGCGCATGACCAGCTGGAGGAGCGTGCCCCCTTCACCCAGTCCGAAGTCGTACCAGAGCCCCTTGTCGTAGCGGACGCTGAAGCTGGGGGTGCGCTCTTCGCGCAGCGGCGAAAGAAACATGCCGTGGGTGGCGGTTTCGCGGTGGGGCTGCAGCCCCCGGCGGAGGAGATACTCCCGGATGCCGATGCAATCTGTTGTCGTCTTCATGGCTATCGGCTTTTGATGGGGACAATCCGGTGCAGAGCCGCCTCGACGTCGCTGTCGCGGAAGAGGACGCGCCCGCCGATCTTGTGGGCGCGGATCCGGTCGCGGTTCACCCAGTCGTTGAGCGTCACGAGCGAGATGCGCAGGCGGCGGGCCGTCTCGCGGCGGGTCAGATAGTTCGGTGTCTCGGTGGAGGGTTCGGGGTGGAGCTGCCGCAACTCGTCGCGCAGCGATTTGCGAATCATCTCCGAGAGCTGGTCGGCGGTCATGCCGCTCAGAAAGATTTCCTTGGTCATAACGATTCGAATTTGGTTGATGACGCAAAGAAAGGCTTTCCGAACCCCTCCCGAAAACGGCGAATGGCGTTACAAATCAGCGCCAACCGATGCCAACCGCTGCCACATCGAGGACATGCCGTCGGCCGTTTCCGGACTTTGGCATTCGTTTGCTTCGGTTGGCACTGCCGTGTAATCGGATTCTGTGCGGGACAAAAAAAAGAGGACGGCGGGTGCCGTCCTCGTTGGTGATGTGGTTTTCGAGCCTATCGGAACCGTTCCAATACCTCCCGAACGGCATCGGCCGCAAAGAGGGTGTCGCCGCCTGCCGAGATCTGAACGCGGCACGGCTCCAGCCATCCGTTTGTGATCCACCGGTCGAGTGTCGGACGTGCGACGCCCAGCGCCTCGGCAAGCTCCTTTTTGTTGAAGAGCCGGCTGCCGTTTGCCATCAGATAGCGCTCGCTCTTGTGTACGCCCAGCCAGTAGTCGAAGCGGCGCAGGATTGCGTCGGCATCTTTCAGCTTCGGCTCATACCGTTCGTAAGCCCAGATGTGCAGGCTCGACGGATCGAATCCGGCAAACTCCGGCCGCTGGTGCAGCTCCCGGACGAGTGTCTCGAAGCACTCCAGCTCGGAGGCACGGATCGTTATTTTTCGACGGCGCGGCATATTAATTTGTGGAGAAAAAATTATTTTTTATAGGGGCTTATTATTGTTGACTAAGTTATTGATTTGTAACTTAAAACGTGTGTTTATTGTCCAATTTTCTGGACAAATTTCTAGAAATATGGAGAATTTTATTGATATATCTCTTTAAGTGTATGTACGACAGATTCTGCTAAAGCATTAGTATCTTGAATGTTTCTAAATCTTTCATGGAAAAGATATTTTGTGCCTTTTTTCTGTCCTATTGATATGATTATTTTATCTGCTAGTAATTTGGTAATTAGATATTTGATCTGACTTCTGTTGGGAGTGTCTTTGTATTGATCTAGTATAATGCCAATACTTCTAGCTTCATTATTTCCTAAGGCTGTTACAAAATTTCTTATGTCAGAAATAATATATGGACCTATTTTCTGATTTTCAATTCGCTTGTATGCGTAATAGTGTTGCGGTAATGTGAAAACTCCTTGGCTATCTGTATTGATTAATCCTTTAGTTTTTAAACTATCTATTGTTGTCGTATTGTATGATTTAGAGCTTTTGTTTTTTATGAAATATAAGGTTAAAACCTCATCTACACCTAATGTTAAACGTCCGTCTTTATAGAAAGGACTAAGGAGTGAAAGAAATGCAGAATCTTCAATAATTGCCGATAGATGTAATACGACCTGGAAATAATCTGAATGGGTATAATCTGGCATACCCTTTCCTTCAGCTAAAGTATATGCATAAATTTTATCGACTCCTTGGCCACTTCGTTCTACTAATCCTGTTTTTTCGAGGATCTCTGTCATTAGTCGGGAACGAGGTGTACTATTGACCGTTATTAAATTATCAAGTGTTACGCCTTTGGGAAATCCCCCGGAATTAGAAAATATAATCTTGGTCGGATATTGTTTTATTACTGTTTCACTGGAGATTTTGTAATCTCGATGTGCTATTGCGTTTAAAATTGCTTCGCGAACAACTTCTTCGTTAAAATCATAAACGTTTCGTAGATATCCTCCTGTTTGTAAGAAAGGATGTTTTTTATTTAATGCGGGCTGATTGATAAGTCCCCATAGCTGTTTGATTGCTAAAAATAATGGAGCAATAATTACTTGTCTAAAGTCGTGGTGAATTTGAAAATCTTCGTTCCGGTATTCCCAAATGATTTGAGCTTGTGGCAGGTATCTCTTTATAACGTCAGATTTGGCTAATAGCAATAATGCTGCGTAGGTTAGTTGCCCTTCTCTTGATAAATTTAAATCGGAAAGAATTCGATCTATTGGAAGATGAATAAGACTGGTGTTCTCTTGTTTATTGGCATAAGCATTTTTCATCTCATCAATAGCGTTTTCATCTAAGTCTGCTAAAGTTAGGCCTTTGCAAATAGTTGCAGAAAAGTCAGGCTCTTGTTCGCTCAAGATAGCATATTCTTCATCGTCTGACATATTTCGTAGACTTTCGCCGGTTCTCATTAACGCGACACCTTCGAATTTCATTCTTCTACCTATTGGCCGACCTGGAATTGTCGTTACTAAAACTCGTTTGCCAGAAGGGTCATAGAGTTCTTCGCAATGGACTCTGATTTTTAATTTTTCATAGACGTCGTCTTCTAATGCTCCAATTTCTCCCTTTGCAAAGTCTGTTCCTACGACATCATGAGGTTTATGGTCTGCCATTCCGAAAATAAGGCGACCCCCATGTTCATTACTTAATGCCACAACATAGCCAAGGAAACATTTGCGACGCTCCGCTTGATCCGTATGGCTGCCACCATTGTATGGGAAATTGTGCTTGGCTTCTTTAAATTCTACATGATCCTCGGATTCCCGTAATATTTTTAATTCTTCAATTGTCATATGTGTATAATTTTTGTAAATATAATAAAAATAAAGCTTTTCCCTTGGTTTATTTTTTTCTGAAATAGGGGTGGCTCATCAGCTCTAGGGCGGTCTGCTCCTCAGTGATCTTGATGTATTTCATAAACTCCCGTTCGGTCTTGTGGCCCGTGATCTTCATGATGGCGATGGTCGGGATCCCCGCCAGGTACATGTTCGTTGCGCCGCTGCGGCGTGCCGTGTGGGTCTTCACCAGCTCGCACTTCTCGACCAGCCGGCTCTTCTTCTCGCCATTCTCGATGTAGGAGACCTCGACCTTTTCCGTGATGCCCGCCTCGCGCGCAATCTCCTTGATGAGGTGGTTCACCTTCTGCTCGTAGGTTCTTGGCAGCCGGTTGTCGTACTTCTCCAGGATGGCCTGCAGCTCGGGCCGGACCGGAATGACGACGTGGTTGCCGGTCTTCTGCTGCTTGAGGTCGATGACCTGCTGCCCGTTCTCCAGCGTGCGGATGTTGCCTTCGTTGATGGTCGAGTAGTCGCTGAAGCGCTGTGCCGTGTAGCACCCCACCAGGAAGATGTCGCGGGCAACCTCCTTGTGCCGGTTTTTCGAGAGGTCGAGCGCGGCGATGGCCCGGATCTCCGACTCCGTCAGATAGATGTTCTCCACGTCGGCCGTCAGCACGCGGAACTTGCGGCTCTCGATCGCCCCGTTGTCGTGCAGACCCTCCTCGCGGGCCGCGCGCATGATGATCTTCAGCTCCTTGACGTGGCGGCCGATCGTATTGACGGAGTAGTTCTTGGCGGTGAACCAGGCGACGAAGTCGTCGTAAAACTTCAGGTCGATGTCGGCAAAGTCGAACTGCTTGCGCCGGGCCTTGCAGTACTCGTCGAACTGCACGACGAACCCCTTGTAGTTCTTGATGGTCGAGGGGCCGTAGCGGAGTTTGTGGATGTTCAGCCGGGTGCCCTCCTCCATCTCGCGCGTGAAGCGGGCGATGTAGTCGCCGAGTGATTCGCGGCTGCGGACGCGGCGGCCGGTGGTGAGGCTGCGCGGGTGGTGGAAGCTGTAGATGATCTTCTCCAGCCGCGTCTTCGTCATTGCGTGCTCGGGATCCTTGGCAATCTCTCCGAGGATGTGGCTGCGCAGTTCAGAGAGATTCTTGGTCAGCTCGCGCCCCTGCTGCTCGGTGAAGTCATCGGTAAAGGTGAAGCGGCTTTTGACCGTCTGCTTTTTATCATCCCAGGCGTCGGAGAGCACCAGATACTGGGTGTCGGTATAGAACGAGGTGTGCCGGTCGACGTTGAATCGGATGAGGACCTTGGTCAGAATTCCTTTGCGGGTTGTGCGGATGCGGTAGGAGAAAGTAGCCATACGGTTGGGTTTTATCTTCGGGACAAAGATAGAAAATTTGTACGGCATTTGTACGGCATCGGCCGAATTTTCGAAAACTTCCAGACCTCGCAGTTGATGAAAAACAGCTGTAAAATATTGATATATAGATAAAATAAAATTAAAATCGGTAAAATTTGATTAAAATTTATGGCGTCCGCTTCAGACCTCAGATTTGTAGAAATTGCCATTGTAAATCAATAGTTTACGATGGCAATTTTTCTTTTACACACAGATATACACACGGATTTCACAATTTATCTATTAGTGGTAATGGGGTGTTTTCTTAATTAATGCCTCATCGACTTTACGGGAATCAAATAGAATCATGCGCCCATCTTGGACAAAGGGAATGGCGTTTTCGTTCTTCAGCTTTTGGGCTTTACTTCTGCTGATACCCAAATATTCTGCCAATCCGTTGATTCCTCGAATGAACTTCAAATTATTATTCTCCTTGTTAATTGTGATTTTAGCAACCTCTTCGGCTACGACTTTTCTGATTAAATCTTCTAATCCATTTACATCAACATTGAAATTTAGCATTTATAGATAAATCATTTTTCTTCTTATTTCTATTCGCTCAAGCAACGCTTGCCCTCTTTTTCAGCAGGTCAGAGTACCCATCGAGGTTGTGTAATTATATGTTTTTTAAAATTAAAAAACAAATTGTTTATATATTTTTTTAATAATTAGACACGTATCCAATATAGATTGGATTGCAAAACAGGCTCCATCTCAATCTGACATATATGTTGATATATAGTGTGTTAACGTGTATAAGCGCCCTTAACTAAATCTATCAGAGATAGGTATGCTAGATGGGGGTACTGTTGTTTGTATATCGCGCAGACATATTTTTATAAAAAATAAAATCAACTTTTCTTGCCTTTCACTCTTGACTTTTTAAGCATTCATACTATTTATTATTTATATAGAAAGATTTAATAATTATAAAAAATAAATAAGTATGAATAAAAACTACAAACGTCAATACAGAGAGTTGGATGACGAAACGAAAAAGAAAATAAGCCAATCGCTAAAAGGGAGAAGTAAAAGTTACAACCACACACAACACATTTCTCAAGGTTTGAAAGCCTATTGGCAGAATGTGCCATCCAAAAATAAGAGTGTAGAATCTGATAAAGCGGATGGCATCATGTAAGTTAGGTACAACGATTATTGATGAGTTGAGGCTCTGCTACATTGCGGAGCCTTCATTGCTTGACAATCTGAGTTCTGTGACTTTTGGGGGACATATTGATTTCACAAATTTTTCTATGATTCGCATTGTCGGACAGCACTTCCGCTATTTGTTTCGGGTGTTCGATAATGATAAACATCAAGTGGGGAGTTTATACTTTGGACAGTATGGTGATGTAAATACCTGCTACGTATGGTTCAAATTTGAAAATAGAGTTTTATACGATGGTGAACAGTTCCGTACTACTCTTGATATTCCCCGCCAATTGAATCTGCATTTCAACAATATTACGGCGATTGATTTGACCAAGGATTTTAGAAAAAATATAGTCAATATCATACGAAGATTATACAAGAACGAGCAGATTACAACGATTGTGAATGGGAAGGCTGTCAAGAACAGAAAACAAATTATTCCTGAATTTCATATTGACTATTCGGTTAGTCTCGAACGTCTTAGGAATCCGACCTTTTATGCTAAGCAAAAGAAGGCGTTGCATGACAAAACCAAAGGCATTTGTGTGTGTTGTTATGACAAGAAAACGGAGGTGGAGACAGAAAGCCACAAACAATATATTTTGGACTTTTACAATAATCCAAAGTCTCTACATAGACTTGAAGTTCACCTAAATGCAGATGAAATCAGAACCTACTGCTCTGCGGTGCATATGGTCCAATCTGTTGATTTGATTTTTGATAAAGACTTCCTGACCAATATGTTCTACCATCATCTCGCCTCAGTTGTGAGATTTACTAAAGGAAGAACTAAACTTGATTGGCGAGACATTTTATGCAGTGACAGGACAATATAACAACCACCCCTGCCACTGCATCTATTTTTGGCTTATTTTTCTATAAATCAGAAAAATAATTACAAGAATAGTCATGCAATTTTATTCATGTAATTTTATTAATTAAAAGATATGTATTGTAATAAAAATTATTACATTTATGAAAAATAAAATTATATGAATGAATTAAGAGTTAAACAAATTATAAATCAGAGAAATATATCTGTAAGACAATTTGCAGAGATGCTTGGCATTACCCGTGAACATTGTTATCATGTTTTAAGGGGAGAGAATGTCAGTAAAAAGCAGTTGGAGAATATGTCAAGGGTGTTGAATATGCCCATTCGGGAGTTGTACACAACTCCCGATGAGATAGTCTCTGATTATAATCCTTATCGCATAGTCTTTGGGCGCACGGAGCATTACAAGGCTGCGGATATAATACCCTTCTCGAAGCTGTCGGGTAAGTATGGAGCCTTCTCAAATATGAGTACTGCTTACCCTGTTGATTTGTTCGGGCATCATTGTTACACGTCAGAGCATTTGTTCATTGCCTTGCGTTTTTCGGGGCATCCTGATTTACAAAAAGAGATTTTAGAATATGAAAACGCAATGTGGTGCAAAAAGATATTCATTAACTCTAAGGAATATGAACCATACCGGTACCCCCAATGGCGAGATAACTATTTTGATATTGAGGTAATGAAATATATTATCAATCTTAAGTATCAACAAAACGAAGGATTCAGGACCCTACTCAATAAGACAAAGGGGAAAATCATTGTTGAAGATACGACGATGCAGAACACTTCAGATTCCGCCTTGAGATGGGGATGTCAGGACCTGCAAAAACGTGATTTAATCAAGCAAACAAGAAAGAGCGTTCAGCAATTTATTACAGAAAACCTGAATAAAGGAAAGAAGAAGGAGGCTGCGTTAAAAAAGCCTCGGACAGAATCAGCTCAAAAGCGGCAGGAACAGAAACTGAAAAAGTGGGAAGCAATAGTGGAAAAGGTGCAGGATGTATATGAGCAGGCGCTATTGGAACATTGTCATTATACGCTGTCAGGAGAGAATGCTTTGGGGAAAATCCTGACTGTTATCCGAGACCAAGGATACATTGATTATCATTTGGATTACCCGCTGTATTTTTTTGAACATAAAATCGGGTAAGTCTCCTGTAAAATCATCATTTCATGTTGTGAATCCACTTCAGAACGGTATTTCCCGTGCTCCCTTTCTCCCATACGTACCATGCGTAAATTTCAAGATTCATACCACTTTCATACGCTTCGAATCTGCCATTTTTGGCAATGCAGATACGCTCGATGTACACATACACTTTTGAAGGAGGGTATTTCTTGAAGATAGCATATCGGGGTTTTGAAGAGAGGTAACGTAAGGGTAGGAGCATGGCAATCTTGTCTTTGTAGATGCGCATTGCCTGTTCCAACATCGGAATAAAAAGTGTATAGGGAGGATTTGTTATGATATCATACTTCCCTATCTCCCAATTGTGCTTGAGAAAATCAATACCGCCTATTCCATATCCCCTGTCAATGATATCAAAAGAGTCAACTTCATATCCTGCCTTCTTTATCTCTTCTGCCATAAAACCACCTCCGCAGCACGGTTCGAGAACAGGACTTGTGAATTGCTCTTCCCGTAAAATATCCCGTGTTACATTAGGTGCAGTTGCATAATAATCCTGAAGTTGTCTCAGGTCATGTTTTGATAGTTGTTTACTATCAATTCGTGGGATGTGTTTTTCTTCTCGCGCATAGGGTAAATATTTACAAACCGTATTCTTTGAAAAATGCGTTTTTTGCGCAATCTGCACGATAGTCATATTGGGATTGCTGCTAAGTGTTTGACGTAGCTTTTCTACAATTTGGATTTTTAATTCATAGCGTCTGTCTATATTGTTGGCTTTAATGTAATAGCGTATCCCTGCCTCAGATACTCCATTACGACGGGCATTTTCCGTAATTGACAATGATGGGTTATATTTGATGGTATTTTTACGTGGCATAATGTTGATTCCAATCTCGGCAAGATGCATTAAATGTCTAAATTTACAAAAATAATATCTGCCATCCAGCGGGTGGCAGATATTTTTGTACTATGTTATTTTTTATAACAACACAATCTGCTTCAACTGCGCATCGTAGGCAATCGGCTGACCATTGATGATATAATTCACTGCCTGCTCGATAATCGGTAGCGGGACAATGAACCACTCCTTCGGATTGGAATCTCCTGCAGAAAGTTTCAGTTGTACATGGCTGAACAATTTGTGAATCAGATTCTCAAATGCCACCGCCTTGACATTGAACACTTGCCACGACGCGACGACCTCCACATCGGCAAACAGGTAAGTCGCATCATTCTTGGCGTTGGCTATTCGCTCCTCGACTGTTTGAGTTGTGAATCCAATCTTGTACAGGTCTTTGATGGACGCTATCTCGGGGTCTGTCGATTTTGAACGCAACACATAGATATGCCCGCTCGGTATGTCATTTTCGGTAACGGTGAATCGCTTTTTCAGGAGGTCATCATCCGACAGCGTCATGTCCCGCACGGAATATCCGTCCGTGTAGATTGCCTTTGCCAAACTTTGGAGCAGGACATCGGACTGCAAGCCGTTTTCATAGATGCACAACGTCCTGCCATCCAACTTGTAGTCTTTCTTTCTCGTTACGCCTTCAATCTTGGCCAAGAGGACAAGAATATTGTCCACAACGAAATAGGCACCCGCTCGGAGATGCTCATCCTTGAACTTGACCAACTTGTAACGCCCGTCTTTCAGCTTGGCATGAACCGCCCTGAACCCCGCAGCATACTTCTCTTCGAAATCCTTGCATACGACCCGTTGAGCAATGTAATCGGGGCGTTCAATGGACGCCTTCTTCATGTACTCGGGGACTTCAAAGATACTTTGCACCTCCGACGGAGTATCATACATCGGGTCTTTGAACAAATCCATCAACTGCTCATCGATGGACTTCTCCTTCTCCTGCAACAGTCCCAAAGAATCATAAGGCAGACATTTGGCGCGCTTCTTCTCGTCCTTGCGGATGGAGCTCAGAGTCCTTGCCAAGGTCATTTCATTGATAGTGCCGTCTTCCTGCGGCTCACGATTGTTTGCCTCGACAAAAGAGACCACCTCCAAGAACGAGTTGACAAGACGGTCGCTCGAGGTCTTCTTCTGCACAGGGGCCTTTACATCGGCGAACTCCTCCGTATCGAAGAGTTTCAACAGCTCCTCATTCCAATTCATAGCTTGCCCGTCTGTAAGTATTCGCGCTTCTTTTTCGCCACAAAATCAATCGCCAAGGCAATCCTCTTGGCCAAAGGTTCCGTATCGCTCAACGTGGGGATTGCACCGTGATGCTCCTCCTTATACTTGGGCAGATAATTTTTCAGAAGAAGCACTGCCTCCTCGATGCTCATGTCCGAACGCTGCTCCTCAATGCTGAACTGAATGGCGCGCAGGACCTCGGGAGTCAGCGACTTTGCCATGATTTCGTATGCCCGTTGGAAGGGGTTGATGCTGTCAATCAGATTGATGGACAGTTTGCTCAATTCAACGCCCTTATCACAGAATTTGTTGGCTATGTTGATAAACTCGCGCCCGTGTTCGTCGACCGTAACTTCGGCTCCCTGCGTTGCAATCGAGAGCACCAACTGCTGACGCACGCATTCCACCTCCTGTTCCGTAAGCGTGGGATATTTCTCCTGAATGACCTTGGGTATCAGGCTCTGCGTAATCACCTCGGCAATCGCATCGTTTGCCATCGCCTGCTTCAGGATATCGCTCGAAAGCACCGTTGCCTTCAACTCCGTAATGTCGTTCTCGATGATGGCTTTGGCCCGCTCCGTGGGCTCAGCCAACCCCTTTACGTGAAGTACGCGGTTCTTGCGGTCCACCACCTCCTCGTCGTCATCGCGCTTGGTGCGGAAATCCCACTTGGGTGCCATCACCTGCTCCATCAGCAGCGAAACGGCTATCGCCTTCAGCATGTTGTTCACCGCCACGCTGACCTCCTCCTGCGCCGCATCGGGACACGGCACGAGGTTGATGAACTGCGCATGCGTTTTACCCTCGCAGTCACGGGTGCAGCGACCGATAATCTGCACGACCTCGGTCATGGAGGCGCGCATTCCAATCGTCAGGCAGACCTCGCACCACTGCCAATCGAACCCCTCCTTGGCCGTACCCAACGCTATCAGAATATCAAGCGCATCCTTGCGGTCCATCCGCTGCAGGTAACTTTGCAGCGCAGCCCGCTGAGCCACGTTATCCTCGACCAAATCGCCCACCTTGAGGAGTCTGCCGTCGGGCGTGCGCACTATCTTGATGAAGTGCTCCGCATCCTCATCGACCACCTCGCCAATCTCGGCTATGATGTCGGCAACGATGTCGTACTTCTTGGCGTAGGACTCCCTGCCCTGTACGGGCGGAATGTGAATCAACGTCTTTTTGGTCGTATCCAATGCCTCGGGAATTGCCGTGATGAACTTCCCCGTATAGAACTGATACCCCAATCCCAAACTCTTGAGATACTTGTACCCGTTCAGCTGACGGTAGTAGTCGTAGTTCACCGACGGCATGAAGAGCTGCTCGTCCTCGGGACGCAGAATCGGCATTTGGTCCCCGCGGAAGTAGGAGCCCGTCATCGCCATGATATGCGCCGAGGTGGAGGTGATTAACCGACGTATCAGTTCGCCCAAATCGTTGTAGGCATCCGCCGAACCGTGGTGGAACTCGTCGATGCCGAAGAAACAGTCGTTCAACTCCTCATCCCTGACCTCTTTCAGGGCATTGCGCAGCGTGGCATGGGTGCAGACAAGTATTCGGTTGGGGCTGCTGCGGAGAAACTCCTTGAAGCGGGCGGATTTGCGGCTGTCGTCGCTGCCGCTGCACAGGTTGAAGTAGTCCGACACCTGCCAATCGTCGAAGAACCCGTACCGTTTGAGTTCCGTGCTTCTGAACGACCGCCCGATGGATTTTTCGGGGACGGCGACAATCACCTTCCGTATGCCTTGGTTGGCCAACTTGTCCAACGCGACAAACATCAAGGCGCGGCTTTTGCCCGAAGCGGGCGGAGCCTTCACGAGCAGATACTTTCGGTTGCGCTGTTCATAGACCATGCGCTGCATTTCGCGCATACCCATGGCATCGACATTGGTTGAAGCCCCCGTTTGGTTGTAGGATATATTGACAAGTTTTTCCATGGCTAATCTATATCTGCATAAACATTATCTGTTGACACCTCTTTCCCTGCTATTATCTTTTCCATCCTCGCATAAAAGGCTTTAATTATTCTTTGAAACTCATCCTTGATATACGAATAGTTTTTGTGTGATTTTATATCTTTAATAAATAGATTACAACATTCCATATAAATTGGAACATCTTCCGGTTTTATTGTTTTATGATTTACAAGCAATAAATATTTCTCAAGGTCATATATCGTTCTGATGCAATCATCCTTACTATGCACTAAATCTAAAGTATAGCTTGTAGCTATTAATTCATTGGGAAAAGCATTGCTGGCATCTTTCAGTGATTTTGTCGCAGTTGATGCTGCCAAGCTATATACACCTTCATATACATCTGATTTCAAGAGTGCAAGATTATTATTTGCGCTCTCCAATTCACTTTTGAGCCTATCTACCTCCGCCAATTTCTGGCGTATTTCTATGGCATTGTAAATTTGATAGCCAACCAAGAAAGTAATGCTGATGCCAATAAGCGCAGTCATTACACCAATGAAGGTTCCCAAGTCTATGACACTATTGGGAGTAACTCGGAAAAATATAACGGCAAGTGTTACAATAGAAACTGCGAGTGCAACTATTGACAGAATAAAAGATTTATTTTCCATAATATTTATCCTCTATACGGAACGTTGGATTTAATGATTTTATCGGGAGACCAAAATATACCTTTTTGCCCCAACAGTAATAAAATGGAGTTGCGGGTTCGCTCAAAGTCGCGAGTAGGACCTACAAAAATATTCCGCAGGTATTCAAATGGTATTTTTTCTTCTCTGTAGGGTATAATTTCACCATTGCGCTCCCTGAATCGAAAGTTAGCCCTTTCATTGACAAGCATTCTAAATTCTTGCTCATCCTTGTATGCTTCGTGTTTCAGATAAGAGGCTACCCCTGCGTAAATAAAAGGAGCAACCATAAAGGTTAATCCTATCTTATATTTCTCATTCATTTCAAGAGAACTCCTCATTCCACGAAAAAGGTCGCATTTGTTTTTGTAAAAAACTCGTATCTTTTGTTTCAGCTTTTCTTTGTGGTCTTTTGGAATATTATTGCTAATATAAATGCATGAATCAAATGAATAATCAGTTTTAAATCCCCTCATGCTATTCATATCAAAGCATAGCGCTAATCCATTCCCGTTTTGTCCATACATATTCCACATATGCAAAGAATCCTTCGCTTGGGAGAAAGAAATCATACACGGATTAAGAACACCTTGAAATTCCCAATGCTTAAATTCCAATATACCCCAATATTTAGGGAGCTCTTTGGCTTCTTTTAAGAAGGGATATATTTTCTCGTCTTCAGGAACGCCATCTTCCTCCTCAATCTCTTTGATAAGGGGTAAACATATTTCTATTCCAAATTCCAATTCCGTGGGGTCATTCATGTAGGCGTAATGCGTTGCCCACATGGTCAGGTTGGGATTTTTCTCTGCATCATAATCTTTGAGCATGCCAAGCAATCCCGCTCCCGTCGTATAGTGATACAGTTCTGCCATCGGTTACTTCTTTTTAGTCATCCGTTCATAGAGTTTGAAGAGGTATTCGAGCCGCTCTTCGTCCGAAAGGAAGGGCTCGGGGCGGTAGCAGCGCTCAACGGCGACATCCAACGCCTGATGCGCCAAACGCAGGTCTACGGGCATCGTCTCGGGATTGTACATCTCGCCCAATGTCATCTCCGTATGTTCGGCGCGTGCGCCCAATACCTCCCGTGCAAGGGCGTTCAACTCATTCTTCTGCTCGGCTGAAATCTTCGGGAACGGGAAGGTGTTGTAACACAGGGTTGCCGAATAGCGGTAATCCGTTTTCAATCTGCCCCCGACAGCCCGCACCCATATATTGTGCATCTTGGAGGTCAGCACCCCAAAAAGCCATAATTCCGCATCGTAAACGGCAAGTGCTGAATTAGGAATAACAACTTGTTCGTTTTTCTCAAAAAAACCGATAGGGATGTAATCCCTATTTTCAGAAGAGTGCGCAGGAACAATAATCGTATTACTCTCTATATTGAAAAATTCTCTGAACTGATAGGGGCGTTTTGCCAACTCCCGTCCTGCCTTGTCCTTGCTTTTCAACCGCACTTGTTTGGTCCGCTCAATCCGTGCCGCGATATACGGGTTTGCAAGCGCGCGGGGAAGGTCGGCATCATCAATCCAAAAGCAGTATCTATTTACTTTGTTGATGAACTCGTAGGAGCCGCACAGGCGTTTGACCAAATCGACGTCTTGGGGGTACAGGGCACAAAACTCCTCGTTTTCCTGCTCCGTCATCAGCAAGTTCCCTCCATCATAGGGCATGCAACCGAAGTTCATCTTGGGAAGGCCTGTCGGGGGAGTGTAGTTCTTGCGGACAATCAGATTGGCGCCCTCGCTCAGATAGGGGTTGATGTTCTGCACAAGGCGAATCTCCCGTTCATTGTACAGCTTCCGAAGCCCCGTATATTGCGATGCCACCCCAACGATTGCACAGGTTACCCCCGCATTGTGCTTGGCGTTGTTGGACCATTTGAACGAGGTGTGGGCAAAGAAGATGGTGAGGCCCAAATCGAAGATATGCCCCCACAACATGCCGACCTGTTCGCCCTGACACAGGGAGTTGGTGGTTACGAAGGCATAACGGGCGTGTGTTCCCTTGATATAGTGGGCACCCTTCCAAAACCAAGCCGAGATATAATCCATGCTCCTGTTCTCCTTGAGGGTGGGCATGGCTATCCGCAAATCCTCCTTTTGCTCGGGACTTTGCAACTTGCTTCCCAAATACGGCGGATTGCCCATCACATAGACCTCCTCCTCTGCCGTGTGGAGGCAGACCTCAGCCCAATCCATGCGGCAGGCATTGCCGCACACCACATTGCCATTCTGATGAAGCGGCAGCGGATTGGGGCGTGAGCCGAACGCCTCGTAGAACGCATTGTTCATCTGATGCTCCGCCAACCACAGCGACAGCCGTGCCGTATCGCAGGCATATTCGTCGATTTCGATGCCGAAGAACTGCGTCAGCCTGATGTTCGAGAAGGGCATGATGCCCTGACCGCCCGAGAGTTCCCGCAGGCGGTCCCATATCCGAATCTCAAGTGCTCGGATGGATTTGTAGGCGATGATGAGGAAATTGCCCGAACCGCAGGCAGGGTCGAAGAACTTGATTTTCGACAGCCGCACGAGCAGCTGATTCAGCCGTTTGGGGTTGTCCTTGCTGTTGGTGTACTCGTCGACGAGGGCGTCGAGGAAGAGCGGGCGGATGACCTTCTGAATGTTGGTGACCGACGTATAATGAATGCCCAAGCCCGCACGCATGTCGGGGGTGACGACCGCCTGAATCATCGAGCCAAAGATGTCGGGGTTGATGCGTTTCCAATCGTAGTCGCCGCACTTGAGCATCAGAAGGCGGGTTCTGTAGCTCAGCACGGGGATGGGGGTCTGCTCGCGGAACAGGCCTCCGTTGACATAGGGGAATCGGCGCACGGCCTCGGGCATGCTGCTGCGCTGTGCCGCATTGTCGGGGGTGGCCATGGCTTCGAACAGCTGACCGATGAAGGGGGCGAGGTCGGTGCCGTCACTCTTGGTACAGGTTTTCAGTGCGTTGGTGAAGAGGTTCACGTCGGGGAACAGTCCCGTGTCCTCGGCAAAATAGCAGAACAGCAGGCGCGACATGAAGAGGTTGAGCGCGTGGATTTGCTGCACGCCGTGCACGTCGTTGTAGCGGCGGATATCGTCGTAGATACGCGCCATCATCTCGGCAGATTTGACGTCGGCCTCCGCCTCCTCGGCATATCGGACCTTTTCGATGCCTGCCAACGGTTTGAAGAACTCGAAGTCGCGCCACAGCAGGTCGACGGTGTTGCTGTATATGTCGTCCTCCTTGGGGTCGCAGGCCAAGACGTTCGTGCCGTCGCAGACCACGTAGAGCCGCGGCTCCTTCTTGGCGACAGCGGGGTCGGAGGTCAGGGCGTGGAGTGCTTCGGTCAGGTCGCCCGACTCGACAGGGCGGTAGGCAAGTTTTTTCTTGACGAGCAGCGTGCGGCCGTCCTTGGCGTCGTTGCCTTTGCCGTCGACGATGCGTCGGATGCTTGCATCGCCGTAGCCGCAGAAGATGCGCAGCAGTTCAAAACCGAGCGTATCGCGGAGTTGGCGTCCGACGAGCTGCTTGAGTGCCTCGGCAGCCTGTATGTAGGAGAAAGATGCCTTCTTTGCCATTATTCCTGTTGTGTTTGGTTGCGGATGAGGTCGGCCAAGGCGTCGAAATCCTGCCGATTGCGGATGACATACGCTTCGCCTTTGTAGGTTATCACACCTTGAAGGGTCTGCTCCTCCTCACGCGGTTTGAACAGGTCCCGAACCGACAGCCCAAGCCCGTCGGCTATCGTCTTCAGGGTTGAATATTGCGGATTGCCCTGCAAGGCGCGGGTCAGCGTCTCGCGGCTGATGCCGATTTGCTCGGCAAAGTCCTTCATCATCATTCCTCGCTCCTTGAGCAGCTCCTTCACACGCAATTCATCCGTGATTGTGACCTTGGTTTCCATCTCTTCAATTAGTTGACATATACATCAAATACAAAGTTAATAAAAAAGCCGCAAAATGTGCATTAGATGTGCTTTTTTGATAAAATAATTGCGCTTTACGTCAATTTTAAGGTTGAAATATTTGCATGTAATTGATTTATATTGTATCTTTGTAGTACAAGAAAAGGGTTAAACAATACATCAAAAGTCAATTATGGCACAGGCAAGAAAATATCACATCAGTCGCTCAGGCAGCGGTTGGGGGATTTGGGACATCGACGGCAAGAAGGTCATGGGATGCTGCTCGCATTTTCACGCAGTGGAGTGCCTGTACAAACTGATGGGGTGGAATTGGGACCCGACGAAGTATCGCAGAAATTATTAACGTGTAATAAAAAATCTTACAACTACTATGAATGCTTTGATTATTACCGAAATGACGGCAGTTCGAATGAATGTGATAGCAGACCGCACGCAGAATCTCTTGGCAGCAGGTGCGAAGGCTATGATGGTTGAGAACTTGAAGGAGAAGCTTCGCAACGGAATCGCTCACTTCATTTTTATCAAGAAAAACGGAGAGGTACGCGAGGCTTGGGGAACGACTTCAAAGAGCTTGGTTGAGAAGTATGTCAATGGCAGAGGATGCAGCCGAGAGGCATTCAAGACGACAGCTTATTTTGACATTGAGAAAGGCGCGTGGCGTTCACTGCGTTGGGAATCCATTGTCAAGGTCTTCTAAAGTGGGCAATTATGGCAGAGTATATTCTTTCGATTTTGCGCTTGGAACTGATGGTGGTGTTCTCGTGGGGCTTCCACCGCCCCACGGCACTGCCTGACGATGGAGGGTTGGCATTTAAGGTGGACGGATTCAAGCATCGGGGATGGGTGTTCGTCAAGTACAATGAAGGGAAGGACCTGTTTGACGTAGAGCTGCGCGACAATGCCATGACCATAATTCGAGTTATTGAGGATGTATACTTTGACCAATTGGTTAATGTGATTGACCATGCTGTAGAACACACCTCAGATTATGAAAAACGAGTAAAGAGACTTTATAACATCCAATAACATGAAGGTCGTACTACTTTGTCGTGTTTCTACAAATGCGCAAGATTATAGCAGGCAGGTCAATGAGTTGACGGCATGCTGCCGGCAACAGGGATGGTCAATTGAGTACATTTTTGCCAACAAGGTTTCGGGAGCCAAGAAAAATGAGGAACGCGCCGAAATCATGGAGATGGTGGAATACGTCAAGACACACGCGATTGACCGAGTATGTGTCCTTGAGATTTCCCGTTTGGGGCGTAATACACTCGAAGCTCTGAAAGTTATTCAACTTCTCAATGAGCATGGGATATGCCTATATGTCAAGAATTACAACCTTGAAACTATTGTCAACGGGAAAATCAACCCCATTGCTTCGTTGATTTGCACAATCCTGTTGGAGATAGCACAGATGGAGCGTCTGACTATTCGGGAACGGATGGAGAGCGGCAGGGAACAATATATTGCCAAGTGTCGAGCGGAGGGCATTAAGATGGGGCGCCCATCATCTTATAAGAAAACAGATGAACAGATGAAAGCGCAGTATGCAAAAGAAATCTCCCTGTTGCGAAAAGGGCTATCGTTAAGGCAGATTAACGCCATTACAGGGACGTCAATCATGACTATTCGCAAACTCTATAAATTTGCAGATAAAGCTATTTTAAAATAAAAAGATAATCTATCACAAAAATATCTGCCATCAGAAACGGTGGCAGATATTATTTTAGCACAGTTAAGATTTTAGTACAAAAAAATGTCTATTTATCAGAGGTGTTAATGACAAGATGCAAAAGTATTTCTATTCGATATCTTTAATAGCGGCTTCTTTCTGTTCGTCATCGACCGCATAATAACGCCCAAAGGCTTTCGAGCCTTTGATGTGTCCTGACATGGATGCGATAACCGAATCGTCATTCCCTGCTTTTTTGAGAGAGGCAATGAAGGTTTTTCGGGCATTGTGGCTGCTGATTACTTCATGAATGGGAACAGATTTTTTGGTCATGGTGTGTTTATCAAGAATGATTACCTTACGGGATATTCCTAAGCTTTTCAGCAGCTCTTTGATGCCATCATTGTATTGTTGTTGGCTGATATGTGGCATAAGCTTCCCGTCGGGCATATCGTAGCGTTTTAGAATCTCTTTAGCTTTTAAAGATAATGGAATACGGCAGATACGTGGATTCTCTTTTATAGTCTTGTCCGCTATATATTCAATGTAGTTACCATCTTCAGAGATATTATCTTTTGTTAAAGCCTGTAAGTCTGAGATACGCGCTCCTACAAAGCACTCGAAAACAAACATGTCCCGTATTTTCTGAAGGCGTGTTGAAGTGGGAGAGCTTTCAAAAATCTTGTCGCGTTCTTCTTTCGTTAAAAAACAAGGGTCTTCATAAATTTCAGTCCCTATTTTATATTCCTCCAATGCTGCTATATTGATTTTATAATTCTTCTTGACCCATCTGAAAAATGCAGATAAAACACGCATATTGCGGATGCGTGTATTGTGCCCCTTAGGGCGAGGTCTGTCTTTTATCTTTGGAATATAATTGTATTTGCCGTCATCATTGTTATCGGTCGCCATGAAGAGGTCAAATGCTTCCATCATTTTTCCATTGCAATCAGGGAACTCTATTTTTCTTCGCCAACCAAATTGCTCAAAATGTTGGAAGTTATTAAAGGTGTTCTCATAGCTTTTAATACGACCTTTTCCAACATTATTGGTTGCTATAAATTTCCTGAACAATCCCCAAAAGGAGGTATCATCATCAGCTTGAATAGTATTTTTGACTTTTTTGATACGTTCATCTAATTTGGAGATAACCATGTCTCTTGTGATAGTCTGTGTGGCTAATTGAGACTCAAACTCCAAAACAGTAGATTTAATGATTGCAAGGTCGTTGTTTATGAAATTATAGGCAACTGAATTGCCGTTCTTGGTTCCATAGGAGTTTCTTTTCACTTTTTGAGTGCGAATAACTTCCCCTGTATTCTCGTCCACAATCTTAGAATCACTCCATCTGTCTGCATCTATTCTATAGCCGGTAACGTATCTAATCCTCATCCCTTTGAGATTGATATCAGCACAGATTGGGACCTTACTTGTAATTAATTGCCCGTTTTTATCTTTTCTTTTCTCTAAGATGAAATTGCAAGCCATTGTGTGTAGCGTTGGTTCTCAATATTGTTTACACACAAATATACACACAGATTTCTAAAGAATCAAAAAATCCTTAACTTATTTATATGTTCTTAATACACTGTTAATCAATGATTATTTTATGTTGTAAAATCTCTAAAAGGCTTTAAAATACCATATCTATATGTCCGCTTCAGACCTCACAGAAACCGCGTTGTAGATGTCTGCAACGCGGTTTTCTTTTGTCCTGTTGCGGCGTTGTCCTGCCACAGCGTTTTGGGGCGTTATAAAGCGCCGCGCTGTTCCCTCTGCCGGCGTGGAGTGTCGGCGCGGGGCCCGTGTGGGGTCCGTGTGGAATCTGTGTGGGGCTTGGATGCGGGGCGTGCTTCGGTGCGGAAATTGATTTGCATCAATTCCTCGTTCGCGCGAAACACCTAATTTTGTCGTCGGGAGTCGCTGCCGGCATCGCGCGGCAGGGCTTCCGCTTCCCGTTCGCTGTCGGAAGTCTCTCCGGCAGGCGCCGGGTGGCAATCGTGGAACGAACAAAAAATCGTAGAGAATGAAAGGAGTTGCACTCGCTGTGGCCCTGCTGGCGACCATGGCCCTGAATCTGTCGGCCCGCAATTTTACGCTCAGGGGGCGTTTTACCGATGTTGCGAACGATACGCTGCGGATAGAGTACGTCGTGCGCGAACCGGAAAAGAGGGTGGTGAATGCCGCTGTTCCCGTCGATGGCGAGGGTCTCTTCACCTATGAATGCTCGCTGGTGCAGGCCTGCCAGGCCTCTCTGGCCGTTCGCTCGACCGGTGGGAAGGAGTCTCTCTTTTTCGTCCCCGGCGAGCGTGCGGAGGTGGAGGGCCCCTTTGCCTCCGCCAGCGACTGGCGCATCGGGGGCTCGGCCTTCTATCAGCGGTTCGACAGCCTCCGGCAGCAGCTGGTACCCTTCTACCGGGAGTTTGACGCCGTGCGGGCCCGGTATGAGCGGGATGTGGCCGGGGGGCTCGACCGCACGGAGGCCGACAGCATCCGCAAGGCGGCCAATCTCGCCATAAACAGGCGGTTGTGGGTGGTTGCCGGCCGATACCTGAGCAGCCATACCGACGACGAGCTTTCGGCCGTGCTCCTGCTCAACCAGAACTATACGGAGATACTGCCCGCCATCCGGAGGCTCTCGCCTGAGGTGCGGAACGGGCGTTTCAGAAGCTACATCGACGTGATAGAGTCCATCTTCTCCCGCGTGGCCCGGGAGCAGCAGGCGGCCGCAGCCGCGAGGCCGGAGCTGGAGGTGGGGCGCCCTGCGCCGGACTTTACGCTGAAGGACATCAACGGCGAGGAGTTCCGGCTGAGCGCTCTTTTCGGACGGGGCAAGTATGTGGTCGTCGACTTCTGGGGGTCGTGGTGCTCGTGGTGCATTCGGGAATTCCCCACCCTGGAGGAGTACTGTCGCCGCTATGGGGAGCGGCTGGAGATTGTCGGCGTGGCCTGCAACGACAGGCAGGAGCGGTGGCGGGCCGCTGTGGCGAAGAATCGGATGCCGTGGCTGCAGGTTTTCTCGCACGACGGAACCACGGAGGTGCGCTACGGCGTGACGGCCTATCCGTTCAAGGTTGTCCTGTCGCCCGAGGGGCGGGTGCTGGCGTGCTTCAAGGGGTCGGGCGAGGCTTTCTACCGGCTGCTCGACCGCCTGTTGCAGGGCGATTGACGGCGCCGTCGCTGTCGCTGTCGCTGTCGCTGTCGCGGGTGCGGCCGGGCGGCCGTGTGTGGCCGGGAGCGGCCGGGTGAGGCACCCCGTCTCCCGCGTGTGAAAGGCGGGCGTCCGGAAGCGGAACGGCCCGGCCGGATGAAATCCTGCGCTCCGGATAAGACAAAAACCCCTGTCCGCATGGTTGCGGGCAGGGGTTTTCGTTGAAGGGCGGGGTCGAATCCGCGGCCCGGAGGCTTTGGGAACGGCCCGGGAATCGTTGGGGCCCCGTTCGGCGCTGGCCGGGTCCTCTCAGAGCCGGGTCTGTCCGGGAAAGGGCCCGGAGGCGGGCTCTGGGGGTCGTTACTTGCGCCAGAGGGCCGACATCTGCTCGAGCGTCTTGCCCTTGGTCTCGGGAACCATCTTCCAGACGAAGAGGGCCGACAGGAGCGACATGAAGGCGTAGATGCAGTAGGTGCCCCCCACGCTCCAGCCGCTCAGCGACGGGAAGGTGGCCGAAACCAGGAAGTTCGAGACCCACTGCGCCGCCACGGCGATGGCTACGGCCTGCGAGCGAATCGTGTTGGGGAAAATCTCCGAGATGAGCACCCAGCAGATGGGGCCCCACGACATCATGAACGAGGCGGTGTAGAGGATGATGAAGACGAGCGCCGCAAGGCCGATGGCGTCGGTGAACGACAGCACGGCGAGGGCCAGCATGCCTATCATCATGCCCGTCGAGCCAATCATCAGCAGCGGCTTGCGTCCCACCTTGTCGACCGTGAAGATGGCCACCACCGTGAAGATGATGTTGACCACACCCATGACGACCGTCTGGAGCATCGAGGCGTCGCCCGTGGCTCCCATGTTGGCGAAGATGCGCGGCGCGTAGTAGAGCACCACGTTGATGCCGATGGCCTGCTGGAAGAACGAGAGCAGCACGCCCACGGCGATGACCATGCCTCCGTAGGCGAAGAGCCGCTCGCGCCGCTCGTGGACCGTCGACTTGATGTCGGCCAGAATCGAGTGTGCCTCCGAGGTGCCGTTGATGCGCTCCAGAACGGCGAAGGCGCGCCGGTCGTCCCCCTTGAGGGCGAGGTAGCGCGGCGTCTCGGGGACGAGCAGGATGAGCAGCAGGAAGGCGCCCGCGGGGAAGGCCTCCGAGAGGAACATCCGCCGCCAGCCGACGGCGACCATGGCCGTCTGGATGGTCTCGGCGGTGTCGCCCAGGTTGTTGCGGATGAGGTAGTTGACGAAGTAGACCACCAGCATGCCGAAGATGATGGCGAACTGGTTGCACGAGACGAGCGTGCCGCGGATGCGTGCCGGTGAGATTTCGGCGATGTACATCGGGCACAGGGCCGAAGCCAGGCCGACGCCCACGCCGCCGATGATGCGGTAGAAGTTGAACGATATGAGCAGCGCGCGCGAGGCTTCGCCGTAGGGCAGGATGCCGCTTTCGGGCCACCACGACCCGACGGCCGAGACGAAGAAGAGCACGGCGGCCACGATGAGCGAGCGCTTGCGGCCCAGCCGCGAGGCGCAGAAGCCCGAGATGGCGCCGCCGATGATGCAGCCCAGCAGGGCGCTCGAGGCGGTGAAGCCGTGCAGCCACGGCGTGTAGTCAAAGTCGCGCGCCGTGCGGAAGAATTGGTCGAGCGCCTGTTCGGCACCCGAGACTACGGCCGTATCGTAGCCGAAGAGCAGGCCGCCGATGACGGCGACCATGACGATGGAGAGCAGGTAGAGGCGGCTCCCCGTTTTGGGTTCCGAGGTCATTGTCGAGGGGTTGGTTTTGGCGGGGCGACGCATCCGGTACCGACACGCCGTTCGCCCGCCGCACGGGGCTCCCCGGGTGAGGGGGCGGTGCGGCGGGGGCGGAACAGCTTGTCGGAAGGCGCTCCGCACGCGGCGGGCGCTCCGGGCAGGATACCGGCGGGTCGCCGGGTGTGGTTATACGTACATGTTGACGATGGCCTCGTAGAGCTCCTGCTTGCCGCTGCGCTGCACGGGTTCATGCGTGCGGGCGTACTCGGCAACCTGCTCGAGCGTCAGGCGGCCCTCCTCGAAGAGCTTGCCTTCGCCCGAATCGTAGGAGGCGTAGCGCTCCCGGAGCATCTTCTCGTAGGGCGAGTTGTCGAGGATGTCGGCGGCGATGAGCAGCGCGCGCCATGACATCCATGGCCGAGATGTGGGCGATGAAGATATCCTCCAGGTCGGTCGAGTTGCGGCGCGTCTTGGCGTCGAAGTTCGTGCCGCCGGCCTTCAGACCGCCGCCGCGCAGGATGACCATCATGGCCTGAACCATCTCGTAGAGGTCAATCGGGAACTGGTCCGTGTCCCAGCCGTTCTGGTAGTCGCCGCGGTTGGCGTCAATCGAACCCAGCATGCCGGCGTCGACGGCGCACTGCAGCTCGTGCTCGAAGGTGTGGCCGGCCAGCGTGGCGTGGTTCACCTCGATGTTGACCATGAAGTCCTTGTCCAGGCCGTGGGCGCGCAGGAAGCCGATGACCGTCTCCGTGTCGGCGTCGTACTGGTGCTTCATCGGCTCCATGGGCTTGGGCTCGACGAGGAACGTACCCTTGAAGCCCTTCGAGCGGGCGTAGTCGCGGGCCATGCGCAGCATCGTGGCCATGTGCTCCTTCTCGCGCTTCATGTCGGTGTTCAGCAGCGACATGTAGCCCTCGCGGCCGCCCCAGAAGACGTAGCACTGACCGCCCAGCTCGATGGTGGCGTCCAGCGCATTCTTGATTTGCAGCATGGCGCGGGCTGCGGCGTCGAAGTCGGGGTTGGTCGAGGCACCGTTCATGTAGCGGGCGTGGCCGAAGACGTTGGCCGTACCCCAGAGGAGCTTGATGCCCGTCTCGGCCTGCTTCTGCTTGGCGTAGGCGACAATCTCCTTCAGATTCTTCTCATATTCCTCGGGCGTTGCGGCCTCGTCCACCAGGTCGACGTCGTGGAAGCAGTAGTACTCGATGCCCATCTTCTGCATGAACTCGAAGCCGGCATCGACCTTGTTGCGGGCACGCTCCATGGCCGTTGCGGCCTCGTTCCAGGGGAACTTCTTGGTGCCGCCGCCGAACTGGTCGCCGCCCTCGGCGCAGAGGGTGTGCCACCAGGCCATCGAGAAGCGGAACCAGTCCTTCATCTTGCGGCCGCGCACGACGCGCTCGGGCTCATAGTAGTGGAATGCAAAGGGATTCTTCGAATCCTTGCCCTCGAAGGGGATTTTCCCCACGGTAGGGAAATACTCTTTTGTTGCCATAATTTTTATTGTGAATTGATTTGTAGGGTTTTCTGTTCAGGTCAGGGGATTCAGCAACCGGTTTCGCGTCCGACGAGCGCGCACCACTCGGCGTAGCGCTCCTCGAGCGTGTCGCGGTCGGCCGGGGCAGGGTCGACCGCATCGACGCGGCGCAGCGATGCGAAGGCCTCCTCGCGCGAGCGGTAGAGCCCTGCGCCGAGGGCGGCACCACGGGCGGCGCCCAGCGAGCCGTCGGTGTTGAAGAGCTCGATGCGCGCCCCCGTCAGCGTGGCGAGCGTCTGGCGGAAGAGGGGCGAGAGGAAGAGGTTGGCCGCTCCGGCGCGGATGACGGCGGGGTTGAGCCCCAGCGGACGCATCAGGTCCAGGCCGTAGCGGAACGAGAAGGCGATGCCCTCCTGCGTGGCGCGCAGCAGGTGGGCCGTGGTGTGGCGGTTGAGGTCGAGGCGGTGGATGCAGGCACCCGGGCAGCGGTTGCCCAGCACACGCTCGGCGCCGTTGCCGAAGGGGACCACCAGCAGGCCGTCCGACCCGACGGGGACGCTCTCGGCCAGGCGGTTCATCGCGGCGTAGTCGAGCGTCTGCTGCGTGACGTTGCGGCGCATCCACGAGTTCATGATGCCCGTGCCGTTGATGCAGAGCAGGATGCCGTAGCGGGGCTGCTCGGGACGGTGGTTGACGTGTACGAAGGTGTTCACGCGCGAGAGGGGGTCGGCACGGCGCGTGTCGACCACGCCGTAGACCACGCCGCTCGTGCCGCCCGTGGCGGCCACCTCGCCCGCCTCCAGCACGTTGAGCGAGAAGGCGTTGTTGGGCTGGTCACCCGCGCGGTAGGAGATGGGCGTGCCGGCCGGGATGCCGAAGCGCTCCTCGGTCCGGGCGTCGGTGCGGGCCTCGATGCCGATGGAGGCGCCGGCGCGGGGCAGCATCGCGTGGGGGATGCCGTAGTAGTCGGCCACGAAGTCGGCGCGCCGCTCCTCGGCGAAGTCCCAGAGAATCTGCTCCGAGAGGCCGCCCACGGTGGTCGAGATGTCGCCCGAGAGGCGGAAGGCGATGTAGTCGCCCGGGAGCATCACCTTGTCGATGCGGGCGAAGAGTTCGGGTTCGTTGCGGCGGACCCAGGCCAGCTTCGAGGCGGTGAAGTTGCCCGGCGAGTTGAGCAGGTGCTCCAGGCAGCGTTCGCGGCCGAGGGTTTCGAGTGCCTCGGCGCCGATTTCGACGGCGCGCGAGTCGCACCAGATGATGGCCTTGCGCAGGGGGTGTCCCGTGCAGTCGACGCAGACCAGGCCGTGCATCTGGTAGGTGATGCCGACGGCCCTGACGTCGTCGAGCGGGTGTCCCGCCTCGCGCAGGGCGTCGAGCCCCACGCCGACGTAGTACCACCACAGGTCGGGGTCCTGTTCGGCCCAGCCGCTGTGGCGGGCCTCGATGGGCATCTCCTGCGCGGGCTGGGTGGCCGAGGCGACGCAGGCGCCCGTTTCAATGTCCATTAGCGACACCTTCACCGAAGAGGAGCCGATGTCTATGCCTAAACTTTTCATGAATGCGAAGATTGGGGTTGCCGGAAGTTCGAATTTCGGCAAGTAAAAGCTTATCTGCAAACGTTAGGGCTCTTTTTCGTGAACGGAAAAGGTCGCACGGGAGGGTGTTGCGGCGCGTGGATGCTGTGGGGGCGGAGAGGTTCCCCGCAGCGGGGCGGTTCTCCGGCGCAGGTGAGGCGCTGTTGCGAGGGGGACGGAGCGGTTGGAGGGGTGCCGGAGCGGTGTGGCATGGGGGTGCGGCGTAAGGCGGTTCCCCGGTGCGGGTGAGGCCGGTGGATTGCGAAGGGCGGTGTCGAGGGTCCGGAATGGTTGGCGGGGTGCGGTGCGGGCTTCCGTTTCTCTGGCGGGCGCAGGGGGCCGGGTGCGACTGAAAGGGTCGGCGATGCCGGGCGGGCAGGGGCTTCCCGGGGCTCGGACGGGTTTCCCCGGGGTCGGATGGGTTTTTCCGGGGTCGGACGGCGGGGCGATTTTCCGGCGGCGGGGCGGGTGCGACGGCTTCTGCGAGGTCTGCAGTGCGTTCGGGCGGCTCTCATTGCGAAAAACCCCGGCTGAAGCCGGGGTGAGGGATGCCGCATGCGGGTTGCGGACCGAAGGGCCGGCATCGGCGCGGGGTGATTCATCGGGCGGGTACGGGCTCCGGTTGGCTCCCGGGCCTGTTCCCGGCTCCGTAGGGACCGATTCGGGCCTCTTTCCGAAGCCGGTTCCGATTTCCGGCTCCATCGGGCCCCGGGTTTTGTTCCCAGGTTCTGTCCCCGGGCTCGGGCCCACCGCCTCCCGTTCCGGGCCCTTGCTACTTGCGAATCGGGCGGATGACGCGCGCCGGATTGCCCGCCACAATGGTGTCGGCCGGGACGTCGTGCGTGACCACCGAACCGGCCCCCACGATGGCGTTCTCACCGATGGTGACCCCCGGAAGCACCACCGAGCAGGCCCCTATCCAGGCGTTGCGGCGGATGAGAATCGGCCGCCCGTAGACGTTGTGGCGCAGCTCGGGCTCCTCGGCATGGTTCTCGGTGATGAGGTTGACGTTGGGGCCGATGAAGACCCCCTCCTCAAGGGTGATGCCGCCGCGGTCCATGAAGGTGCAGCCGTTGTTGACGAAGACGCCCCGGCCGAAGCGGATGAACTGTCCGAAGTCGGTGTGGAACGGGGGAACGACCCATACCGAGTCGTCGAGTTGCTGGCCGGTCAGCTCGCTCAGGGCGGCGCGCACCTCGGCGGGGGTGCGGTAGGAGGAGTTGAGTTCGCCGGTGATGCGCATGCCGCGCAGCAGCGCCTCGTAGAGGCGGGGATATTCGGGGTCGCTGTCGAGGATGAGCTCGCCCGCTTTCATGCGTTCGAAGATGTCTGCCATGGTATTCGGATGTCGGGCGATGGGTCCGACGGTGCAAAGATAGCGCTTTGTGCGCTGCGGGGGATGACCGGAATTCCGGTTTGTGCAACCCCGATTCCGGCAGGGGCGATGGCGGGGAGCGGGACGGAGCTGCGGGGAAAGGAGGAGGGCGGCGGAGCGGCCGTGCGTGACTCTTTTATAATAAGGAGCCAGGGGGAGTGGATGGAGCCGGGGTGGCGGATGGACCCGGGGAAGCGTAAGGGATTGTTCCGCACCGGCCTTGGGCGTTCGGAATAGCGGACGGAGAAGGCGGGTAGGATTCGGGCTGCGGCGGCCCTTTTCCGGCGGGTTGGCGCGGGCGTCCTCCTCGCTCGGAGCGGCGGATGGCGAAGGTGAAAGCCGGTTTCGGGGTCGACCTGTTGTTGCGGAGGTGGGTGGCGCGGGAGCCCTCCTCGTTCGGAGCGGCGGGTGGAGAAGGCGGGTAGTACTCGGGTCTGCGGCGGTCCTTTTCCAGTGCGGCGCCGGCTTCGGGTCTGCGGCGGCCCTTTCGGGGCGGTGCGGGCGCTCCCCTCGCTCCCCTCGCTCCCCTCGCTCAGAGCAGCGGGCGGAGGCGGGCGGAGGGGCCCAGACGCATCGAGGCGTAGTCGATGCCTGAAAGCAGGCAGAGCCCCGGCCGTTTGCCCGGCTCGACGCTCCCCAGCTCCTGCTCCATCCCCAGCGCGCGGGCGCCGTGGAGCGTGGCCCAGGCGATGAGCTCCCCGAGCGGTACCTCCTCCAGCTGTCGCATCTCCTCGAAGAGCGACATGGCGGGGTTCGAGGCCGGCGAGTCGGTACCCAGGCAGATGAGGGCGCCGTTGCGCCGCAGCAGCTCGACGGGCGGGCGAAGCCCCGAGATGTGGCGGTTCGAGGTGGGGCAGAGGCACCAGTAGAGCGGTGCGGTGAAGTGTTCGCGCAGCTGGTCGATATCCTCCTGCGTCGTGCAGGTGGCGTGGACCAGCAGCAGCGAGCGGTCGCGGGGCGTCTGCTCGACCAGCCGGCGCGTCGGCGAGCCGTAGTGGAGGAAGTCGCACGAAAGCCCCTCGCTGCGGTACCACTCCCACAGCCCGCCCTTCCCGCGGAAGAGCTCCTTCTCGTCGGGCGTCTCGAGGTAGTGGAGCGAGAGGGGCGCGTCGCCCTCGCGGGCAAGCGCCGCGAAGGGGGCCTCCTGCACGGCGTAGAGCGAGTGGGGCGTGGGCGAGGTGTCGGGCTCGGCGAGCAGCGGCGCGAGGTGCTCCGTGGTGCTGCTCCGCAGTCCGAAGAGCTCGGCGAAGGTGTGGTAGCGCAGTGCGCTGCGCCGCTTGGTGGCGAACGAGGTCATCCCGTTGGAGGTGTCGCCCACGGCGCGGATGCCGCGGCTGCGCATGGCGGCGTCGATGCGGTCGGCTGCGCGGTGGCGCTCCTCACCGCTCACGGCGTGGCGGTGGGCCCGCAGCGCGCGGATGAAGCCCCGGAAGCCGCACCCCGCGGGAATCATCCCCGCCAGGTGCGCCAGTTCGAGGTGGCAGTGGGCGTTGACCAGCCCCGGGAGGAGCACTCCGCCGTAGAACTCCACGCCGGCCAGACGGTCGGGCTCGGCGCACTGCTCCACGCCGAGGATGCGCCCCCCGGCGTCGATGCTCACCAGCGGGTGGCGCAGAAAGCCCCCGGGCTGCCAGAGCAGGTTAGAGGCTATCCGCCGGATGGGCTGCGCGGAAGAATTCATCGGCGAAGATGCGGATGTCGAGTTGGCGGATGTAGAGGCTCTCGACGGCCTGCGCCGTCGGGGGCGTGTAGTCGATGCGCAGGTCGCGCATGGTGACGGAGGGGCGTCCGGCCGCCTCGCGCGGCAGGAAGAGGTTGAGGTGCAGCCTGCGCGTGGTGCTGTCGGTGGTGAAGTGGCGCGAGAAGCGCTCCTCCTTGCCGCGGCGCAGCGTGAAGGTGTAGCCCCCCGTGCGGCTGCCGTCGCAGCGCTCAAGCCACGCCGAGCCCCGCAGCCCGGGGTTGCGGTCGAGCGAGTCGACCGTATAGCAGACCGAGAGGTTGTATTCGCCCGCAAGGAGGGTGTCGAGGCGGACGTGGAGCCGCGCCGTGTCGCGCAGCGTGCGCACGCGCACCAGCGAGTCGGTGTAGACGCGCCGCGTGAAGGTGCGCCGCGCCACGTTGTCGATGGTGTCGAGGATGGAGACCTCGTGCTCGTAGCGCTTGCCCTCCTCCTCGAGCATGCGGATGGACTCCTCGACCACGTCGCCCAGGCGGGCGCTCTTGCGCTTCGAGAAGTTGCCGATGGTGTACTGCACGTCCTCGGTCGTGTAGCCGTAGCGGGCGAAAATCGGCTCGTAAATCTCGAGCGAATCGAGGCGGAGCCGCTCCGTGGTGATGTAGGCGTTGGTCAGGAAGGCGTCATGGAAAATCAGCGCCAGCTCATCGTCGGGGATGATTTTGTGGCGCGTGCAGGCTCCGGCCATCAGGCCGAGCAGCAGCAGCGCCGCCAGTCGGATGCGGTATTTCATGGTTCGGTACGTTTTATCATGCTGCGCACGGTGAGGTGCGTGATGAGCCCCGCCACAAGGGTGAAGGCCACGGCGACGGCCGCCAGGTCCGTCCAGCGGAACTCGACCGGGTAGCTCTGCATCAGGAAGCTCTCGGCAGGGATGCGGATGAGGCCGTAGTGCTGCTGGAGCAGCGTCGCGCCCACGCCCAACACCACGCCCAGCAGCGCCCCCGCGCCGCTGATGAGGGCCCCCTCGGCGCTGAAGAGCCTCCGCAGGAAGGAGGTGTCGGCACCCAGCGCACGGAGCGTCGCGGCGTCGTCGCGCTTCTCGACGATGAGCATCGCCAGCGCCCCGACAATCGAGAAGGAGGCGATGACGAGCACCAGCAGCGAGATGAAGAAGATGCCCCACTTCTCGTAGCGCATGATGCGGTAGAGCGAGGCCTGCATCTCGGCCCGCGTGCGGAGCCGGAAGTCGTCGCCCGCGATGCGGGCCACGCGGGCGGCCACCTGTTCGGCATCGGCCCCGGGCGCGGTGCGCAGCAGCAGCGCCGAGGCGCGGCCCGGGTAGTTGAACAACTCCTGCGCCATGTGCAGCGAGCCGAGCACGTAGCGCCGCTCGGTTTCGAGGTCGAGGACGTAGACGCCCCCCACCGGCTCGCGCTGCCGCGTGTAGCTGTCGAGCGGCAGCAGCGTCGAGAAGGAGCTCCGCCGCAGGGCGTAGAGCGTCACCTCGGCGTCGGCCAGCGTGCGGATGCCCAGCGTGTAGGCCATTGTCTGGCCGATGACGAGCCGTTCGAGCTCGCCCACGTGCAGCCGTGCGTCGCCCCCCGCCACGATGCTGTCGAGCGGCAGCACCTTCGCGTAGGCGTCGTCGGCCCCCCGCAGCGTGGCCACCGCCTGGCGGCCGTGGCGCTCGAGCAGCAGGTTCTGCTCGAGGATGAACGAGAGGGCCTCGACCCCCGGCGCGGCGGCCAGCGCCGCCGTGTCGAGCCTCGCCGTTTCGAAGGTCATCCCCGCGGCGGGCGTGAGCGTCAGGTCGGCGTCGAAGGCCCCGCCCATCTGCCGGATGAGGCTCTCGAAGCCGTTGAAGACCGAGAGCAGGATGAGCATCGCCGCCACGGGCATGGCCACGGCCACGACGCTCAGCCCCGCGATGAGGTTGATGACCGAGTGGGACTTGGGCGCGAAGAGGTAGCGGCGGGCGATATGGCGGGGCAGGTTCATGCGGCGGCGAGGGGTGCGGTGCGGAGCGGTCGGGTCAGTGTTTGAGCGCCTCCTCGATGTGCTCGATGTATTCGAGCGAGTCGTCGAGGAAGAACTGCAGTTCGGGGACGTTCTTCAGCTGGTTGCGGATGCGCTGGCCCAGCGCCCGGCGCACGAACCAGTTCTCGTGCTCGAGACGCTCCATGAGCTCGCGGCTCTTCTCGAAGGGGAAGACGCTCACGTAGATTTTGGCGTAGCTGAAGTCGGGCGAGACGCGCACCGCCGTGACGGTGACGAGCAGCCCGCGGACCAGCGCGGCCCCCTCCTTCTGGAAGATATCGGCGATGTCCTTCTGAATCTGACGGGCGATTTTCTGCTGACGGGTCGTTTCCATGGTGTTATCTGTTTTTCTTGTCGTAACTGAATTCGACGCCGGCCTTCTCGCGTTTGCGGCGCGGCGTGTTCCACGAGTCGAAGCCCTCCTTGTTGAAGCGGTAGCTCAGGCCGATGCTGATGTTGAGGTTGTCCATCGGCGAGCGCAGCGGCGTGGCCCAGAAGGGGTTCTCGGCGCCGTCGGTGGTGTTGTCCGCATACTTGTTGCGGTTGCGCACGATGTCCGAGTAGCCGAAGTAGTAGCGGGCCCGCAGGTTGAGCTCGAAGCGGCGGATGAGGATGGCGATGCCGGCGCCGCCGGCCAGGCCGTAGCCCCAGCGGTTGTCGCGCTCGACCTTGAAGGGGTAGTCGCCCCGCCAGTCGGGGCGCCCGGCGTCGCGCAGCACCTCGTCCTCGTAGGTCGACGAGATGTTGTAGGAGAAGGTGGCCGCCGCCTCGAGGTAGAGCCTTACGCGGTGCTTGAAGAGGTAGGCGTGGGGCTGCCAGACGATGGGCAGCACTACCGAGTTGACGCGACGCGTGTAGTACCTGTAGTCCTTCTTGTCCTCGACCTGCGAGGCGTTGAGGGCGAACGAAAAGCCCTGCTGGAGGAACTCCAGGTCGGCGCCGAAGCCCCCCACGAAGCGCTGCTTGCCGTAGTGGCGCCACGTCAGGCCGGCGCTGTACATGCCCCACACGCCGCGCGTCTCCTGCGTGGGCTGGAAACGGGCGCTGCCCATGCCGTAGCCCACGACGAAGCCCAGCGTGTGCTGCGCCCGCGCGCTTGCGCAGCCCAGCAGGGCCGCGGTCAGTAGTCCGATGATTGCAAATCGTTTCATTGGGTCTCTCTCTGCGGGGGCGCGTCAGCGCATGAACATGCCGCCCGTGGTATTCATGGTGTTGTTGAAGCGCTCCTGGTTGGCCTGGCGCTCCTGCATCTCGCGCTCGCGGCGCCCCTTGTCGCCCTCCTTGGCCAGCTTCTCGGCCTCGCGGCGCAGACGCTGCTCCTCGCGCTCGTCGAGCGTGCGGATGAGCGACTCCATCGTCACGGGGGCGAATATCCGCGACATGTCCATCGTGAACTCCATCTCCCAGTTGGCCTTGGTGGTGAAGGTGTCCTCCCCGTCGTCGTTGGCGTAGAGCTCCGTGCGCTCGGGCTGGCGCCGCTCGACAAGGTTGCCCGCATCCCACTTGCCGTTGCCGTTCCTGTCCTCGATGACGCGGAAGCGGATGTCGCCCGCCGGCACGTAGTTGAACTGGCAGAGGCCGCTGCTCAGGTCGCGCCGCTCCTGCTTGAGCTTGCCGCCGCCGTCGAGCATCTGGATGATGTAGCGCGTCCCGTCGTCGGGCGCCACGACGTTGATTTTCACCGTCGAGAACTTCTCGGGGTCCATCGTCGCGCGCGACTCCACGATGGAGTCGTTCGAGAAGCCGGCGATGTCGGTGATGGCCCCCGCGGGGATGGTGAGCGTATATTTCGAGGCGGGAACCCACTCGGTGCGGATGTGCCAGCGGCGCAGCTGCGCCGTGTCGCGCACGATGCGCAGCGGCACCTCCTCGTGGGTGCTGTCGGGGTAGTCGCGCGTGAGCACCAGCGAGGCCGAGTCGAGCCGCGCCAGCGGGTAGTCGAAGTCGACGACGAGGTCCTCTTCGGGGTTGATTTCGCCCGAGGTGACGAACTTCCAGGCGAAGGGGTTCTTCTCGGCCGGCGGGGTCCACTCCTCGCCCGCCTCCTCGGCCTTGCGCTTCTCGCGTTCGAGCTTCTCGCGCTCGCGCTCCTCGGCCTTGGTCTCGACGAGGCGCCATGCGAGCTTCAAATCCTCGGTCACCTCCTGCAGCTGGCGGATGGAGTCGTGCTTGAAGTAGGTGATGGTGCCGCGGATGGTGTCGGGAAGCGACTCGGAGGGCATGTTGAACCACAGCGCCACCGTATCGCGCCCCACGGTCTGGGGGTCGATGATGACCCGCTCGTCGGGGATGCTGTCGAAGTGGATGCGCACGATGCGCGGGTGGGCCGAGGCGAAGTAGAGCATCGCCTGGTGCTGGAGCGGACGGGCCGTCTCGGAGAGCATCTGGCGGCGGAAGGCCACGTCGGTGAACATGCGGAAGTAGAGCTGCGGCTCGGCCGTCACGTAGCGGCGCAGCGAGTCGTACCAGATGGCGAAGTCGGGCAGCTCGAGCGGGTTCTGCAGCTCCTCGATGAAGCCCACCTGGTCGACTCCGGGTTCGTACATCTGGTTGTCGTTCGTATCCTCGATGGCGTAGAGCCGGTAGGGGATGGGCTTGAGGTTCTGGGCGATGAAGATGCCGTTGGTCTCGGCCCGGGCGATGACCGAGGGCTTGCGGTTGAAGATGGTCGAGTCGTACTCGGGGGTCTCGTCCAGCGAGTCGGCCGGGTAGAACCAGATGAAGCTCTTCGACACGGAGTCGGTCTTGTAGCTGTCGGCCGTGTAGCCCGAGAGAATCATCGAGTCGATTTCGTCGCCCGTCGAGAAGACGTAGCGCATCGAGTAGAGCGGGTTGTTCTCGTTGTTGTCCTGGATGGCGCTGCCGAAGTTGAGCGCATAGGTGGTGTTGGGCTCCAGCGTGTCGCGCAGCTGGATGACCAGCCCGCGTCCGCGCAGCGTCAGCGTCGGCTTCTTCTTCATCTGCGGCGAGGTGAAGAACTCCTTCTGCTGGTCCTTGATTTGGACGAACTCGTCGAAGCCGATGTAGATTTTCATCCCCTTGGGGACGGTGGGGACGTTGCGCGTGTAGTTGTCGGGCGTCATGGTGAGGATGACCGGCGGGAGCGTATCCTTGGGGCCGCCCGTGGGGGTCATCATCGTGGCGCAGCGGCTCAGCAGCGTCGAGCCGAAGAGCAGCAGGACGCCCAGCCGAAGGGCGCGCAGGGTATGTCGGGGCATGGCGTTCATCGTTGTCTGGTTTTGAGGGTCGTCCCGTTCTCGGGCTCGGCTTCGGGGTCGTAGTTGTTGACGAAGCGCCAGCCGTCCTCGACGTAGACCGAGTCGGTGCGCCACGGGCGGAAGGTGAGCCGCGCCGAGTAGGGGCCTCCCGAGAGGTCGATGTCCTGGCGGCTGTAGGCGTAGCGGCGGTTGCGCGTGTCGGCGACGATGACCATCAGCGGCGTGCCCGAGACGGTCATCGTGAAGTTGCCCGTTCCGGAGTCGCGCGAGGCCGTGGCCATCGGGTTGCGCTTGGTCTCCTCCTCGTCGTACTTCGAGGTGATGATGCCCAGCGTGGCGTCGTCGTAGGTGGCCACCTTCCAGTCGGTGGTGTCGACCGCATAGGCGTAGGCCTTGAGCGCGGTGAGCTGCTCGGGCGTCGCCCCTTCGGTGGTCTCGACGTAGGGCTCGATGATGTACTGCGCCTCGAGCGGCGGGGTGTAGAAGTCGTTGCGCATGAACCACGACTTCGACTCGTCGTAGCTCTGCTTCCAGGGGCGGAAGACCACCGTCGAGTAGAGGCGCGGCATGTTCTCGCCGAAGCCCTGCTGGCGGTAGCCGTAGAGGCGCAGCTCGGGGTTGACGGCCACCACCAGCGCGCTCAACCGCGTGATGCGCATCGTCAGCCAGCCGCGTGTCCCCTCGGCCTCGTAGGGCTCGGCCGTGGCCATCGGCGCGTTGTCCTTGAGCGAGGGGTCGCGCCGCGAGGTGATGATGCCCGCCAGCGCATCCTCGTAGCTCGTCACCTCCCACTCGGAGGTGTCGGCCGCAAAGGCATAGGCAAGGGTCCCCTCGAGCGCCTCCACGTCGCTGCCCGAGGCGCTCTGGAGCAGCGGCTTGAGCACGTAGGAGGTGTCGTAGGAGACATCCTTGAAGCATCCGCCCAGCGCTGCCAGGAGGCAGAGGGCGGCCGTTATTCTGAGTCGTTTTCCGTTCAGCATGTCGTCGGTTCGTTGTCGTGTTTGAGCGCCGCGAGCATCTCGCCCACCGTGAGCCCCGTGACCGGATGGCGGCGCGTGCGCATGATTTCGCAGAGCGGAACCAGCGCGAACTCCCGCTCGGCCAGAAGCGGGTGGGGAACCACCAGGCGCGGGGTGTCAATCACCCGGTCGTCGTAGAAGAGGATGTCGATGTCGATGGGGCGCGAGCAGTAGCGGCTCCCCGTGCGGGCACGCTCGACGGCCTCGGCCGCGCGGTTGCGCCCCAGCTCGTTCTCAATCTGCTCGATGGTGTCGAGCACCTCGAGCGGCGAGAGGTCGGTGGTCACCTCGATGGCCTGGTTCGAGAAGCGCTCCTCGGCCTCGAAGCCCCACGGGGCGCTCTCGTAGCGGTGCGAGCAGCGCAGCACCGCCCCCACCCGTTCGTTGAGCAACTGTTGTGCCCGTTGCAGGCGCCGTTTTACGTCGCCGACGTTTCCTCCTGTCAAAAATACCACACGTGCCATAACTCCATAGCGTTGACGTTAACGTAATCCTATCATTTTGCTCACCGCGAGGGCGAAGTGCGTGAAGACAATCGTGGGGTTGCCGTTCTGCGAGATTTGCGTCTGGGCGCTCTCGACCTGGGCCACCAGCGGCTCGATGTTGTGCGAGTCGACATAGGGGCAGAACTTGCGGCAGAAGTCCAGCTCCTCGCCCCAGAGGTAGCAGACCGAGTCGATGCCGGCGTGGAGCACGAAGCTCTCGCGCAGCAGCCGCGCCATGTCGCGCAGGAAGGCACGCTGCTGCTCGCGCGTGAGGGCGGCCACCTGCTCGGCCCACCCCAGCAGCTCGAGGTGGCGGTTGTTGTAGCTCAGCCGCATGAGCGAGCAGAAGAGCGTGAAGTTTTCGTGGCGCAGCGTGTCGCTCTCGCCCGCCGCCAGGCGCTGCAGCTCGAGCAGGTCGCCCCCGGCCAGCCGCGCCATGTTGCGGGCGCGCAGCGGGTCGTCGACCCCCAGCCGGAAGGCCTCCTCCTCGAGCACGCGCGGCTCGAGGCGCGGCACGGTGACCTCCTGCGTACGCGAGAGGATGGTCGGCAGCAGCAGCTCGGGCTGCTCGCTCACCAGCAGGAAGAGGGTCCGCTCCCACGGCTCCTCGAGAATCTTGAGCAGCTTGTTGGCCGCCTCCTCGTTCATCGTCTCGGGCAGCCAGACGAGCATCGTCTTGTACTCCGCCTCGTAGCTCTTGAAGGAGAGCTTGCGGATGATGTCGTCGGCCTCGCGGGCCGAAATCATCCCCTTGAGCGTCTTGCCCAAATCGAGGCTGTCGTACCACATCTGGGGCGAGAAGTAGCCTCCGGTGCGGGTGAAGAGTTCGCGGAAGAGGGGAAGAAACTCGTCGCTGCGCACCGCCTCGCCCGACTTCTTGCCCTGGCGGTTGACCGGGAAGACCAGATGCAGGTCGGGGTGGGCCAGTTCGGCAATCTGCCGGCAGTCGGGACACTCGCCGCACGAGTCGCCGTTGCGGCGGTGGCGGCAGCAGAGGTACTGCACGTAGGCCACGGCCAGCGCCAGCGCGCCCCGTCCGGCGCTTCCCGTGAAGAGCTGGGCGTGGCTCACGCGCCCCGAGTCGATGCCCTGCACGAGGTGGCGCTTGAGCTCCTCCTGTCCGATGATGTCGGCAAATCGCATGCGAATCTTCTCCTTTCTGTTCCTTGTTTCGTTGTTTCGTTGTTTCGTTGCGGGGCCGGCTCTCCCCTTCCTGCCCCCCCGGCTACCGGCGGTGGAGCGCCGAGCGGAGCATCGCCTTCAGGTCGATGTGCTCGCGCCGTACGAGGTAGGCCGCATAGCCCGCAAATGCCACTATGTTAAACGCATAGCTCAACCAAATATTGTCCAGGACGACCCCGGCCCGCTCGCAGACGAAGAAGAGCGCGAGGGCCGTGACGACATACTCGCCCATGCGCCGCCAGTCGTAGGGCGTGGGGAAGAAGCGGCGGTTGAGCCACCAGCTGACGGCCACCATCGCCGTTTCGCTGGCCAGCCGCGCCCAAGCCGCCCCGAAGTAGCCCCAGCGGGGAATCATCAGCCACCCGAAGCAGAGCATCGCCACGAGGCCCGTCCCCGTGACGACGATGGCCAGCGAGGTGCGCTCCTCGCGCTTGTACCAGAACGAGAGGTTGAGCCAGACGCCCGTCAGCACGTTGGCCCCCAGCACGACGGGCAGGATGTAGATGCCCTCGCGGAAGTCACGCCCCACAATCAGCGCGAAGAGGTCGCGGAAGAGGGCGATGCCCAGGAAGATGAGCATCGAGGCCATGACGTAGTACTTGAGCGCCGCGGCGTTCATGGCGACGAACTCCGACTTGCGGAAGTTCGAGAGGAAGAAGGGCTCGGCCGCCAGGCGGTACATCTGGTAGAAGAGCATCATCACCACGGCAATCTTGGTGATGGCGCCGTAGACGCCCAGCTGGGCCATCGCCCCCTCGGGGACGAGGTACTTGATGAGCTGGCGGTCGATGAACTCGTTGGCCGTGCCGGCCAGTCCGCCCACCAGCAGCGGCAGCGAGTAGGCGAAGACGGCCGTCAGCAGGCGGCGGTCGATGCGCGGAAGGACGCGGTCGGTGGTGAGGAGGATGACGCACCAGGTCACCACGCTGGCCGCGAGGTTGGCCACGAAGACCCACCCCACGCCGAACTCCGTGGCGAAGAGCCCCGCCATGCCGAAGGCGAAGGCCAGGGCGACGTTGAGCACCACGTTGAGCGCCTTGATGGCCACGAAGGTCATGGCGCGCCCCTGTTCGCGCAGCCGCGAGAAGGGGATGCAGGCCGAGACGTCGAAGAGGATGATGAGCCCCACCCAGACGATGTAGTCGGGATGGGCGGCGTAGGCCGGGCCCATGGCGGCGGAGATGCCCTGGCGGAAGAGCAGGATGAGGGCGAAGAAGAGCACGGCGGCCAGCGAGGTGGCGCCCCACGTGGTGGCGAAGAGCCGGCGCTTGGCGCCCTGTACGTCGCCGCCGGCCTCCTCGGCCTTGGCCGAGAAGCGGAAGTAGCTCGACTCCATGCCCATCGTCAGGAGGGTGAGGGCCAGCGGGATGAGGGCGTAGACATCGGTGACGATGCCGTAGGTCTCCTGCCCGAAGATGCGTGTATAGTAGGGCGTGAGCAGGTAGCTCAGGAACCGCACCACGATGGTGCTGATGCCGTAGACGGCGGTCTGTTTAGCCAGTTTTTCGAGCATGACGCGGATACAAGTGTGCAAATATACGAAAAGGCGCGGGCAAAAGGCCACGCTTGCGCGCGTTTTTTGCCGGTGGGCCGTCCATATTTTGCAAAGATAGCGATTTTGTCGGGAATAAGGGCCGCGTCGGCTCTTCTTTCTTTGAAAGAAGGGGGTGCGGAGGGGGCGCCGTGGCGGGGGAGGTGAGGAGCCGGCGACGGCGGGAGGAGGGGGAGACGACGGTGGTGACGGCGGAAGGCGGCGGGAGAAAGGATGGCGACGCAGAGAAGGGCGGGAGGCAGAAAGGCGACGGAGGGGGCATTGGCCGGCCACCCGGTCGGTGGGCTGCTGCGGGGGGGGCGGTGATGGGGAAGACGGCAGGAGAGACGGCGGGGGCGGGGGCGAGTCGGGGTGTGGTTCCGGCAGGAGGAGGAGACGAATGTGGCGGCGGAAGGCGGGGAGTGGGCGGAGAGGAGTTTCGGCGGCATCGGGGAGGAGGCTGGATGCCGGGTATCGGGAAGAGGTGAGCGATGTGGGCGGGTTGCGGGCGGACGATGCGGGTGCTCCGGAGGGCGTAGACGGGGTGCAGGCGAGGGAGGCGGGCTGGACGGGTCGGGTGTTGCCGGAGAAGGGGGCTTCGGAGTGAATCGGGGTGTGGCGGAGCGGGCGGGGAGCCGGCGGCGGCAAAAAATGGGGGTGGAGGTGCAATTCGGAGGGGGTGCGGAGTACGGTTTTTGCAGGAATTTCGTAAATTTGTTTGGAAATGCGCTGCGATGACGCCGTACCGGGTGCCGCACCTTGCCGGCCCGAGGGTCGGGCGAAGGCTCCGGCCGGGGAAGGAGAGCACCGCCGGAGAAAAGGCTTCGGCCGATGAGAAAAACGCCGCCGGGAAGAGGGCTTCGCTCGGGAGAAAGGAGAAAAACATCCGTCGGGGCGGGGACTGCCGGCAGGGCGAGGCCTGACGTCGGGATGGAGCCCCTCCTTCGGGAAGGGATGTTCGACCGGGCGTAGGTCTCTGCCGGAGAGCTATCCTACCTCCGCAAGGGCGTGTGCAGCAGCCGTTTCTGACCCGTCAAAAACAACTGACCATGTGGAACTTTTTCGAAAAACTTTGTCATGAGGGACATCGCTCCGAGCCGGGGGCCGAGACCGAGTCGCAGGAGGGCGAGGCGCTCTACGACCGCATCTGGAGCTCGCTCGAGGAGAAGGGCATCTGCAACGAGCGGGGTTGTCCCGAGGGGCTGACCCACGGCGAGCGGCTCTTCTACGTGACGCGGGTGGTCGAGGACGAGGTGCGCGAATGCGGCTTCTTCGGCCTCTGCTACAACCGCCACGCCCATCTGCTGGAGCCGGCCGTGCGCTACTTCCGCGAGCTGGGTGCGGTGCGCCGTGCCGACATCGTCGAGCGGGCGCGCCGCGTGCTGGAGGGCATCGAGTCCCCCTGCTGCGAGCATGCCACGGAGGAGGACGAGGCGAAAATCGACGCGCTGCAGACGGAGTATCAGTCGCTCGACGAGAACTACGAGGCGATGCTGCTCGGCTACGTCAAAAGCCATCCCGAGGAGTTTCCCGCCTGAGCGGGGGTGTCCGGGAGCGGCCTGGAAGGGACGGCCGGAGCGGAGCTTCTTGAGTGAAGGTGTCCGGAGCAGGGCGGCCCAAGGGGGAAATAGCCCGCACGGGAACGTTCTGTGCGGAGATGTTCCGAGCTGAAATGTCCCAAGCGGGGCAGGTCCGTGCGAGCAGGTTTTGAGCGCGTAGCGGCTCCGTTGTCGGCATCCGGGCCGGAGGTTCGGGCCGCGTGCATTCTTCGTCCGGCGCCGAGCCGGGCGGCGGCACGCTTTTCCGCCGCCTCGATGCAGGCAGAGGGCGCAGGCCGCGGCAGGGTGCGGGCATCAACGGACCCCCTCCGGCGCCAATGGACCCTACGGACCAACGGACCAATGGACCCGACGGACCAACGGACCAATGGACCCGACGGACCCGACGGAGCAGGCCCGACAGACAAAATCGGCGAGCGGCCGGAGAACAGCCCGTGGAACGACCGGCCAACGACCTGCTGAACAGCTTGAAAACCGGACAAAACAGGCGGGATGTCGGCAAACGGTCGGCGGAGCAGCCGGCCAACGACTGGCCAAACAGACAAACGAAGAGAGAAAAACAGACGAGGGACCCGTCGTGCGACGGGTCCCTCGTCTGTTCGGTTCGGCTCTCTACAGCCATTTCTTGAAGCGGAAGAAGAGAATCGTCAGCGCCGAGCAGAGCACCATGAGCGCCAGCGCGAAGAGGTAGCCGTAGTCCCAACTCATCTCGGGCATGAACTTGAAGTTCATGCCGTAGATGGAGGCGATGAGCGTCGCGGGCATGAAGATGACGGCCGCCACCGAGAATATCTTGACGATTTCGTTCTGCTCGATGTTAATCAGACCCAGCGCCGCATCCTGGATGTAGTCGAGTCGCTGGAAGCTGAAGTCGGCGTGGTTGATGAGCGAGTTGACGTCCTTAATCATCAGCTGCAGCCGCGGGTAGATATCGCTCGGGAAGCGTTCCGAGCGCAGAATGCCCGAGAGGACGCGCTGGCGGTCGAAGATGTTCTCGCGCAGCGACATGGTGCTCTCCTGCAGGGCGCTGATGCGGTGCAGCACCGCCTTGTCGATGGCATCCTCCGAATTGATGTCCTTCGAGAGGGTGCCTACCTGCTTGGAGACCAGCTCGACCAGGTCGGCGTCGAAGTCGATGCGCACCTCGAGCAGCGAGATGAAGACGTGGTAGCCCGTCGAGTAGCTGCGGTAGTTCATCTGAAGCCGCTTCTCCGTCTCGCGGAAGGTGCGGAACTCGGCGTTGCGCACCGAGACCAGCACGCCCTCGTTGGAGATGATGAACGAGACGGGCTCGACGAGGAACGACTCCCCCGTCGGAACGAAGAAGTTGGAGTTGGAGATGATGGCGTTTTCCGTCTCGGAGTACTTCGACGTCGACTCAATCTCCTCGACCTGCTGTTTGGTCTGGAGACTGATTTCCATGAAGTTCTCCACGGCCTTCTGCTCCTTGATGGTCGGCAACAGCATGTCAATCCACAGAATGTCGTCGTAACCCAGGTCGTCGAAGAGCTTGGTGTCGGCGTTGCGGATGATTTTGTTGTATTGCTTGAGGTAGATGGTAATCATTGTGGCTCCCGTTTAGAAATTGCGTAATCCGTATCGGCAAATCGGGCGGTGCTCAGGCGGCACCCGTTGCTACCTTCAGCCGGGATTGGTCCGCAGCGCGTTCTTCACGCCGGAGGACCACAATCGTTTGAGAGCCTTGTGTTTCTCGAGGTCGAACAGGTAGTCGACCTCCGAGGAGAGATGTTCGTAGATTTCGAGCAGCGCCTCGTCGGGAACCGATTCGCGCACCGCCTCGAAGGTGTGCTCCAGTCCGAAGGTGAGGGCATACTCCAGCGCCTCGATTTGGAGCAGGTCGGTCCCCTTGCGGGCGACCCAGACGCCCAGCGCCACGGGCAGCTGCTCGGTGGCGCACCACTCGCCCGTGAGGTCGGTCACGTGGGTGAAGAGCCCCTCGGCGTCGGCGGCCTTGCCTCCGCCCAGCACGAAGCCGTCGCCCGTTTCGACGCGGAAGAGCAGCTCGGAGTCGTCGAGCGGGACATATTTGGGGGTGAGTCCCCAGCGCTTGCCCAGCAGGTAGGCGGCCAGATGGGCGGCCGTGGGCGACTGGGGGTCGAGGAAGAGGCGGCGGAGTTCGCGCGGGGGGTCGTTGCTCAGCAGCAGCGCCGAGCGCGACGGGCCGGTGGCTCCGACGCAGTATTCGGTGACGATGTCGGCGTCGTGAAGGTCGGGCACGAGGGCGGCCGGAACGAGGGCCAGGTCGGTCTCCCGTTCGGCAAAGAGTTCGGCGCAGCGCTCCGGTGTAGCCGCCAGCAGCTCGCCGACGCGGAAGTCAGGAGCGTGCCGGATGCCATAGATGAAGGGGAGCGCGTCGGGATACGACGCTACGGCGATATGGGGTACTGTGACCATCATCCATGGGTTGTGAGCAATTGGTTCAACACGCAAAGGTAAGCAAAAATCGGAAGTTTATTCCACATTTTCGAGAAAATCTTGCCCGACCTCTTGACAAGGGGGGTGTCGGGGTTGTATATTTGCCGTGTAATCCACAGTCGGCCGCCTCCGTTCGGGAGGTTATCAACACCGCCAATCGGTTGATTCATAGAGTTACGGCCGAAGTTATCAACCCGTTTCAACAGCTTTCGACACTTTATCGACACGTTGTCGACACTTCGCCCCCCCCCCTCGGGCGCACCGCCGCTCCGGTTTACAGCCGCGCCACAGCATTGTTCCATCGGTTCACAGTCGCACCGCTACCCGGTTTCCCGCTGCACCGCTCACCGCAGCACCGTTTTATTTGCATCGCTCCGCCGTTTTCCCGCCGTGCCACAGCATTGCCGTCCTGCTTTTCGCTGTACCGCTTCTCTGTTGCACCGAAGCATCTCTGTCTTTTTCCCGCTTTACCGCTGCTCCGTTTCATCTCTGTACAGCGGCATTGCTCCACCGGTCTTCCCTTCGCGGCTCAGCCGCTTCGCCGCTTCGCCGGTTTCGGCCCCTTCTGCTCGAAAACCCTTTCCTGCTCTTTGTTTTTCCTTTTCCGGGATGCCTCTCCCCCCCCCTTTCCCGGGATGTCTGTCTGCCCGGCGTCGGCTCCGGCCGGCTACCCGGAGGCCTCGGCAACGGAGCCCCCGACGCGGCGGCAGCTCTCCGCTCCGCACCCGAAATCCCGTTCCACATCTTGGCTCGGGCGATTCCACCCCCGGCGGTCGAATCGCGGCCCCTGCGGCTCAGCCGCACCGGAACGCAGGATGGAGGGGCGGGGCGTCGGAGGGGTAAGAGGCGCCGGAGCGGTAGAGGAGAGGAGGAGGACATGAAGGGGGAGGAAAGGGGAAAAGGTGCGGTGGGGACCCTGACGTGGAGGGGTGGGGCGACCCTCCCGGGGAGGAACTCCGGCGAGCCGAGGCTCGGGCGGACCGGACCTTTGACGGGCCGAGCCCCGGATGAGCCGGGACCTTGATGGAACGGCCCTTAGGCTGACCGGGGGAGGGTGACCGAACGAACCCTTGACAGGCCGAGACCCGGGCGGGTCGGGACTTGACGGGGTGCGACTCTCTCGGGAAGGAACTCCGGCGGGCCGAGGCTCGGGCGGACCGGACCTTTGACGGGCCGAGCCCCGGACGGGCCGGGACCTTGACGGAACGGCCCTTTGCTGACCGGGGGAGGGTGACCGAACGAACCCTCGACGGGCCGAGACCTTGACGGAACAGCCCTTTGGCTGACCGGGGGAGGGACCGAACGAACCCTCGACAGGCCGAGACTCGGGCGGGTCGGGACTTGACGGGGTGCGACTCTCTCGGGAAGGAACTCCGGCGGGCCGAGGCTCGGACGGACCGGACCCTTGACGGAATAGCCCTTTGGCTGACCGGAGGGGTTGTCCGAACGAACCCTTGACGGATCGAGACCCGGACGGGCCGGGACCTTTACCATTACCATCTTTTTCAGTCCGGCCCTGCCATCCCTTCCACTCTTTCACCCTTCCGTTCGGCCGCCCTGCCGCCCACCCGACCGTCCGCCCGCCTAACTGCCCAGGCCGCCTCTTCGGCCGCCCCACCCGTTCTCCCGCCCCGGGCCCAAACCCCGGGCACAGCATTGCCGTCCTGCTTTTCGCTGTACCGCTTCTCTGT